>JBKQHM010000062.1:0-16171 GCA_052148775.1 Isosphaeraceae bacterium | reverse complement strand
CTGTTCTTCGTGATCGCCACCCAGAACCCGCTCGACCTGGCCGGCACGTACCCTCTGCCGCGGGCACAGCTCGACCGCTTCATGTTCAAGATCAGGATGACCTATCTCGACCGGGCGCACGAGCTGGAGGTCCTCTCGGAGTGGAAAGCCGCCCGCCGGCGGCCGCCGACGTTCTCCATCTGTCCCGAGGCGATCCTCGCCGCGCGGCGGTACCTGATGGATACGGTGCAGGTCGCGCCGGTGATCCACGAATGCCTGGTCGATATCGCGGGGAATCTCCGCAAGGATTCACGCGTCGCCCTGGCCATCTCCACCCGTTCGCTGGTGGTAGCGATCCCCGCGCTTCAGGCTCGGGCGATGACGCAAGGCCGCGACTTCGTCTCTCCCAAGGATATCAAGGCGCTCGCCCCGCTCTTGTTCAGCCACCGTCTCGAGCTGGTTCCCGGCTACAAGGACCCTGACTCAATCGTGCGTGACTGTACGGCTCCGATCATCGAAGCCGCCACGCGCCGGTCGCTTTCGACCTCCGGATGATCTCATCCGACCCCTTTGTGCGCTCCGGCCGCGCACCGCGGCGCGCGTTCCATCTCGACCCGAAACAATGCCCAAGCCGCTGATCGATTTGCACCGGGAGCTGCCGGATGTCTCTCAAGAACGTATTGATTTTGTCGACCGTCATCGTGCTGGCCGGGTCTCTGGTTGCCGCGGCGCGGTCGCTGGTCGCGCGCCGGGACCCGCTCAAGAGCGAGTATCCCGACTGCCCGTTCCCGCAGATGTCACGTGAGGAACTCCGCATCATTCCGATCGACGAGGCGCCCTCGCGTGAGAATCGCGAAGCCTACGAGGCTTACTGGAAAGGCCGGGATGAAGTGCGGCGTTACCTTCGCGAATCCGGCGCCATGGCCCAGGCGACGCCCGATGAGCGCGAAGCCTACCGCCTGGTAGCGGAAGCCGATGAATACGTCGCGGGCCGGGAGCTTGCGCTGAAGGCCCTGCGCGCCAACCCTCAATCGATTCCCGCGCGCTATGTGCTCGCCCAGGTCGAGGAGGAGAGCGAGGGCAATTTCCCGCTTGCCTTGTTCCTCGTGCGGAAGCTTCGTCATGAGATGCACAACCGGGGCTTGAAATCACCCAGCGACACGATCGCTCGCGAGTGGTATCTGCGCGTCCTCGAGCTCGAATACTCCATACTCTATGACATGGCACGCGATCTCGAGCAGCTCCGGGTGACGGATCTCATCGAGCAGGTCTACCAGCCTCTGCCTTCGCGGCGCGTCTGGCCGCTCATGCGTCTGGCCCGCTTTGACGAGGCTCGCCAGTGGCTCGAGAAGGCCGAGAAGTCCGGCACGATGCGCCTGAACGTCTTGAACTCGCGGCCCGCACTCGAAGAAGAAGATGGCCACCGAGACCAGTGCTATGAATCGGCAAAGGACGCCGTTACTAATATCGCGACCAGCCCCATTCTCTGGCGGAACTTCTCCGAGGTCTGCTTTCGCGACTTCCACTATGCCGAGGGGGACGAAGCGATTTTCAAGGCAACCCGCTTCCCTCGCGTCGACTACTGGGGTAGCCCGTTCACTGAGCTGTCCTGGCTGCTGGCCCAGAAGGGTATGATTCCCGCCGCCTGGTCCTCACTGACGCGGGCTCAGGAGCAGCGTAGACAGCGGGCAGCCTATACCCTGATCGCGGATCAAGACAGCTTCGACCGCGCCGCCGCACACCTCTTTCTCCTCTTGGGCCGCGGTACCGATGCGTACCAGTGGGCCAAGCGGTCGCACGAGCAGGCCGGTCGCAAGCATTTCTCCGGTGAGACTCGCGATTTCGAGGTGAATAGCCGGTTCTTCCTCTGGGTAACCATCCTTCACCGCCAGCGAGAGCTCAAGGACCTCGAGGCGATGCAAATCGACTCGGGATCGAAATCCGCGCTCGAAGGGCGCGGGCTCGACCTCGAGCGATGGACGCTCGAGAAAGAGATGCTCAAACTGTTGCAAGACAAGAAGTTCTTGATCGAGCTGTTCCGTCCCCTTGCACCCGGCAACGCCTATCTCTACGACGTCGCCACCCCCAACACGCTATTCTTGCCCGATGTCAACTACCTGGTGCCCCGGGGAGTCGCATGGGAAGCCATCCGGCAGGCCCGCCGCGAAGAGACTCACGCTCAAGCCGCACCTTACTTCGATGCCATGGAAGCCGAGCTATCCTGGCGCGACGGGAACGCCGAGCGAGCCCTGGAACTGGCCACCCGGTCTCGCGATCAGCTTTCCCGAACGTACGACCGTTGCCTGCGCGCTCGCCTGGCGGTCATTGCCGCGATTTGCGTTGAAAAGCTCGGCCGTTCTGACGACGTCATGCCGTTGTATGACGAGGCCCTCGAGGCCTGCCCGGTCGTCTTCCGCATCCTCGAAGCGCCGCTCCCGATCACGATTGTTGACGACGGCAGCGGACCGGCGCGCCTCTGGGCCGACCGCATCCTCGCCTCACGCCGCTTCAGGGCACATCCCCGGGGTTTCACCATGACCCTCAGCTCCGCCGGCGGCCAGCTCGCCTTCGAACTCTTTCGCTTGAAAAGCGTTCGCCACTGCGCGGGAAACGTGCCGGTCGTCGCCGACCGGGAAGGTTTGCTCGGCGAAGCTTGCCAGAATCTGCTTTCCCGAATGATGTCGCCGTCGCTCGAGCTCACCGCGATCGACATCAACCTGCTGGATAACAGCCTGTTCGCCGCGCCGCAAACCACGCAAGCCAACCCCATCGGCGACTTGCTCCGGCGCCTGCTGGCCCCCGAATGACTCTGATCCGCCGGGAGCTTGCGTTCCTGGACGGCGCCGTTGCAAAAGCCGGCTTCCAACCAGGGGTAGACCGAACCGTCGTCTCACCAGCCGGCATTTGGCGCCGGCACCCGTGAGCTGAGCACGACCAACGCCATCTTATCCGAGGCTCGCCGAGCGGTGTGAGGGGTAGAGCCGAGGGCCATTGACCACCACACCCTGCGCGCGTCGGTCCTACCACACTCCTACGACACCGACGCGCTTTCCGGGTTTGCTGCTGACGCGATGTCGGCGGGATTGGCTTTCATGCTGCCGTACCTTCTGCGGTTCCGCCTGACTGTCACCCGAGGGCTGTGAACGCGAACCGGCTCCGTCAACGAAAGCCGTTGGCAGCCGAGAGGCAAACGGCCCAGGATTGCTCCGACTCAGCGCCTGGTCCGATCCTCGACCATCGTTCCAGGCACGCTTATCCGAAGACGGCGCCGAGAGCCTGGCGTTCATTGCTGGGAATCAGGTGAAGATAGCGCTTCCTGATCTCGGTCGTGTGCCCGAGCCAACTATCGATCAACCGCTGGTCCACGCCCTTCGCGGCGCAATTGCTCGCAAAGCTGTGGCGAAGGACGTGCCAGCCTCTCATCACCTGCCATTTGCTTCCCGCGAGCGCTCGCTTGAAATGGTCGTGAGCCTCATCGCGAGTCACCGGCATCGGGGCGGAGCGCTTGGTCTTACTGCGTGTGACGGCCGTCTCCTGGCAGAAGAGCGTTGGCCCGCCGGGGTGAACCTCGAGCCATTCCTGGAGAATCTTCGCAAGGCGGGACGAAAGCGGGACGCGCCGCGTCGTCCGCTGCCCCCTGGCCCTCTTCTTCTCACGGATCAGGACCGTCCCACCTTCGAAATCCACGTCCGCGACCTGAGCGCGGATCATCTCGGACCGCCTGGCCCCGGTATGTGCGGCGAAGACGAACAACGGGTAGACCCAGGGTTGCCGGGCTGAACCCTCCACGTGGGCGAGCAACTCCTCGATCTCGGTCAGGGTCAGAAAGAGCGCATCCCAAAGCATGGCCCGCTCCTTGTCGGTCATGCCGCCCGCCTTGATGCGGCGTTCGATCTCCTGCCAGGTCATGAACGGAGGCTTTTCCTCGCCCTTCGGGTAGCGCAGACCCGCGTTGGGGAACCTGCCGGTCACGATGCCCATGCGGACGCCCCAGTTCCAGGACGTGCGCAGGGTCACGATCTCCTTCTTGATCGTGGCGGGGCTGAGACGGCCGTAGATGCCTTTGGCTTTGGCGCGGCGGTCCACATGTCGCTGGAGGTCCGCCAGCGAGAGGGTGCGAATCGGATAGCGCTCGCCGAGCGTGGCGACGAGATGCTTGAAGTGGAGCTGGATGCCGTCGAGCGACGTCTTTTCGAGGCTGCCGTTGCCGTGCGTATCGAGGTAACGGTCACGTAACTGGCCCAGGGTGACCTCGGCCCGCTCCATCGGGACGGCCTCCTCGGGCGTCTTTCCTCCGTTGCGGATGAAGGCGACGATGTCGTCGCCGGGGGGAACGATGAGGAATCGCTGCTCGATCCGCATCAGCAAGTAATCCACCTGTGTGGAGGTCGCCTCGGCCTCCTGGCGACCGACCTTGCCGATGGTGAAGGTCTCGCGCTTGCCGTTGTAGCAAAAGAGGACGCGGAAGCTGCCATTGCGCTCTTGCAGGGTGGCCATGAGAGTGCCCCTCGGGGAAGGGCAACGCGACACCAATGTCACGCTCGCCTGTGTACCAAAATTGTACCACAGGGCCTTAGTACACCGCCACCAAATCGCCGTAAGTCCTTAGTACCGAAGGTGGGACTTGAACCCACACGGGTGTTACCCCACCGGATTTTGAGTCCGGCGCGTCTGCCATTCCGCCACTTCGGCTCCAGAATACCCATCGAGCATCGCCGAGAGTCAGGCGTCTGTCAACCCCGTCTGCTCTTTGGCGGGGAGGATGGAAGCAAGGTCCGATCGTGACGCCCGACTGGCCGCTCATCGCCGTAGCATCATCATCGCGATGGCCATGACAACCGCGATGGTCGGCAGGACGACTTTCGGGTCCCAGGGGACCTGCTGGAAGTAGGAATAGACCCTGAACCCGAGGTTCTGCCGGAAGGCTTCGACCCGGTCGCAGAACGCGTCCAGGATCGGTGTCCGCACCGAGACGGGCGTCCCCAAGATCTCGCTCCACTGGGCATAGCAGAGCGATGCGACTTCCACGAGCACGGGAGTCGTCAGGATGATGGAGACGAACATCGCGGCGATCGGCAGCAGCCGTGACCGGCGTCGGTCCGGATGGAGGTCGGGGGCCAGCGTGATCGGGGTCTTGGCCATGCCATCATCCCTCGTGGAGGATCGGGGAAAAAGGTCGTCGCCGCGACTCGGCTCCGGGCCCGTACCGCGATCGCTCGGGTCTACTTCAGGGTCATCATCTTGACCATCTGGATGCCGGCGGGGCCGACGAGCACGACAAAGACGCCGGGGAAGATGAAGAGGATCAAGGGGATCATGATCTTGACCGCCGTTTTCGCGGCCCGCTCCTCGGCCAGTTGCCGGCGGCGTAGTCGCATGGCGTCCGATTGGACGCGCAGCGCCGCCCCGATGCTCGAGCCGAACTTCTCGGCCTGAATGATCACCGCGGCCAACGCCCGAACATCCTCGACTCCCGACCGGATCCCCAGGTCGCGGAGGACCTCCCTCCGGGTCCGGCCCATCTGGAGCTGGAAGTTGGCGATGGCGAACTCCTCGCAGAGGACCGGCGACGACTGGGCCAGCTCGCCGGTGACACGCCGCATCGCGGAGTCGAGTCCCAGGCCCGCCTCGACGCAGACGACCATGAGGTCCAGGGCATCAGGCAAGGCGAGGAAAATCGACTCGGCCCGCTTCTTCTTCCGCTGGTTCACGAAGACATCCGGGAGGTAGAAACCCAGGCACGCGACGCCGACCGCGGCCACCCCGGCGGTCTGCGTCATGCCATACTTCATGATGAGGAACGGGCCGGCCAGGAGGAGGGCCGCAATCATCAAGATGAGCTTGACACCGAAATACACGGCCACGGCCGCCTCCTGCCGGAACCCGGCATTCAGGAGCTTCAACCGGATCTTACCCAGCTCCTGCTCGTCGGATGGGCGGAGGGACTTGCCCAGCTTGTGCGCGGCCGCCGAGACCTTCGCCTGGAACAACTCCTGCCGCCTCGCCAGGCTCAGCTCCGCCTCGTTCCGGTTGCCGTTGGGGTCGAGGAGCCGCCGGAGTCGTTCTTCGGCATTCCTCGGCCGGCCGGCAACAAACCCGAGCACAAACCAGGTACCCAGGGTGATGGAGACGAAGACCGCCATCGGGATCAGTGATTCATTGGACGGCATCACGTCAATTCACACCTTGATCGAAATGATTTTCTTGATCGCCCAGGCGCCGACCAGTTGGAGCCCGGCCGTGACGGTCAGCATCTTGACGCCGATCGGCGTCGTGAAGAGCACGCTGGCATAATCGTAGTTCACAGTCGAGATGAAGGCGAGCAGGGCCGGGGGCATGGCCAGCAGTACGGCCCCCGAGAGCCGGCCCTCGGCCGTCAGGGCCTTCACGTGGCCGAACAGCTCGAACCGCTGGCGGATCAATCGGCCGATCTTGTCGAGGACCTCGGCGAGGTCGCCGCCGGTCGTCCGCTGGATGATCACCGCGATCACGAAGAATCGCACGTCCATCGACGGGATCCGGTCGGCCATGTTGCGCAGGGCCAGCTCGATGGGGATGCCGAGATTCTGCTCTTCGAAGACGCGATTGAATTCGTCGGCGATCGGCCCTTTCATCTCCTCGGCGACCAGGTGCAGACCCGAGGCAAGCCCATGGCCGGCCCGCAGCGCGCGGCTGATCAGCTCGACGGCCGGGGGCATGGCCGTGACGAATTGCTTGATGCGCTGGCTCCTGCGTCGCAGCAGCCAAAAGAACGGCAGGGCTCCCAGGAAGATCGAACCAACGGGGATCGCATAGATGGGTAGTTGGAAGACGATTCCGACGATGAGGCCCACCGTGGCGAGCCCCCCGACCAGGCCCAGGAACGATCGGAATGTCAGGCTGACATCGGCCTGCTCGTAGAGCAGGTTGAGGTTCTCGGCGTTGGGGATGATCCGGGTCCAGAAGGAGGGCCGTCCCAGATCGATCGCGGCGGGACGGGCGAGGATTCCGCTGGCCAGGTCCGCCTTCTTGGACTTTGCCTTCTTCTGGCCGACGAGGCCGGCCAGCCGTTCCTCGGCGCGCGAGTCGGAGGATCGCGACATCACCAGGCCGAGCCCGCCGACGAGGATCACGACGCCGAGGCCGATGATCATCGAAAGGACAGTGGGATCGCTCATCATTCGGCTCCCGGAGGGGCCGGCGTCTGGGCCGGCCGGAGATCAATCTTTCAACAGGATGCGCTGACGGAAGAGGTCGGACGAGAGGCGATAGCCGGAGCTCTCGAGCCGGTCCATGAAGGTCGGCCGGATCCCGGTCGCGATGAACTCGCCGTGGGCACGGCCGTCCTCGCCCACGCCGATCTGCCGGAAGGCGAAGATCTCCTGCATGATGATCGTGTCGCCTTCCATGCCGATGACCTCCGAGATGCTGGTCACCTTGCGAGGGCCGCCCTGGAGCCGGCTGGCCTGGATGATCATGTCGATGGCCGAAGCGAACTGGGAGCGCAAGGCGCGGATCGGCAGTTCGAGGCCGGCCATGCTGATCATGGTCTCCAGCCGGCTGAGGGCATCGCGGGGCGTATTGGCGTGGACGGTGGTCATCGAGCCTTCGTGTCCGGTGTTCATGGCCTGGACCATGTCGAGCGTCTCGGCGCCCCGGCACTCGCCGATGATGATCCGGTCGGGCCGCATCCGCAGCGCGTTCTTCACCAGGTCGGTGGCCGTGACGGCGCCTCGGCCCTCGATGTTCGGCGGTCGCGTCTCCAGGCGGACGACGTGGTCCTGCTGGAGCTGGAGTTCGGCGGCATCCTCGATGGTGATCACGCGGTGGTCGGGCTGGATGAAGCTGGAGAGCGTGTTCAGGAGCGTCGTCTTCCCCGAGCCGGTCCCCCCCGAGATGATGATGTTCAGCCGCGCCTTCATGGCGCCTTCCATCAGCGAGAGCATCTCCGGCGTGAACGCCTTGAAGCGGAGGAGGTCGTCCTTGGAGAGCGGCTTGGAGCCGAACATCCGGATCGTGACCACGGGGCCGTCGAGGGCGAGCGGGGGGATGATCGCGTTGAATCGCGAGCCATCGGGGAGCCGGGCGTCGACCATCGGCGAGGTCTCATCCACCCGACGGCCGACTCGGGAGACGATGCGATCGATGATCTGGAGCAGGTGATCGTTGTCGCGGAACGTCACCTCGGATCGCAGGATCCGGCCCTCCTTCTCCACGTAGATCTTCCGGGCGCCGTTGATCATGATGTCGCCGATCTTATCGTCCTTGAGGAGCAGCTCGAGCGGCCCGAATCCGAAGGTCTCGTCGAGGATCTCGTTGACGAGCCGCTGGCGCTCGTTGCGATTGAGCAGCGGGTTCTCCGTGTCGCAGAGCTGCTCGACGACCCCGCGGATCTCGTTGCGCAACACCTTGGGGTCGAGCTCGCTGATGCGATTCATGTCGAGCCGATCGACGAGCCGCGTGTGGATGTGGCGCTTGAGCAACTCGAACTTCTCTTGCGCCGCGTCGGGCTCGCGGGCGGGCTCGGGGCCGCGGGGGGCGGGGGCCGGCGGGGGCGTCGGCGAGGCGGGTGCGAAGCCCGTCGCCGGTATCCCGGGCCCGCGAGACGGCGGATCCGGGGGGATTGCCGAGGGGTCGGCGGCCGGGTTCTCGCCCCGCTCGCCGATCGATGGCTTGGCCCCGAACGGGACTCGACCCAGTCCTTTCAGCATCTTGATTGGTCCTTTGTCATTGGTCACTGGTCATTGGTTCTTTGTCATTGGGCGATGGTTGGGCCAAGGTTACATCACATGTCATTCGCCCTGGCAAAGGTCGTCGCCTCTTAATCCCACGCGACTATGATGCTCAAACACGGCGGCGCGTCATGGACGTTCTCCCGTGATTCTCGATCGTTCGGTCGGTGCCTGGGCCTGTGATCCCGGGATGGAATGCCTGGCCTCGCTGAGGTCGGCTACAGGCGAGGCAGAGCTTCATAGCACACTCCGATGACCAATGACCAACCGTCTAGAAGAATGCGGCGAAGAGACCCTTCCGTGGCTTGGCCGATGGATCATCGGCCGCGGGCCGCAGGGTGCGGGCCATGTCGAGGAAAATCTGGTGTGGTCGGCTGCCCTTGGCGACTTCCGAGATGGGGACGCCCTGGATCCGGGCGGGCTGGAAGATCTTGGTCGCGTTGGGGATCTGCCAGGCGACCGGCATCTTCAGGGTCTCTTCGGCCTTCTTGAGGCTGATCTCCTAGTCGATCGAGCCCGATCGGTTGACCACCAGCTTGACACGATCCGACAGGCCGTCGAACTGCTGGAACAGGCTGATCAGCCGTTGCGTATTCCGCAGGCATGTGAGGTCGAGCTGGACCACGACGAGGATAACATCGGACATCTCGAATGCGACGAAGTCGGACGACTGGATTCCCTTGCTGGTGTCGATGACCACGGTACCGAAGGCGGCCTTGAGCAGGCCGAGGAAGTGGCCGAGGGTCTCCGGGTCGATCTTGGCGGCCTCCTCGATGGCCTTGGGGCGGGGGAGGACATAAAGGCCCGAGGCGTGCCGGGTCATCGACCTCTTGAGGAGCGTCTGGTCGAGCCGTTCGAAGTTCTGTAGGACGGTGTAGAGGGTATCGTCCGGGATGATGTCGAGATCGGCGTCGACGGAGCCGAAGATGAGGTCGAAGTCGAGCAGGATGGTCTCACGGTCCTTGGAGGCGGCGAGCGAGGCCGCGAGGTTGACGGCGACGGTGGTGACGCCGACGCCGCCGGCGGCCCCGGTGACGGAGATGATCTGCGAGCCTCGTTCCGTCAGCCTGGTGGCCTCGGGACGGCCTCGGAGGAGCCGGGTGAGGATCTCAAGCACCTCGGTCGGCTCGACGGGCAGCGTGAGGAACTCGCGAGCCCCGGCGCGGATGGCGCGGAGGATCAGCGCGCTGTCGTTGCTCCGGCTCGCCGGCAGGACGGTCGCGGTGAGATCGGCCTGGGTCAGCGAACTGATCAGTTCGACGGCCCGGCCGGGGTCGCGGTCGAGGGCGACGATCGTCACGTCGGGGGCGATCGCGGCGATGCGACCGGTCGCTTCCTCGTAGGCATCGAAGACCTCGGCGACCCAGACCGTGCCGATCGTCCTCAGGAGTCGCTGCAGCGCGTCCCGCGACTCCTCGCTCGGATCAACCAAGACGATACGGATCACATCCTTCATGGTGTTCGACTCGCATAAACTCGCGAACATTCGGGGAGGCGAAGGGACGACGATCCGGGGCTCAGGGATCCTGGAGGTCGCCGTCCAGGTCCGCCTGCAACCCGGGGGATGGGGTGCCGAACGGTCCCTTGCGATCGCGGGCCTCGCCCTTGGCGACGACCTCCGGCGGCGTGGCCAGTTCCGATGCGTTCGACCCGTCGATGCGGACACGCTCGAGATGGTTCGCACCATCGCGAGACCCTCGATAGATCGCGATGAATCGAGGCGCCGGCATGCGCACGGCCGGCGGGGGCGGCTCGGCGGCCTTCTTCGCGAGTGTTGCCTTCAACTCCCCCAACTCCCGCTCGATCGCCTTCCTCCGTTCCTCTTCGAGCTTCCATCGCTTCTCCATCGGATCCTCGGCCGGTGTCTTCGGCTGGGGACGGGGCACGACCGTCTGGTCGTTGAGCCCCCGCAGCGAGAGTGAGAGCGACCCCTTGGCACGTGTCGCCACCAGGGTGTCGACCTGGGCGGGCGTCACCGCCAGGGTCACCGTGCGCGTCGCGAGGCTCTTCTCCTCCGCGCGGATGAAGACCTGGCCAGACGCCAGGACCAGTATGTTCTGGAGGATCGTCTCGCCGCGCTGAACGCCCTGTTCCGAGTCATAACGCACCACGTCGACGTGGTGGCCCGGGAGGATGAAGCCGGAGACCCCCGTCTGCTCGGTGACGTCTAGGGCGAAGGCCCTCATGCCGTTGGGGATGTTGGCGACCAGGCCGGGAGGTGTACCCTTCGGGCCGAGCTTCTTCTCGATGAGCAGGTCCCCTTCGAGCAGGGCCGTCTTCACCCATCGCTCTTCGATGTCCTTGGGCGAGGAGAACGCGCCCGGGGGGATTGCCGACTTGGCCATCCGCGAGACCTTGACCATATCCGGCTTGAGCGACTCCTCCTCCTTGATGTCGCGGGCGGCCACCAGGACGTCTTGCGTGTCCTCAACCGGCTTCCCCGACTCCTTCGAGAGCATCTGCCGGGTCAGCGTCATGGCGCCCAGCCCGAAGACCAAGGCCAAGGCCAACATGATCAACGAACGGCCATTCATATTAAGACCTCCGAAGTATCTGCTGTGTAGCCAAGAAACCGGGCAAGCACCGGTGAGCCCGGCCCTCCCTGGCGCGCCTGGGGGCGTTGCCCTGCGGGCGCCGATCCCAGCCACCAGAGCGTCGGCCCGCCCCGTCAGGGGGGGGCTGGGGTCGAGCCGGCTACTGCCGGCGAAGCCTCCAGGAGAGCCGAAGATATCATCGATTCACGTCCCTTCGCTCCCGGCGCGGAAGCGGCCGGAGTCGAACTCGCCGTGCTCGGCGCCCGATCCGACGGCATACGATCCTCGACTCTCGGTCAGCGCAGGAGACCCGCCCAGGTGAGATAGGCGATCGTCCCGACGGCGATCGGAATTCCGTAGGGAAGGAGGAGCATCGTCGGCTTGCGTCGGGCGGCGATCTCGGAGAGCACCGCGGGATTGCGCACCTCGAGGACTTCTCTCCCGATGGATTGCATCATCGCGAGATGACGGAACACCTCGCCGGAGTAAATCATCATCGCGAGGCCCATCAGGCCTCCGGCCATTGCGGAGGACAGGAAGGCCCAGAAGGTGAGGGTCGGCCCCATCCAGGCTCCGACACCGGCCATCAGCTTGACGTCCCCGGCCCCCATGCCGCCGATGGCATAGAGGGGCATCAGGCTGATCAGGCCAACCGCGGCGCCCGCGATCGACCAGAGTAGCAGGCTACCTCCCCCACTCCAGTACGCGTAGATCCAACCGCCCAACACGAAGTGGGCGGTCAACCAGTTGGGCACGCGTAACGAGCGGCCATCGATGAACGCGGCCTCGATGAGGACGAACGCGACCAGGTATGCGACTTCTCGAGGGATTTCGACCATGGAGGGTTCCTCGTGGCACTCCGCTTTCTTACTCGTATGGCGCCGGGAAGACGCCGGATTGGCCCGGCACAACCCGGGTATCCAAGAGAAACTTGCTTCGCATTCCTGACCCTGTCAAACTACGAAAGTGGCGAGTGGCAGGCGAAAATTCATCACATCAGAAGACATAATGAATTCTCGCCTGCCGCTCGCCACCGAGGAGGGGTTAGCTTCCGGGGCCGCATCGCTACAGTCTCATGCTGAGACGGACCTCGAGGATCGAGCGAACCGGAAGATCGTCGGAGTCCGGACGAGTCCCATTGGTGACGTCATGAGGCGATCGTGGTGCTGACAGAGCCGAAGGTGTTGTTGATCGTGCCGCCCAGGTTCTGGATGACCGCGATGCAGGCCACGACGATCAGGGCCAGCATCACGGCGTATTCGACCGCCGTCGGACCGTCCTCGCTGGCGAAGAATCGTCTCGTTATTTCGAACACGCTGTGCATTGAGGTGTCCTTGTCGCTCATGCACCGGGGGACTCGACGATGTACGCGATACGACGGATGATCGCCGCACCCCCGGTGATTACAGGTTTGGTCCATACCAGGAAAACCGTGCCTTCTCGGGAACGACCCCCATAGCTCATTCCGTTCGTCATGAGGGCGAGAACCGAGTCGTCCTGGGTGGCGATCGTCACGAGGCGAGCGTCGTGCTGACGGATCCGAACGTGTTGTTCACGGTCTTGCCCAGTTGCCCGATGATCGTCACGCAGGCCACGACGATCAGGGCCAGCATCACGGCGTACTCGACGGCCGTCGGACCATCCTCGCTGATCAGGAAACGCCGGACTTTCGCGGTCAGGTTTTTCATCTTCGGACTCCTTCTGGTGAGCATGTCAAGTAGCGGGGGGTGGGAAACTTCAAAGGACATTCGGTCCCATAGCCGGCAGTTGCGGACTGACGGCCGAGGTTCGGCCTTCATGACAGCCGCCGTGATGCCATCTTTCGATCCGCTAGCCAAGCTCATCGTAAACCTAGGTCACGGTCCGGAGCTTTGTCAAAGCCCGGGGGGATGTGGTTCCGTCGCCTCGAAGTGCCGGATCCGCCGACTGCGATCCCCGCGTGTGCCCCGGTCGCAACCCCGGGAGGGGGAAGGTCTCCTCGAGGCGACGCACACCCCGCGTCCGTCGCGATCGTGACCTATGGTAAGGGTAGAGGGCGGGACGATCGATCGACCCTGGCTCGTTCCGCGCGCTGCGGATGGTGTCCGTACTCGATCGAGGGATCCCGGTAAGAGGAGAGGAGCGAGGACCTTTGAGCAACCGGTGGGAGGGACGAGCACGCCGCGAGCTACTCGGTCGGCGCGGCCGATCGGGGGCATGGGGCTATCGCGAGAGCGGGAGCCCGGGTGTCGAGCCGACGGCACTGGCGATGCTGGGCATTGTGGCCTCGGAGGCCATCTCGTCCCCGGCGGAAGACCGCTCGGCCGGTCGGGAGGCCGCATTGTGGCTCACGGCCATCCAGAGAAGGGACGGTTCGCTCCCGGCATCCGTAGATCCTTCGATGCCCGGATGGGCGACGCCCCATGCCGTGCTCGCCTGGAGCGGACTGGGAGGCTTCGAGGCCCATCGTCGGCGTGCATGCGACTGGCTGCTCGATCTCGGTGGACGGGCCATCGCACCTCCCACCGCGGGTGGCGGCATGGTCGGCCACAACACGAGCCTGGTCGGCTGGCCGTGGGTTCCCGAGACCCATTCCTGGCTGGAGCCGACGGCCTTCGCGATCCTTGCCCTGAGCCGCGAGGGATTCGGCGATCACCCCCGCGTCCAGCAGGGACTCGACCTGATTCTCGATCGTGCGATCCCGGGCGGGGGCTGGAATTACGGGAACCGCGCGGTCTTCGGGCGGACGCTCCGCCCTCAACCGGGACCCACAGGGATCGCGCTGCTGGCGCTGGCCGCCCTCGGAGTATCCACGCCGGTCATCCCGGCTACGATCGACTACTTGCTCGGGACCCTACCGAACGTCCGCGCCGCGGCCTCGCTCGGCTGGGGCGTGTTGGGGCTGCGTGCGTATCACGCATGTCCGTCGGTCGCCGATTCCTGGCTGGCGGACGCGCTCGACCGATCTCTGAGACGGACGGATGCAACCCTGGGCCTGGCCGTCCTCCTGCTGGCCGCCGCAGATGGCGGATTGCGGCTGTTCCGATCCCCGACCCGGTAGGTGCTCTGTCATGGCAATGAAGGAAGTGTCTCCTCTCGGGAGGACGAGATCGATGAGACGGCGGACGTTCTTGACGGGGGTGGGCGGATTGGCCGCCGCCGGGATGGCCGGGAGTCTGGCGACCGACTGGCACGAGCGAGGTTGGCGTGCTCCGGTCGTGATCGCCGGTGCCGCATCGTACCAGGGCGATCTCGAGACGACGATCCGGGATGGGCTGACCGAGCTGGGCTTCGGGCCGGCGCGGATCCGGGGGAAGTCGATCCTCCTGAAGCCGAACCTCGTGGAGCCTTGTGTCGATGCGCCGCAGATCAACACCCACCCTGCCGTGGTCCGAGCGGCCGCCGAGGTCTTCCGCGGTTGGGGGGCCGGCGAGGTCTTCATCGCCGAAGGGCCGGGACACTGCCGCGATGCGCAACTGGTCCTGGAGCAATCCGGGATGGAGAGCGTCCTGGCGGAATCGCGGCTCGAGTTCGTCGACTTGAATCTTGATGAGGTTATCCTGATTCCTAACCGGTATCGATGGACATCGCTCCCGCACCTGGTCCTGCCGGCGACGCTGACTCGGGCCGACGTGATCGTTTCGATCCCCAAGATGAAGACGCATCACTGGGCCGGCGTGACCCTCTCGATGAAGAACCTGTTCGGCGTCTTGCCGGGGATTTACTACGGATGGCCGAAGAACGTGCTGCATCACGCCGGGATCGGCCGATCGATCCTGGATATCACGGCGGCGGTGAGGCCGCACCTGGCGATCGTCGACGGGATCATCGGCATGGAAGGTGACGGGCCCATCATGGGTACGCCGAAGCATGCGGGCGTCCTGGTGATGGGGACCAATCTGCCCGCCGTGGACGCGACGGCGACGCGGTTGATGGGGATCAACCCCCATCGGATCGAACATCTGGCGGGGGCGTCTGGCCGGCTCGGTCCGATCGTCGAGTCGCATATCGAACAGCGCGGCGAGACGATCGCCGGCCGCGTGCAGCCGTTCCGGTTGCTGGATCACCCCGCTTTCGCAAATCTTCGCGCGTGATCCTCCGATCTGACCAGGGCCCGCGCTCGTATCCGAGCGGGATCAGGGCTTGACGCTCTCGAGGTCGACGCGGCCCCAGGCCGGGTCGCCGCTGACCGGGTTGGGACGCGCCACGACACCGCCGGGGAACCGGACGGAATAATCCGTGAGGCGTCGGTCGGGCTCGGGGTAATCGGTGCTGACGAACTGCGCGCCGCTGGCCAGCGCCTTGTCTCGTTGCTTGGTGTCGTTGGACCGGGCGTGTGCCGTATCGGCGTCGGCGCGGGTGCGGACGAGGAAGCCGTCGCGGACGAGCTTCTGGATGCGATCGAAGTCCTTGATCGGGTCATTAGCCTTGAACCAGACGGCTGCCGGGTCCGAGGGGGCGACCGAGGTGAACATCACGCGGTCCTGGAGTGCCGGGTGACCCTTGAGGTAGCGGTCGCGCACGGCGTTCTCATTATCCAGCGCGAACATGACGAGGCCGCGGACCTCCGCGAGCGTCGGCCAGCCCCGGGCCTTGATCGCCTCGGGCAGGGTGGAGAACCGGCCTCGCACCCGGTCCGGGGTGAGGATCTCCGAGCGGTCGAACACCGAGAGGATCTCGGCGTCGACACCGTCGAGCTCCTCGGGGCCGAAACTCACGGGCTTGGTCGGCAGCGCGAAGATCGACTCATCCTTGAGCTCGACGAGGACCAGGATCGGCACGTGGCGGGGGTTCGCCTTCGACCAGGCGCGGACCTGTTTCAGGGCATCGATGAAGGTCGAGGCATGGGTGCGAAAGTCGACGTCCTGGACGTGGAGCACCTTGAGCCCCGGCTTGTGCAGCTTTCCCTCGGCATTGGGGTCGGGCCCGGGGTCTTTGCCGCGGTTCTTCACCAGCTTCCTCAGGTGC
>JBKQHM010000061.1:0-5016 GCA_052148775.1 Isosphaeraceae bacterium | reverse complement strand
GTGCCGACCGGCTCGCCGCCGTCGGGGACCAGGGCGAGGTTGACGTTGGCGGCCGTCTCCCACAAGGACGCGGCCTGCTCGAACTGCGCCTCCCAGGTCGCCGTGGGTGCGACCGCGTTCAACGTCTGGAACAGGGCGCTGGGGACGCCCCCGACGCTGGTCCCATCGGGCATGAAACTATAGGTGATCCGGCTGTCGTAGGTCCACTGGGCCCCGAGCGTGGAATAGAGCAACAGGCGGCTTTCCAGGTTCTCGAGGGCGGGCCGGACGGGGCGGGCCGGTGCGGTGCGCGCGGCCGGACGGGCAGTGATCGTGGGAAACTCGAGCATCGCAACACTCCGTTGCAGATCGGGTAGGAGTCGCAGGTATGGCTTCGCATCGTGGACCTTGGGTCACGTCCACCGATCGGGTCCAGGTGTTTATCCGGGCGGAGAGATCGTTGAGGCTTCGCGGATTCACGATCCCTTTATTAAGAAAGTAGCTCAACCTGGACGGGATGTTGCCTGGATGCAACAAAGGAGGCGGGCGATGGGGAATTGCACGGCTCGAGGGGGGGGGAGTTGGTGCGTCGTGAGAGGGAGGGATGAGCCTACCCGGTGAAATCCGAAGCTTGCTCGAAGGGGTGCGGTGACCGCGATCGTGTCGTTCCACCGGGATGATGACGGGGCGATGGATTCAGGCCGAGGCGCGGGCCTTGCGCCGCTGACTCAAGAGGAGGGTCGCCGTGGCCAGGCCCCAGAGGGCCCAGGTCGTGGGCTCGGGGGCGTTGCTGATGCTCGCCGGGTTGATCAACTGGGCGTAGGGCGCGAAATCGGTGCTGATCGGGGTCATCGCCGACCGGAGGGCGGCGGCGGCGGCCGGGCTGAACGTCGAGGTCGGGCTGATGATCATCGACCAGTTCGCCATCCGTGCGTCGATGTAGTTCCCGGTGGTGTCGTAATTCTCCCCGACCCCGAAGGTGAGCATCAGCTCGTGGGACATGTTGTGGGCGATGATCCATTCGAGCTGGGTGAGCGACTGGGCATAGGGTGCGATGGCGTTGATGAAGGAGAAACCATTGCCGCCGATCTGGCTGGTCCCGATCGCACCGGGGAAGGCCATGCTGGCGGTGTTGGACACGAGGCTCAGCGTATGGGAGGCCGGGACATAGGGATTGTCGGTCACGGTGATGGGGACTCCGCTGAGGCTGAAGGCCTGCTGGACATCCTGGACGATGGCGTTGTCGAAGCTCTGCTGCTGCTGGACGGTGGGTTGGCCCCCGAAGAACCTGGATAACTCCGAGCTATCGTACCATGGCTGTGCGTCGCCGGTAGTGATCTGGGCGGCGCCGGGGTACGGGGTGGCCCCCAGGTTGAGGAAGGCGTTCACTGGGGTCGTCGAACTGATCTGCTCCGCACGGGCGGCGCCGGCCGCGGTCATCGACAGGACGAGGCTCAGGACCATGATTCCGCGAGCAGACATCGAGAACCTCCTGTTCGAGTCCAACGAGACCGCCATCATGGCGACCCCGACCGTACTTTATGGATAGTAGGATGCCGGCGCTTCAGAAACGGCGGCCAGCCGCTTCTGGTCGAGACATGTGGGACTGTGGGAAAGGTTGGAGCGAAGGATCCGATGAGACGCCAGTAATATAGCAAGAAGCATGCCGTCGCTGGCGGATTGCGAGGGTTTTGGCGGCCGCGGATGTGGGGAGGGTGCCGAAAGTGCTGATTCGGTCTGGGTTTTAGGATTTTGTCGTCGGGGTGTGGGGGGTCTCGATAGACCGAAGATCTGGACCGCGCCGGCGTATTCCGTCGTGGTGATTCTTACAAGCAGGGTGATGGTTTGTAAGGAACTGCAATCCCGTGAAGTGGATCGGGCCAGTGATGGCGGGCGAGCCGGGCCGGGACGTGAAGAATGAGGACTCATCGGAACGGAAGTCGTCGGTACCCTTTGGGATTCCGGATGGGTTGGACCTACCTGCCCGATGGCCGCCGACCCGGTATTTCGGATTGTGGGGGAACTTCTCGGCCGCCGGCGGCACTCCTTCTAGGGTTGGAGCCAGTCGCTCATGGTGTGCGCACGGCACGAAGGAAACGCGGAGTCTGTCTCGGAAGCCGGATTGGTCCGTTGTAGAGGACCTCGAATCGGTGGGTTTCACCCACCCGACAAGACCGATCTCGACCCTTCCGGTTGTTGTGCGGTGTTTTCATCGCGCTGGTGAAGGCGCACCAGAGCAATGTCCCCGGCGTGCATGCCCCGGGTTTTGGGGCCAAACTCCTCGCTGTCAACCGGAATTGGGGCTTGATGATCGGGGACAGATTGATCATACTGATTCGAGTATTTGTGGCCGGCGTTGATCATTCGCTCGATCACTCCGTTCCCGGGCCTGCGCCCGTGAAGACGAATCTCGCCTGGCCGAGATCATGCCTGTGTCTTGGTCGACCGCGGAGAATACACCCGGATTGGGAATATCATGTCGCGGTTCGTTAGACAACTCCTGTTTGCCACGCTGATCGCGTGCCACGCGGCGGTGACGCTGTGTGGCCCGTGTCTGCACGAACTCAACGGTTCGTCGCATTCGATCGGTCCGGCCTCGAAGGGACACATGCCCGGGGATTCCGGGCCTTCCGGCCGTGATACGATGGACGGTTGCCTCATCTGCCATTTCTTCGCGCAGGGGCAATTGCCGGTCACCTTCTCGAGCGAGCCGTCGATCCAGCCGATCACCGAGCTGGCGATCGGCGTGCTCCCCTTCACACAGCCGCTCTCGAATCCGCTTCCATCCAGCCCGCGTGCCCCTCCCGCATTGCCAGACAACCTGTCGTGATCGGCGTGACGCCGTTGGTTTCCGGATAGGCCGTGGTGCTGCGCGCCTTCCTGAGATTCGGGCATCGGGCCCGGTAGCAGGATCTCGACCGCGCCAGACCGCATGAGTCCCTTCCTGGCCTGTTCCGACGCCCGGGGGCGGCACGACGTGCCGATCGACGGTCGCTCGATCGCGACGAGTCGATTGACGGTCGCTCCGCGTCCGAGCTCCGGGTTCGGCGCGGGCGATCCGGAAAACCGAAGCTCCGGCCCACGGTTCCCCCGAGGTCTTCCGCCCCGCGTGCGAGCCTCAGGCCGGTGTGACCGAGGATCATCGGCGTAACGATCGGTCTGGACGATGGACTTCAACGAAGCGACGCGACCCCTGTTAGGGCACCTTGTCTCCATCTCGCGACAAATCCTCGGTAACGAGGATCTTGCCTGGGATGCGGTCCAGGAGGCGCTCTTCAGCCTATGGCTCGAGGGAGAAATGCCGACGAACCTTCGCGGCTGGCTAACCCGGGCGGTCGTCCATCGGAGTCTGCACCTCTCGCGTTGCCGATCGCGTCGCCGTCACCACGAAGATCGAGCCCGATTCGAACGCACCGAGGAGAGCCATCGAGATGACCCGGCGCGGCACCTGGAAGGCCAGGAGCTGCGGCGGATCCTCGGCGAGGCCCTCTCGCAGATCGGTCCCGAGCATCGCGACGTCCTGGTCCTGAACGTGGTCGAGCGGATGGATTACCGATCGATCGCCGCCACCTTGAATATCCCGGTCGGCACCGTCCGTTCGCGACTGAATCGGTCGCGACAGGCGCTCCGCGACGTGCTGATCCGGACACTGCCCGAAGAGTACCACGGCTTTTTTCCCGGGTGATTAGCCAATCCTGATTTTTCATCAACCGTGCTTCGTCTCCGAGGAGATCTCCATGCGAAATGATCGTTCGAGGACAGGATCCCGAGGTTTCACGCTCATCGAGCTGCTGGTCGTGATCTCAATCATCGCGGTCTTGATTGCCCTGCTCCTGCCCGCGGTTCAGGCCGCTCGCGAAGCCGCTCGCCGCGCCCAGTGCGTCAACAACCTGAAGCAGATCGGCGTCGCCCTCTTCAACTACGAGAACCAGGTCGGCACCTTTCCTCCTGGCTACATCGATTACCAAAACAACCCCAATAATACTCCCGACCTGGACATGGGACCGGGCTGGGGCTGGGCGGCCATGATACTGCCCATGCTGGAACAGCAGCCCCTGTATAACTCGATCAATTTCAGCCTGGGAATAACCGTCACGAGCAATCCGGCCAGCGCAGCCAACAGCACGGCCGTGGTGACGTCGTTGACCGTCTTCCAGTGTCCTTCGGATGGTTACAACCCGCAGCCCGTCATCCTCTGGGACAGCACGTTCACCAACCCCATCGCCACGGTAGGGCACTCCAACTACGTCGCGGTCTGCGGCTGGGAGGAATGCTTTATGAATGCCACCGGGAACCCCCAACCCGTCTACGCCAACCAATACGACGGCAACGACTTGGACGGAGACCCTACGGACGGCATCTATGGCAGCAACAGCGGCATTACCTGTGGGTTTGGCGCGCAGGGAATCGGCATGTTTTGGCGCAACAGTAACACGCGCATCGCCGCCGTCACTGACGGACTGAGCAACACGAACATGATCGGCGAGCGCTGCACCGCACACTCCCCAACCGTGTGGCCCGGCGCCGTGACGGGAGCAAGATGCCCCGCGTGGATGTGTACCACGCCCTGGACAAACCCCAATACTCCTCCCTCCTCGGCCCCGAATACCGGGAATGGCACCGCCTACGACCAAGCGGACTTCGACGAAGCCTTGTGCCTCGGCCACGGCAACGCCACGCACAAGCCCAACAGCGACAACCCGGTATTCGACCCCGATGTGTTTTGGAGCATGCACCCAGGTGGATGCAATTTCCTGTTCGGCGACGGCTCGGTGCGTTTCGAGAAGACCGGCATCTCCCCGGGCTCGTATCAATACCTAATGACCAGAGCCGGCGGCGAGTTGATCTCGTCAGATTCTTATTGATATTGCCGCGGGCCGCGCGCCACCAACCGGTGGGCGCTGGCCACTCGCCTAGTTCTTCGCCCCTATTTAGACTGAGGACTTGAGTGATGCGCGTGCAGACAAGTTTGGTTCTGTTGCTTTGCTCGCTGGCGTGCGGCGGCTGCAACAATGGGAAATCGACCGACGAGTTGAT
>JBKQHM010000060.1:0-15945 GCA_052148775.1 Isosphaeraceae bacterium | reverse complement strand
CGACGCGGCCTTCCGGAAGTTCGTCGCCGAACTGCTGCCCAACAGCCGGTTGGTGCCGATCCCCCGGAACGATGAGCTCTACACGACGAAGGTAGGCTTCGACCTGTCGGATTCGCAGTACACCAAGGCGGCCGGCGGCGGGAAGGACCTCCCGCAGCTCGAGGGCGTGAAGATCAACGACCACTGGGCCATCATCTATTCGAAGAACGACATCGGCTGTGCGCTGGAGCGTCACACCGGGATCGACTGCAAGGGATATACCTACGAGAGCGCCCTCAAGATCGCCGGCAATATCGTCATTTACTCCACGCTGCCGTGATGGCCGCGACACCCTGGTACGTCGATGCAGGGACCCTCCCCTCTTCCCCGGGGCGGTCCGGCGTCGCTCCCCCGCCCGGTTCCGCGATCGCGTCGGCCTCGGAAAACCTCGCCTCGACCTGGCGCTTGACGCAACGCCGCGCGCTGTCCCCGGCCGTATCCCGCCGAAAGAAGGGCGCGATCGAAACGGCCGATCAAATGAATATTTTATAATATATACATATATTCATATGTTAGCTTATTCGCCTGGCAGGTAGCACCAATTTGCCGGAGAAAGGAGTTTGGATCGTGATCGCTCGTGAATTTGAATTGACAGGTCCGCTTCGGGCGGGTATGTTCCAAAGGGGAATTGTGTAAAGTACGGAAGCAGCTTTCATCCCGTTAGAGCCTCGAGGGCTTGGGCTGATGTTGTTGCGGCGTTCGGCAATCCTGGTTCTAATAGCGGGTTTCCTTCTCGCTTCGTTCATGGCCGGCGCCCGGAATTCCCGGAGTCGGACTCATCAGAATCCAATTCACAGGGTCAGTCCGATCAAGAGGCGAGCGCTCTCGCTTTCCCCTTCCCGTCCGGCTTCCATTTCCATCCAATCCCCATGGCGGAGCCGCCTCAAATCGGTTCTGGATGAGTCCGATCCTCGATTCATCGAGGAATCGGATCTCGGCCCCGTCCCCATCCCCGTCTCACGGATATTCCTCGGATGTAACGGTCCGAACCCGTGCCTCCGGCCGGCGATCGTTCAATTGCGCTGTTGATCCCTGTCGAATTGCGCTTCATCTCCGGGACAGTCACCGCATTGCCTCTCTCCGTCGATGCCGTGTCCTGAGATCCCATTCCTTGCCGCCCTCGGCCTCGAATTTTGCCGAGCAGCGTGGCACGTGCCGGTGCTGGCAACAATCTCGTCAGTCCGCGTCGATCGCCCGGACAGGTGTTCAACCCGCCGAATCCCAACCAGGTCGGTAGAACATCTCCCGAACTGTAGATCGACTTGAGGTTACGGACATTCGGGCTGAGAGGTTCGTTGGTCTCAACGAGATCATCGTCTGCTCAGTCAAGGTCCCGCCGACCGGTTGGCGTGGCGACGACCTTCACGAAGTCTCGTGTTTGGGCTCGCGATGGTCTTCCATCGCCGTTTCGCGTCATGATTGCAGTCCCCGACGGGATTGCGCGTCAGCACTTGCTTCCTCGTTCCGACGTGACAAGAACCACGCAAGAAGAAAGCAAAAATCCCATGCGAGAGTTGCTACGTCCTTCCGCCACATTTCTGGCCGGCGTCCTCATCGCCTGCATGCCCCAAAGTCATGCGGCCGCCGGGGATTCGGGTACCAAGAATCCGGTCGACAGCCGGTCCTCGAAGCCGGCGACGAAAACAGGCCCTGCCTCTCAAGAGAAGCCTGATCAAGGACCGCCGGAGTTCAACCTCCTCAACGCGATGCAGAAGGGGCTCGTCTCCGTTAAGGCGGAAGGCCGGGGAGACGGTCGAATGACCGTATCCGTGACCAATCGCACGAATCGGCCACTCCGCGTGATCTTGCCCCCCGGGATCGTCGCCGCAGGTGCCAGCGGCCAGATGGGCGGCATGGGCGGCGGCATGGGCGGCATGGGTGGCGGCATGGGCGGAGGCATGGGTGGCATGGGCGGGGGCGGCATGGGCGGAGGCATGGGCGGTGGTCGAGGTGGCATGGGCGGAGGCATGGGCGGCATGGGTCGCTCGTCCGGCACGATGCCTCCCATGATGGGCATGATGATGCTGTCAAACATCATCATGTACTTTTGCGGGGATGTTTCGAGCTGGGATCGTCGCTCTTTGATGATGGGCATGGGTGGTGGTGGCATGATGGGCGGTATGGGTGGCGGCATGGGCGGCGGCATGGGCGGCGGCATGGGAGGCATGGGTGGCGGGATGCGCTCGGTGCCCCCGAGCGATTTGCCCTTCGCCGATCTGAAGCCCAAGCAGACCCGACAGTTGCCGACGAGCATCGTCAATCTGTCGAACCCGAATCTGGAAGGGGGCCTGATCCTGCCCGAGAAGGGCGAGACGCTTCGGATCGTCGGAGACATCGCGGAGGTGAACGACGATCCGCAGGTCCAGAAGGCTCTGCGGCGTCTGGCCGGCGGCGTGGCTCCGGCCTCGGTGTCGCAGCTCGTCATGTGGCGATTGGCTGGTGGACTGGATTGGGAGACCATCTCACGGTTGTCCCAGGACTGGTCGAACCGTTATGAGATGACGCTGGCCCAGGATTTCGTGGGGCGATTGAGCTCGATCTCCGAAGGGGAGAGCGGTCGGCTGTTGTTCCAGGTCGTCGGAAGCGACCCAACCGGCGAGTCGATCGCGACCGACCTGAACGGGGCGATCCAGGGGAAGACCGTCCTCGGGCTTAAGGCGGTCCTCGGCGTCCCGGAACGGCCCGAGGGGCCGGGAGTGGCATGCCGCGTGCGAATCGGCGGCGATAACGCACTCATCCAGGTCTTCAGCAGCGACGGTCCGGCCCGGAACTGGGTCCCCTTCGGCAAGTTCACCCTGCCCGTCGCGAAGGAGCATGGCAAGGTCGACAGCGCGCGGTTGGCCGACGCTGTGGCGGAAGGCATCATCACCAGGCTCGTGCGGGCCCAGTTGATCAAGGGCCCCCGTGATAAGGGCAAGCCGACCTATGGGATCCGGATCGAGAATGCGTCCCCGCTGATCCTCAACGGACTGGCCGTGGTCGGTCCCGAGGATAAGCCCGGCGAGACGCCCAAGCTGCTCTGGGGGATCACCCTCCCGCCTCGGAAAAACATGACGCTTCCGGCCACCGAGGATGTCGTCAGGACGCTCGGTCTGAAGCACGGCATCCGGGTCATGGCCGTCGATCTCAGCGGACTGTGATCCGTGGCAGGTAGGTCGAACCTTGTCATGCCGGCGAATCCCGGACGACATGCCGATTCTCTGTTACAGAATCTCGGCCCTGGACGAAATACTCGTCCAGGGCCGTTCTCTTTGTATCGAGGGTCGCCGCCCGCGACCGCCTCCCGAAGGCTTCCGACTCCTCCGGCCAGAAAGGTATGATCGGACGCATGGAATGCATTCGCCTCGAGAGACACGAACGTCGAGAGTCGCTCTGATTCTCACAAGTGAGGTCTGACCGACGAGTCCGTACGGGGAGCATTATGGGCCGCATCATCTTCGATCTGGATAGCGGTCGTCTCGCGGAGGATTTGATCTGGCGTTTTGGCGTGGTCACGGACTGGGAGAGGTCATTGGACCTCGGGTGGGCGTTCGGAGAGTGGCTGGGAGTCGAGGAGAGCGAGGCCGTCCGCGATTGTCCGTCCGATCCGACTCACGAGACCGATCGTGCGACCAGGCGGATTGCCATCCAACTGTGCGAGGGACGGCGACTGCCCGACTTCCTGGCCCTGACCAATCACGGATTCGAGATCGCCTCGTCCAAGCTCGTGGAGAGGCTTCGGGCCAGCGGCTTGACGGGGTACCAGGCGAGAGACGGCGTCGACGTCGCCGTCAATCGGAGTTCGATTCGACTGCCGAGCCTTCATCTCTTCCATGTGGTCGGTCGGGCTGGGTTCTGCCGCCGATGGCGTGTCGTGGATGCCCCCAACCTCTGCCCTTACTGCGAAAGCGAGCCGATCCTCTGCTCCGGTTGCGGCTGGCGGAGTTTCTTCGACTGCCCGAAGTGCGGGAAGAGGGTCCACCATGGAGGCGGTTACTTGATCCCTCCGGACGGAAAGAGTCTCAACCTGGAGGGCCAGCCAGAGAAGATTGTCGTTGAGGCGCAGGATTGGGATGGGAGTGACCTGTTCTGCGTCCGCGGGGAAGGCGGTGGATGGTTCGCGAATCGACGCGCCAGGGACTGGTTCGAAAGGGCGCGGGTCATCGGCATCGAATTCGAGCCGGCCCTGCTGAACATCGAGGGTCTCGGGAGTCGGTTGCCCGACGGTTCCCCGATCTGACACGATCCCGACTGACCCGGTTCGACCACGGTTCTTGCGTCATCGGCGGCGGTGAACATGATCTGCTTGCGCGGAATTGCTGTCTCGAATCAGAACAACTTCGATTGCCTTGTCTTCTTCTTGCCGCCCAACTCATCGATCCTCTGAATATAAGCATCAGTGTCGAACTTCTTGCTCATGCCCTGGCCGCTCATGGATCGCACGGTGCCGTAGATCGGCCGGGATGGCCACGGGCGGTCGTGCTTGCCGCCGATGGCCCACGCGACCCCGGTGTAGCCATTCGGATCGCGGCCATCCATCTCGTATCGATCGTTGAGGTCTACCGCGATCTCGAACGCCGTCTCGGCATCGGGCGACCATTCGAGGATCTTCTTGGCCCAGTACATCCTCAGGTAGTTGTGCATCCGGCCCGTGAGGACCATCTCCTCCTGCGCGGCGTTCCAGAGCGGGTCGTGGGTCTCGGCCGCCTCGAACTGACGTGCCGTGTAGAGGAAGGGGCGAGGGTCGCCGGCGTGATCGGCGAGGGTCTTCCTTGCCCACTCCGGACAGCCCGCGAGCCGGTCGTAGTCGGGATTGTGCGCCACGTAGTTGATCGCCAGCTCGCGTCGGACGATCAGCTCCTCGAGATAGGCGTTGACGCTCTCCCTAGGGGCGTCGCTGTCGCGGACGGCCATCGCGATCGTCAGCGGGCTGATGTGCCCGAAGTGCAGGTGGGCCGAGAGTTCGCTGGTGAAATAAGGGGTCGGTTGGTTCCGCTCGGTCGCGTACCGCGGCAAGCGGTCGCAGATGAAGCGATGGAGGCGGTCCCACGCTTCCTTGCTGCCGCCGCGATAACCCGGCACTTCGGCCGAGCCGCCAACCTTGAGCTGTCCGAGTAATGCGGTTGGGTCGATCGCGACGCCCGAGGGTGGCGGGCCCTCCCATGCGACACGCGCGTTGGGATTGGACCGTGGCTTGAGGTACTCGTCCAGGACACGATGGATCTTGGGACGTAACGTCCGTGCGGCATACTCCTCGAGCGGGAACAGCGATGATGGGACGACCACATCCCCGTCGACCAGATAGAAAGGCACCTTGAGATGCCTGGCGACATTCTCCCGCCACTGTTTCGCGACCCGTACGGGATTCTCGTCGCCGACGACCAGCCCGGCCCGGACCTCCTGGGCCAGGGCCGCCACGACTTCGTCGGGCTGGCCGAGGCGTACGACCAATGGAATACCCCGCCGCTCGAGGTCGCTTGCCGCGTCCACCAAACCGTCCAGCAAGAACCGGTAGTGCCTCCTCTGGGCACCGGGGTAACCGGCCGTGAGGCCGAAGGCTGCCAGGACCGGTACCCCCAAGGTATTTCCGATCACGATCGCCAGGTTGAGCGCCGGATTATCGATCCCGCGCTGGGATCGCTGCATCCAGTAGAGCACGCATCGCTCCTGTGATTCGGGGAGACCGGGGCGTGCGGCCCTGAGTCGGGGATGGGGCGCCAGGAGTCGATCGATCTTGCTGGTCATTGGTCAACAGTCGGGGATTGGGATGCCGTCGCCGACTGCGACCAACGCCCTCTCGCTGGGAGTGACCTGTGCCATCGGCAGGGGTATTCTACCCTTCCGGCCAGGGTGGTCTGGCGAGAGTTGGCCGGCCGTGTCGTTGTGGTCGGTTGAATGACGGGACTGGACGGGCCATAATAGAATCCTGAGCGTGCCATCACCGAGCGACGAATGGGCCGTCTCGTTCGGTAGATTCTTTCGCAGGCGGCGACCGCCACCCTGAATCTCCCTCCGGATCCGGCCACGGTTTAGCTACAGGTTCATTTCACCATGGGACGTCACCGCGTCGGCCTCTGGTTAGTGGGTGCATTTGGAGGCGTCGGCACGACGATCACCCTGGGACTCTCGGCGATGGCGCGAGGTCTGTCGGATCGGACGGGTCTGGTGACCGAGCTTCCGATGTTCCAGGGCCTTACGTTGCCGGAGCCGGGGGACTTCGCCGTCGGGGGTCACGATATCCGCCAGACTTCTTTCGAGGAATCGGCCGAGGAGTTCCGTCGGAACTCCGGCGTCTTTCCGGCCGAATGGATCGGGTCCTGCCATGATGACCTGAGGGCGGCCACGGCTCGCGTCCGCCCGGGGACCAGCTTCGGCTCGGGTCGGGCGGTCGCCCAGTTGGGCCATTGGGGAGACGGCGAGGGCCCGCGGACCGCGGAACAGGTCGTCGATCTGATCTCGGCGGATCTCGCCGCGTTCGTCGCGTCCGAGTCGATCGATCATCTCATCGTCCTCAACGTCGCCAGCACCGAGCCCCCCTTCCATGCGGGCGAAGTCCACCGGCACTGGGATACGCTCAACGCCGCGATGGTCGACGGCGGACCTTCGCTCCTGCCAGCCAGCGCCCTGTATGCCATCGCCGCCGTGCGATCGGGACACACCTACATCAATTTCACCCCCAGCGTGGGTGCCTCTCTCCCGGCGATCGAAGAGCTGGCCGAATCCACCGCGGCGCTCCATGGCGGCAAGGACGGCAAGACCGGCGAAACCCTGATGAAGACGGTCCTGGCCCCGATGTTCGCCAACCGAAACCTCCAGGTGAAGAGCTGGGTCGGCCATAACATCTTCGGCAATCGCGACGGGCTGATCCTCGACGATCCCTCGAACAAGTCGTCCAAGGTCGACACGAAGGATCGCGTCGTGACCCAGATCCTTGGCTACAAGCCGTCGACACTGGTCACGATCGAGTACCTGCCCGACATGGGCGACTGGAAGACCGCGTGGGACCACATCCATTTCCAGGGCTTCTTGGGGACGAAAATGGTCCTCCAGTTCACCTGGCAAGGGTGCGATAGCCTGCTGGCGGCCCCGCTGGCGATCGACCTGGCTCGGCTGGCGGATCTGGAAAAGCGGCGGGGCGGTCGCGGCCTGATGCGTCACCTGGCCAGCTTCTTCAAGAGCCCCGAAGGCGTCGAGGAGCACGACTTCTTCAAACAGTTCGAGCTCCTGGCCCGGTACGTTGCCCGGGCGTCTGCCCTGGCCGAGAGTGTCGACACCCCAAGCCCGGAGCGGACGCAAGGGTCGCCGAACGCCTGAACGAAGATCTGCCCGGCCATGGCCCGTGACGCGGCAGAGGTTTCCGCGTGCCATCCCTTCGCTAATCACCAGGAAACGACCCGCCCCATGCGCCTCGCATTCAGCACCAATGCCTACCTGCGTCATCCGTTCCCTGAAGCGGCCGACCGGATCGCCGCGCTCGGCTATGAGGGCCTGGAACTGCTGGCCGACGTGCCCCATGCGTGGCCGGCCGGACTGCTCGCGATCCAGAAGCGCGGCATCCTCGAGGCCATGGAGCACGCCGGGCTGTCCTTTTCGAATATCAACGCGTTCATGATGAACGCGATCAACGACTATCGCCAGCCGTACTGGTACCCGTCCTTCATCGAGCCCGACCCGCATTACCGACGGGTCCGGATCGATCACACGTTCCGGTCCCTGAGCCTCTGCGCCGAGCTCGGGGCTCCTCACATCACCACCGAGCCGGGCGGACCGCTGGCCCCCGGCCAGTCGCGTCAGGAAGCCATCGACCTGTTCGTCGAGGTCCTCAAGCCCCTCGCCGAGCACGCCCACAAGCTGGGCGTGCTGCTGCTGATCGAGCCCGAGCCCGGGCTCTTGCTCGAGACGACCGACCAGTACCTGGAAGTGGCCGAGCGGGTGAATGCGCCCTCGATCGGCCTGAACTTCGACGTCGGCCACGCCTACTGCGTGAGCGAAGACCTCCCAAGGGCGATCGCCAAGCTGGCCCCGCATATCCGCCATTACCACCTCGAGGACATCGCGGCCACCCGAGTCCATCACCACCTCGTGCCGGGGATGGGTGCCATCGATTTCGCCGAGGTGGTGGGTGCGATCCGGAAGTCGGGCTACGATGGCTGGCTGACGGTCGAACTCTATCCCTTCATCGACGATCCGGACGCGGCGGCGCGCGGGGCCCTGGATGTCCTTCGCCCGCTCATCGCGAACACTCCTGGGAACTAGCCTCGGCCGTCCATGCGCGGGAAAGTCATCGCCTATCTCCAACTGATCCGGATGCCAAACGTCTTGACCGCGGCGGCGGACAGCCTATCAGGCTGGCTGCTGGCGACGGGCTCGGTGTCCGAGCCCCTGCGCTGGCTCCCGCTGATCGTCGCCTCGATGGTGCTCTACGCGTCGGGCACGGCGCTCAACGACGTATTCGACCTCGACGAGGATCGAAGGGACCGGCCGGGCCGCCCTCTGCCTTCCGGTCGGGCGTCGACGCGAGTGGCCGCGTGGCTCGGCGGCCTGGGGCTGGTGATCGGCCCGTTGATCGCATTGGCGAGCGGCTCGGTTGCCGGTGGTGTCGTGGCTGCGATCCTCGCCGGCTGCATCTTGGCGTATGATGCCGGCATGAAACGCACGCCGATCGGCCCGGTTTTCATGGGGAGCTGCCGCGGCCTCAACCTGCTGCTGGGGTTGAGCCACGCTAACGATCTGGGCGGCCCGGTCGCCTGGGTTGCTGTCTCGGCTTACGGCCTGTATGTCGCGGGGATCACAGTCGTCAGTCGATCGGAGACATCCGGGGAAAATCGACGGGGGCTCATCGTGGGCGTGACCCTCCAGAACCTGGCCCTCCTCGTCCTCGCCGGCGGCGCGATGGCCCATCAACGCTTCCCCACGCCGACTCCGCACCGTCCGTTGCTCCCCCTCGAGGGATTACTCGTCTTCGCCCTCGTCGCCATGACGCTCAACCTCGCCGCCTCCGCCGCGATCCGCCAGCCCACGCCCGGTGCTTTCCAGAAAGCCGTCAAGACCGGCATCCTCAGCCTCGTCTGGCTGAACGTCGGGCTGGTCGCTGCTGTGCGCGGCATCGAGCCCGCGGCGATGGTGGCGGCGTTCTGGTTCCCCGCATTCGTCCTGGGGCGTTGGTTATACTCGACATAAGCGTTGAGTCCGGAGTCGATCGCGACCGAGACAAAGTCCGTCTGGCCGACTTCGCCGCTGTGTGTGACAATACGATCTGTTCACTGTGTCCCGATCGTCCCCCCGAGGTCCTCGACGATCATGTCGACCGCAATACAGCATCAGCCGGTCCCGGAGATCGAGTATCCCGACAGCGATGGAAAGCCCATGTCGGACAACACGTTGCAGTTCAAGTGGATCGTCACGATCAAGGAAGGACTCGACGACCAGTTCGCCGAGGAACCGGACGTGTTCGTCGCCGGCGATCTGCTATGGTATCCCGTCGAGGGGACCAACAGGCTCCGCGTTGCGCCCGACATCCTCGTCGCCTTCGGCCGTCCCAAGGGTCATCGCGGGTCCTACAAACAGTGGGTCGAGGCCGGGATTGCGCCCCAGGTTGCCTTCGAGATCCTCTCCCCCGGCAACCGTTCCGACGAGATGGCTCGGAAGTTCCTGTTCTACGAGCGGTTCGGTGTCGAGGAGTATTACCTCTACGATCCGGACGACGGCGCGCTCGAAGGTTGGGGCCGACGGGGCCGCGTACTGAGGAGGATTCGTCGGATGTCGGGCTTCGTCAGCCCGAGGCTAGGTATTCGCTTCGAGCCGGGACCAGGCCCGGACAATCTGACGATCATCCACCCGAATGGCGAGCGATTCCTGACGTTCCATGAGATTCGACTCCAGCGCGACGCCGAACGCCAGCAGGCCGAGGAGGCCAAGCAGCGAGCCCAGGAGGCCGAGCGTCAAGCCCAGGAGGCCGAGCGTCAGGCCCAGGAGGCCGAGCGTCGGCGCGCCGACGAGCAACAACGAGCCGAGCGCTACGCGGCCAAGTTGCGGGAACTGGGTATCGAACTGGATTGAAGCGAGGAGGCTTCCCTGGTCGCAGCCGCCATGGTCCGGAGGCGGATCATGGCGCCCCGTCCAGGGCTCTGCCTCGAACGAGGATCGATCGGATGCGACTCGGATACAACACCAACGGCCTGGCCCACCATCGCCTGCTCGACGCCATCGAGTTGTTGGCCGACGAGGGCTACGCCAGCGTTGCGATCACCCTGGATGCCGGCGCCCTCGATCCTTATGAGGAGCCGGCGATCCTCGCACGGCAGGTCGTGCAAGTCCGTGCCGCGCTCGACCGACACGGCCTGGGCCGGGTGATCGAGACCGGTGCGCGCTACCTCCTCAACCCGCTTGCCAAACACGACCCGACGCTGATGGATCCGAATCCGGCTCGCCGCGAGCTTCGCGTCGACTTCCTGCGTCGGTCGATCGACCTGGCCGTCGCCCTCGGGGCCGAAGCCGTCTCCTTTTGGTCCGGGCGTGCGCCGGATTTCCCGCATCAAGATGAGGGGATGGCCCGGCTCGCCGAAGCCCTGAAGCCCGTCCTCGGGCACGCCGAACAGGCCAAGATGCCCCTCGCCTTCGAGCCCGAACCGGGCATGTTCATCGACACCCTCGAACGATTCGCGGGCCTCGATGAGCGGGTCCGACACGCCTTGTTGGATCTGACGATCGACGTGGGCCACGCCCATTGTTCGGACGAAGGGGACATCCCGGGGCTGCTGCGACGCTGGGGGCCGCGGATCCGCAACATCCACATCGAGGACATGGTGCAAGGCGTCCACGATCACCTGATGTTCGGCCAGGGCACGATGGATTTCCCGCCGATTTTCCAGGCCCTTCATGCGATCGCCTATCCGGGCCCGGTCCACGTCGAACTGAGCCGGCACAGCCATATGGCCGTCGAGGCGGTCCGGGCTTCGTCCGCGTTCCTGAAACCGATGATCGATTTCTCGGGCCGATAGCCGAGAATGCCCCCACGCCGGGCATCGATTCCGGTCCATGCGAGAATGAGCCCTCTCGCGACGGTAGAGCCCCCCTTCTATCGACGCCGCGTTTCCGCGCAAAATACGAAGATTTTCGTTGATTTCTACGAAAGCTTTCGTAAAGATGCGGAGGGAGAGTGTTCCTGAAATGGGGAGGATCGCGTGGCGAAGCGAGGAATCCCGCGTCCGACCGACGCGGAGTTATCGATCTTGCGCGTGCTCTGGCGGGAAGGGCCGTCGACGGTGCGCCAGGTCAGGGACGTCCTGGACCGGACCGAGCCGACGGGATACACGACCGTGCTCAAACTGCTCCAGATCATGACGGACAAAGGACTCGTGGTGCGCGACGAGTCGCGTCGGACGCACGTCTATGCGCCGAGCCAGGCCGAGGAAAAGACGCAAGAACACCTGGTCGGCGACCTGCTCGGGCGTGCCTTCGGCGGCTCGGCATCGAAGCTGGTCATGCAGGCACTCGCGACGCGAAAGGCATCGGCCGAGGAACTGGCGGAGATTCGTAAGCTGATCGAGGCTCTCGAGGAACAACAGGAGGGAGGTGACCCGTGATGGTCCTGACGAACGGGCTCGGTCGAGAACTGGTCGAGCGGATGGGCTGGTGCCTGCTACATTCCGTCTGGCAGTTGGCGGCCATTGCGGTGCTCGCGGCGATCGTCCTGCGCGGACTCCGGCATCGCTCGGCGCAGGCCCGATATGCCGCCGCCTGCGGGGCGCTCGCCGGGATGGCCCTGCTGCCGGTCCTGACGTTCGCCTGGCTCGTGCCTTCGCCTGAGAGTTCCGCCGTGGTCATGCTGAAAGGAGGAGCCGAACCGCCATCGGAACCGACCCTGGCAACGAGACATCCTACTGTCGCGGATCGGTCCGAGGGAGTGGTTTCGGACGACTGGCCTGCCGTCGAGAAGATCGACCCAAGGCAGTCGACGGATTCCTGGGGCGAGACGTTCCGCCCGTGCTTCCCATGGCTGGTGGTCCTGTGGGTGACGGGCGTATCCGGGCTTTCCTTGCGAATGCTCGGCGGCTGGCTTTTCCTCCGATGGTTGATGGCGCACCAGGCGAGGCCGGTCGCCGAAGGCTGGAGGGAAGCCCTGGAGACTCTCAAGGGCCGGATGCGGATCGGTGGGCGCGTGAGCCTCCTCGAGTCGGCCCGGGTTCAGGTGCCCATGGCTTTGGGCTGGTTGCGTCCTGTCATCCTACTGCCTATGACCACCCTGACCGGAATGCCGCCCGAACAGATCGAGGCCCTCCTGGCCCACGAGCTGGCGCATGTCCGACGTTACGATTACCTCGTCAACCTGATCCAGAGCATTGTCGAGACGGTGTTGTTCTACCACCCGGCGACGTGGTGGATCTCGGGGCGAATCCGCATCGAGCGCGAGCATTGTTGCGACGACTGGGCGGTGTCGATCTGCGGAGACCGCGTGCTGTATGCACGGGCCCTGGTGACGCTGGAGGCGCGTCGCGGATCGGGCTGGCTACTGGCCGTGTCGGCGCGGGGCGGCTCGTTGCTGGAACGGGTCCGGCGGCTGCTCGGAGTGTCGGCCGGGGACGAGCGTGGGGCAGGCGGCCTGGCCGGAACCCTGGCCCTGGCGGCGGTGGCGATGCTTGGGGCCTTGATCCTGCTCGCGCCTTCGACCGGCAACGCCCGCGCGGCAGTCGAGACCGGCGAGGCCATCACGGGGACCGTGGTCGCGACCGATGGGCGTCCGGTCCAAGACGCCGAGGTCTGGCTGGTGGTTCACTCTTTGCTCGAGCATCGCGGCATCATCTTCGGCAGGAGCCGGACGGATGGAGGCGGTCGCTTTCGTCTCGTCCCTACGGAGGATCCTCTCAAACGGAGTCGCCTGGGCTGGCGAGCCCTGATGGCTTACAAGCCGGGCAAGTCCGTGGCGACGATCTTCTCGAGGGACCATGCGAGGCCGCTCGGTTTCGATCCGGCCCGGCCCGTCAAGCTCACGCTCGGGGAATCGGGCTCGGCGCCGTTTCGCGTGGTCGATTCCGATGGCAAGCCGATGGCCAGGGCCGGGATCGCCTTGAGCAGCCTCGATGAAGGTTATGCCGCCCTACCCGCCGAGCTCACCGACCGGCTTGCGGCCCGAACCGATCGCGAGGGGCGGGCAAATTTGATCGGTGCCCCGCTCAGTCGGATTCGTGGCGTGCGGGTCACGACGGAATCGCTCGGGACCCAATACTTCGAGGCTCATTTCGGATTCAAGCCCGACGAGCCCCTACGACTCCGATCGGCGAGGCCGGTCGAGGGCCGGGTGATCGCCGATGACGTGGCCGCGGTCCGCAATCTGACCCTGTCCTTCTCGACATTCTCGGAGGAAGGTCTTGACCTGACAAGACTCGTCGCACAGGGACGAGCCTTGGTCGTCACGGATGGCCAGGGGCGGTTCCGCATCCCCGCACTGGCGACCGGAGGACTCCTGGTCAATGCGCAGGGTCCCGAGGACTGGATGTATCGGCCGACTCGGCGGGATGATCTCAAACTCCGGACCGGCGAGGGTGCCGAGATCGTCATCGCGCTGGAGAAGCTCATCCACGTCCGCGGACTGGTCCGGGAGAAGGGGACGGGCAAGCCAGTTACGGGTGTCCGTCTCTCCTTCGGTTCGACCCGGCTCCGCGACAACCCGCCACCGGTCAAGACGGATCAGGACGGGCGATACCGGGCCCTTGCACTACCCGACCCGAACGGCTCTTGTTCGATCTACGAGGTGCCGCGAGGCTATCTGAGACAGACTCACCCGATCAGGATGGCGATCGATCCAGCCGATGGCGAGACCTTGCCACCAATCGAACTCGAACGCGGCGTGACACTCCGTGGCGTCGTGATCGACGAGGCTGGAAGACCGATCGCTGGCGCGGTCGTCCTGGGAAAGTGGACACAGCTCGGCGAGCCGTTGAAGGGGGCGAATGGTTCGGGCGGACGACTGATGTTCAATCAGTCCTCATCCGCGACGTCTGATGATCGGGGTCACTTTGTCATGGATGGGATCAACCCGGGCGCGAACGTCATGCTCGAGGCGAGCCTGGGGAATATCCGCACCGACCGGCCCCAGCCGGCCGCCGCGGGATCGGCGGACCCGGTCAAGCTGGTCATCAGCGGGGCAAATACGGTCGCGCTGTTCGGCCATGTGGTCGATGCGAACGGAAAGCCGGTCGTCGGGGCCCTGGTCCGGATCCACGCGCGCCCGCTTCGGAGCGACGCACCCCCTGACCCCCAACCGATGCGATTCGACGAGGGCGAGATCCACACCGACCGCGACGGCCGGTTCCTGACCCCTCGTCAGATCAATCGCGGGTACGGCTATCGCGCCGAGGTCCAGCCCGTCGATGACTCCCTCATGCCGGACCAGACACCCTGGCTGGCGATCAAGTCCGACACACGACCGTTCTTCCCCAGGCTCGTCCTGCGCCGGCTCCGCACGGTCCACGGCCGCGTCGTCGATTCGGCCGGCAAGCCGGTCGCGGGCGCATCGGTGCGACAAGCCGGCAACGGGCCGCAGCCGACGCGTACCATCACCGATGCCGACGGCCGCTTCACTCTCGCCGGGGTCCTGGACGAACCCGCATTCATCTTCGTGGCGAAGTCGGGATACCGGTTTCAAGGGCGGTCGATCGGCGCGGACGACTCCGCCGTGGACATGTCGATCACCCGCGTCGATGAGGCCCTACCCGCGCCCATGAACACCCTGCCTTCCCCGTTGAGCCGCGACGAGGAACTCGCGCTCTTGCACCGGGTTTTCGACGGGTATGCCGACCGAGCCATCAAAGAGGGGGGAGTCAGCCTCAATTTCGACCTCCTCCGCATCCTGGTCGATCTCCACCAGGCACGGGCGATGGAACTGCTGAATGACGAACGTCTCGGGGGATGGCAGGCCGACGGGTTGCGTCGCGAGCTGGCCAAACGCCTGGCACGCGAAAACTACGACGAGGCGCGCGACCTGATCGAGGCGACCCGTGATGCGAACCTGCGATCGTATGCCGACTCTGAAGTGAGCGCCGCCTTGCCCGAGTCCGAGCGTCCCAGAAAGCTCGAGTTGCTGAACGAGTCGCTGATCGCCGCCCAGGCCGTCAAGGATCCGGCCGATCGCGTCCTTCGCCTCGCCGACATCGGCGAGAAGATCCTCGACCTGGGCCAGGTCGAACGGGCGACGAAGGTCTTGCGCGAGGGACAGGCGATCGCCGTCAAACTCCCGATGACGGGCACGAGCGCCTGGGCCCGCGGCAAGATGGCCGAAGAGCTGGCGCCGATCGATGTCTCCGCCGCCTTGAGCCTGCTCAAGGGCCTGGAGCAGGAGCGGGATTACGGGCTCTACCTGGGCCACATCGCGCACGAACTGGCGGCCCGGAATCCGGCCGAGTCCGAGCGAGTCCTCATGATGGTGCCGGATGTCTGGCCGCACTTCCGCGACGATTACACCCAGCGGGTTTGTTACCGGATGGCGCGCGTGGACCTCAAGCGTGCCGAGGCACTGGCCGATGGGATGAAAGATCAAAGGCTGAAGGCCCGGGCCCTCGGCGCGATGGCCCTGGCATTGACGAAGACCAAGGGCGACCACGTCACGGCGAATCGACTGCTCGATCAGGGCTTCGCCGTCCTCGATGCCGCGGTCGATTCGGATAAAGACAACTGGAACGGACTGGGTATGGCGTGCACGGCCGCTGCCGGGCTACTGCCGATCGTCGAGCAGGTCGATGCTCGACGAATCCCCGAATTCATCTGGCGGACACTGGCGCTCCGTCCGCCGCTCCGACCGAGGATCCCGGGACCCGACGGCATCGCCGACCACGCCGCGGCCCGGGTCGCCGCCATGGTGGGCCGCTACCCCATGTTTGGGGTGGCGCATCGTAAGTCCTTGCGGCGCAAGGGTCGGATTTTCCATTAGTC
>JBKQHM010000059.1:0-29396 GCA_052148775.1 Isosphaeraceae bacterium | reverse complement strand
CACTACAATTGTCGGACAGATCGGAAGTCATTGCAAGGGGAATGGGAGGCTCGAGCGAGGATGGAGAGACTCCTCGGATACCCGTTGGACTGGGTACCCTTATGTAGTGTAGAGTGCTTGCAGAGGGATTGTTGATCAAAGGTTGAATTTCGGGGCCAGAGCGATGGACGATCCGGAGATGGACCAGGGAGGCGCTTGCCGCGAATTCCGACGACGAGGGTCGTCGCGTCGTGATGTCTTGCGCGCCGGGGCGCTGGCGATGACGGGGCTGGGCTTGCCCGAACTGTTCCGGAACCGGGCGCTCGCGGCGGGGCCGGGGGGATTCGGGCGGGCGAAATGCTGCCTGCTGATCTTCATGTGGGGCGGGCCGAGCCAGCTCGATACCTGGGACCCGAAGCCCGATGCGCCGGCGGAGATCCGAGGAAGCTTCGGCACGATCGCGACGAGGACGCCGGGCGTACGCATCAGCGAGCATTTCCCGATGCTGTCGACCCGGACGGACAAGCTGGCGATCGTCCGGTCATTGAGCCACGATGACTTCACGCACCTCTCGACGGCTCACCGGGTCACGACCGGCCATGTGGCCCCGACCCAATACTCGGACGCGGCCGGGCCGTCGCCCAACGACTGGCCGCACCTGGGTTCGCTGATCGCTCGCGTGCGACCGCGAGGCGGTGTGCTGCCCCAGACGGTGACGATGCCCTGGACCGTCGCCCATCCGGCCGCACCGGGCGGCAAGGCCCCCGGACAGCACGGAGGCTGGCTTGGCAAGGCTTACGACCCATTCGGGATCAACGGTGACCCGAACGACCCGGATTTCCGGGTCGAGGGTCTCGGTTTGCCCGAGGGGATCACCAGCGATCGGCTCGATGGCCGTCGGGTTTTGCGCACTGCGATGGGTTCGTCGCCGGGGTTCTCCGGCACCGGCCCGGCCGCCTGGGACGGATATTGCGAGCGTGCGCTCGACTCGCTCGGCTCGGCCGAGGCGATGGGGGCGTTCGCGATCGATCGGGAGGATCCGCGCGTCCGCGATCGATACGGTCGTAATATCCACGGACAATGTCTCTTGCTGGCCAGGCGCCTGATCGAGGCGGGCGTCCCGCTGGTCACGGTGAACTGGCACGACGACCATCAGAATTTCTGGGATACGCACGGGGATAACTTCAACCAGCTCAAGAACCGGCTCATGCCGCCCGCCGATCAGGGCTTATCCGCCCTGCTCGATGACCTGGACGCGCGCGGGCTGCTCGATGAGACGCTGGTCGTCTGGGTTGGCGAGTTCGGCCGCAAGCCGCATATCACCCGAGGCAACGCCGGCCGCGAGCACTGGCCGCACTGCTATAGCGCCGTCCTGGCCGGCGCGGGGATTCGCGGCGGGGCCGTTTACGGTGCCTCCGATCGATGGGCGGCCTATCCGTCGCGCGACCCGGTCAGCCCCGACGATATCGGCGCGACGATACTCCACACCCTCGGCATCGACCCCGCGACCGAGATCCGCGACCCTATCGGGCGCCCCTTGCGGATCAATAGCGGAAAACCGTTGTCGATGTTGTTCGCGTAGGCATGGGCGAAAGGGGTCGGTTTATCGATCGGGCGGAGGTTCGGCGCATCTCGCAAGGCGGTAGAGGACATGCCGACGGAGGGGGTGTCCTTCGGGAAGCGACGGATGATCGAAATCGTCGGCTGGGGCGTGGGTCATGCCGATTTGCTCCATGACGCGCCTCGATCGCAGGTTTACCGGCACGGTGAACGAGACGATTTCCTCCAATGCGAGCTGGCGGAAACCGAAGTCGAGCGCGGCGCGGGCCGCCTCGGTGGCATAGCCGAAGCCCCAGTGCGAATAGGCCAGCCGCCAGCCGATCTCGACGCAGGGCGTGAAGTGGGTTTCGAATCTCGGGACCGCCAGTCCGACGAATCCGATGAAGTCGGCGAGTCCCGGCACCTCCACCGCCCAGAAGCCGAAACCAAGGCGGGCGAAGTGGTCGCGAATCCGATCGGCGAGCAGATCGCTCTCAGGGCGGTCGAGCGGCTTCGGGAAGAATTCCATGACCCTGGCGTCGGCGTTCATCGCCGCGAATGGCGGGAGGTCGTCATCGCGCCAAGGGCGGAGCATCAAGCGTGGTGTGCGGATCGTCTGTGGTGCCGTCATGAGCCATGTCCCGGAGGCATCGCCTCCTTCACGGGATCGTCGGTCGGGGCCTGGGAGTGGCATCGCCGGGGATCATGCCCATGGACCATTCCACCATCTCCAACCACATCTTCTGGATGTCCGGCCGGTCCCAGACTTCTTTAGTATGTCCGAGTCCGTTATAGAGGACGCGGCCCTTGCCGTAGTTGCTGGCCCAGATGACCGGGAAGTCCGTCTCGTCGCGGCGGACACCCTTGCGACTGAGATCGACCTTGCTGCTGTCGAGGCTGAGCAAGACGCGTGCGTGATCGCGGGAGAAGTTCTTGATCTGGTAGATCTCGTCCTTCATGGTGAAGTGGCTCGACAGGTGCTTCATGCCCGGGAAGTTGGAATCCTCGACCACCAGCGGGGCTTGGAATTCGCCCCAGGGGTGGCCGTCGAAGTAGCCGCCGATCAGCTTGCCGTATTCCGGCCAGCCCAGGAAGGTGATGGTGGCGCTATGGATGCCGATGAAGCCCTTACCATCCTCGCGGATGAAGGACAAGAAGTCGGCCTTCTGCGAGTCGTCCATGTCCAGGTTGCCGTCGGTGAAGAACACGATGGCATCGAAGGCATTCAAGTTCTTGGCCCCGTATTTCAGGGGCTTCTTGGTGATGGCCGTGCAGTCGGTCCGGAAATAGGCGTCCCATTTGCCTGAGCTTCGTCCGAGATTGTACAGGGTGACCATGGCCGTGGAGACCGATTCGTGCTGATACCCCTTGCTCTGGCCGATGATCAGGAGGTTCCGCTTCTTCTCCTGGGCGGAGGCCCCGGAGGCCAGGCCGAGGCTCAGGAAAAGCATGAAGACGGGGCGAGACAATCTCATGGGTTCCTCCTCCGATCACATGCGTATGACATCGGCAAGGTGTCCCCGGGTTTCACCCGGGGCAATGCTCCTGTGGCCTTTCAGGCCGAGGCAGCTCGCTCCATCTGGTTCTCTACTTCCCGGTCGCGACCAGGGTTTCCGCCTCGATCATCTCGCGCAGGAATTCGGCGGCCATCTGGGCATTCCGGTGGGCGAATTCGATGTCCACCGTCTGGCCGTGGACGACGGGCAACTGGTGGCACAACTCATAGCCGAAGTAGCCATCGTAGCCGATGTCGTTCATTGCGCGGATGAAATCCCGATAATACGCGTTCGTGTCGCCGCGGACAACGCCGTCGATCCGGTCATAGCCGCGGATCGAACCGTCGGGGCGCCGTTCGAATTCGCCGCCGAAGTGCGAGAGGACCTGGAGCGAGCCGACGTCTTGCGCCGCCTGTCGCATGGCCTCGGGGCTCTTGTCGGGCATGAGGGGCGCGTCGAGGCAGACTTTCAAGTGAGGCGAATCGACCTCGCGGACCATCCGCAGGACGTCATGGTGATCGTTGATGAGGGGCCGGTGATTCTGGAGTGCGAGCGTCACGCCGGCCTCGCCGGCGTACCGGGCGCACTCGATCAGGGCATCGCGGCACCATCCCCAGATTTCCTCGTTGGAGAACTTCTCGTGGACGATCGGCCAGTAGCCTTCGGCGATGTCGTAGGTGGCCAGTTGGGGATGTCGTGTGACGCCCCACCAGGCCAGGAACACGCGCAGGGTGGGGGCGTCCAGGTCGGCTGTCATCCGGATGAGGTCTCGGACGAAACAGATCTGGGCTTCACGGACCTCGGGGACCGGGTTGCTGAAGTCGTTGTTGGCCGCGACCGCGAAGATGTCGATCCCCTCGTCGTCGGCCAGGGAGCGCAGATCGCGACAACGGGCCGTCGGCCAATCGAGTGGATTGCCGTGGGGCCGCTTGCCGTCGATCTCGATGCCGTCGTAGCCGAATTCCTTGGCCTTGACGATCATCTCGGGGAGCGTGAGGGCCTCTCCGCGGTACCAGAGGCCCAGGTAGGTGATGCTGTAAAGTCCGAGTTTCATCTCGACTCCTGCTTTGCCTCGCCGGATGGCGGAGGCAGGTTCATTGATGGGGATCAGGCCGGTCCGCGGATGCGGGCGTCAATCAATCGGTCCGTCCCGCCGACCACAGGATTGCGTTGTGTACCAGCGCCCGATACGAGGGATTGCCGAAAATCGCGGGACCGTGACCCAACTGAATCGCGGCGACCCGGGAGGTGGAACAGGGACCGACCCAGGCCACGATCTTGTCGCTGTAGGGGTTATCGGTCGTCAGCAATGGCGTCACCCGGGGCGAGATGAACATGCCCTTGTACGTCTCGTCCACGACCTGGAACGGGCCGATCCCGGCGAGGATCGGATGAGTCCCGGCGGGCGCGATCGACATCGGCTGGTCGTTCTTGACGGTGGAGGAGGGGATCGTGCCCTCGCGCCTCAATCGGTATCGGCCGCCGACCACGTCCTCGGCCCACCAGGCCCAGTCCGGGTAGTCGAGAAGTGCATGGTGGAGCACCACCAGGCCCTTGCCGCTCTCGATGAAGTCGCGGAGGTTCTTCTTGCCTTTCTCGTTCAGGTCGCGGGAGAAATCGTACAGGATCAGCACGTCGTACTTGCCGCGCAGGTCGGCCTGGAAGGCCGTGGCGCTGTCGGCCACCGGGACGCGGGACAATTCCTTGTATCCGTCGAAGAGCGAGTAGAACGAGGTCTCGTGGTCGTGGCCGCCGGTGATGATGAGTGCCCTGATCGGGGACGCTTTGGGCCGATTCAGAGCTGCCGTCGAGTCGGGAAGCTCTTTGATATAAATATTTTTGTACTGGACGAGGCTCGGCGGTCCGATCCAGTCGCCGGCCTTGTTCTTCCCGCCGTGGTGCTGGAAGGCGAGCCGGCCGCGGTCGGGGAGGTTGGGGATGGTGGCGCCGGGGATCACGGTGATGCCGTTGAGCACGACTTTGACCGTCTTCCCCTTGACGGTGATCTCGAAGTGGTTCCATTCGCCGACCGGCTTGTCGGCCCGGGTGCGGGGGGTGACGGCGGCGCGGACGTCGGGCGGAGTCTTGCGGTCCATGCGGACGCTGTACATCTCGCCCGAGCCGACCGGCCAGCACCAGATGTTAACCTGGAAGAACCCGTCGCCGCGGAGGAAGACGCCGGAATCCGCGTCCGGCAGGGCCAGCTTCATCTCCTTGCCGTGGATGTCCCTGGCATGGGTGCCATCCGGCAAGATATAGGGGACGTTCTTGTTGATGTATGGGGCTTCCTTGAGCCGCCAGTCGAGTTCCAGGACGAAGTCCTTGTACTCCCGGTCGCTCCACAGCGACTTGTCGCCCGTTGCTTCACTACCGGCGTCGTAGTCGATGACGCCGTCGATGACCTTCCAGTGGCCGTTATCGCCCTCGGGCACCTTCCACCCGGACAGATCCTTCCCATTGAAAAGCGGGACGAATCCGTCCGGCACGGGTTTGTCCGCCGCCCGGGCTGAGGAGGCGAGAAGGAATCCCAGGACAGTGATCAGGAAGACTCGTGGCTGGATCATGATCGGGCTCCCGGTAAGGTGGACGATGGCAGTGTATCGGCCGGACGCGGAATGCTTATTGTTCATGAGCGGCAGGATTTGTGCCAGGAGCGGCATCGTCGGCAGTCCGGGCGTAATGCTCGCGATAGGCCCTCGGCGTGCGGCCGAAGTGGCGCCGGAATTCGCGCGAGAAGTGGCTCTGGTCGGCGAAACCGCAGCTCAGCGCCACCTCGGCCAGCGACCGGTTCCCGTAGACCAGCGCCCTGCATGCCATTCGCATCTGGAGCTTCCGCAGGTATTTCTGAGGCGTGAGATGGAAGGTGCCGCGGAACTTGCGCTCGAAGGTCCTGACCGACATGTGGGCCACGCGAGCCAGCCGCTCGTTGGGGATCGGCGCGTGATAGTGGTCCCGCATGTACGCCAGCACGGCACCGAATTCCGTACCGGGGACGATGTCCTCGCGGGGTGTGCTCAGCCTCTGGCTGATGCCCGCGGTGCCGACGATCGCGCCATGGGGGTCCACGAGCGGGATCTTGTTGGTAACGTTCCACACGGTCAGCCCATCCGGCTGGCCGACGAGCTCGATGCGGTTCACGATCCGTTTCCCGGTCAGGACATATTCGTCGTCCTGCCGGAACTGGTCGGCAGGAAGATCGGCGAGAGGTCGTAATCGGTCTTACCGACGATGTCCGCGATCTCCGGGTCGACGTGGCCCGGGTCGCGATTCATCGCATAGCTGAGGAGAAAAGCACGGTTCACCCAGCAATAGCGGCCGTCGCGATCCTTGACCCAGACCAGGACCTCGTCCAGGCAGTCGAAGAGCTCGGCAAGTTGCAACAGGGGCTGGAGTGGTCCCATATCGGCGATCTCATCCTACGATGAGGGCGTCTCGCACTTCGTCGCGATTGAGGTCATAATCACCGGTAGGGGACCGCGGGAATGGCCGGCAACCGGTAAGGTCCGGAGGGGCGATCGCAACGACCCCGGTCGCGCATCGGATTTCCATGGGATTATACAACCTCGAACCGGCTTCGACCGCGGAGGGCGCGTGGGGATGAGTCGGACCGATCAGGAACATCGTACCGTCGAGGCGGATCCGATCCGGCTGCTGACGCGAGTGACGTGCCCGCACTGCTGGGAGTCGTTTACGCCGGAGCAGGTGCTCTGGATCTCGGAGCACGTCGAGCTGCTCGGCGACCCGATGCTGGGCCCGGAGCGGCAGTTGCGATTCCTCCCCAGCCGGTTCACGGTCGAGGGCGATGCGGTCGACGCCCACGGCATGACCTGCCGGAGCCTGGCCTGTCCGCACTGTCACTTGCCGGTGCCGAGGGCCATGCTGGAGATGGAGCCGCTGTTCTTCTCGATCCTGGGCAGCCCGGCTAGCGGCAAGTCGTTCTTCCTGACGACGATGACCTGGCAGTTGCGCCAGGTGCTGCCCATCCACTTCCGGGTGGCCTTTACCGACGCCGACCCGACGGCGAACCGGATGCTCAACGCATGCGAGGAGTCGTTGTTCCTCAACCCCGACGATACGAAGCTGATCCCGCTGGGCAACCTGATCCGCAAGACCGAGCTGCAAGGCGAGCTGTACGACACGGTGGCCTACGGGCAGCAGACGGTGAGCTATCCGCGCCCGCTCCTTTTCACGATGCAGCCGAGGGAAGGGCACTCGCGGGCCGATTCGGCGAAGATGGCGCGGATGCTCTGCCTTTACGACAACGCGGGCGAACATTTCCAGCCCGGCCAGGACACGGCTTCCAGCCCGGTCACGCGCCACCTGGCCCGTTCGCGGGCCGTGCTCTTCCTGTTCGACCCGACTCAAGACCCTCGGTTCCGAACGGCTTGCCGCGGTGCCGCACCGGGTGCGGCGGGCGCGGTGCAATCGCCGGGACGGCTCAGCCGCCAGGAGACGATCCTCAACGAGGCCGCGGCGCGGATCCGTCGTTATGCCGGGCTGCCGCACACCGCGCCCGTCGACCGGCCGCTGGTCGTCGTCCTCTCCAAACTCGATGAATGGAACCATCTCCTGGACACGGAGGCCAAGGGGGAGCCCTGGCGCACCCAGGACCACGTGACGGGCGTCGACATGGATCGGATCGAGCACCTGTCGGGACTCCTCCGGCGCATCCTGATGCATTACTGTCCGGAGACCGTGGCCGCCGCCGAGAGCTTCACGCGCGACGTCACCTACATCGCGATCAGCTCGCTGGGCCCGAATATCCGGATCGATCCCAACTCCGGCCTGGCCGCCATCCGGCCCGCCGACATCCAGCCGACCTGGGTGACCGCACCCTTGCTCTTTTGCCTCTCACAGGCATCTTCGCGTCTCATCCCCAGGTTCGTTAAACGAGGCAAATCGGGCTGATCGCTATTGATGGTGATCATCCTATTTTGAAGCCGGTCCCGCGTCGGGCTGATTCAATTGAATTCGCGAGTCCGGGCGGAGGGTCAGCGTCTGGGGCTTGCCGCCAGCCGGCGTGAAGGTGATCGCGACTTCGTAGCCGTCGGGAGTGCCCCGGAACGTTTCCTCATGCGCCGGCAGTCCGGTCAACCCGGGGATTGCCAGTTCCTCGATCTTCGTGGCCCATCGCTTGTTCTTGCCGTGGAAGGCCGACTGGGCGTGGTAGATTTGCATCAGTCGGTCGCGGAACAGGCCGGCGGGGTCGGCGTGGTAGGTCGCCTGCCCGGGAGCGGCCGTCGAGAACTGCACATAGCCCCAACGCTCGGGGCGATGCATGTCGATGACCCCCTGGGGCGACCAGACCCAGTTGTTCTCCGGGGTCTTGGGGACCTTGCGATACTGGCCCTCGACGATATCGTAGAGCCACTCCACGCGGGAGAAATTCACGCGCCATTGATCGCCGTCGTGAGGCGGTGCGGGCCGATGGGCATATTCCGCGAGCACCTTCCACGGGAATGCGAACTCGACCGACCAGCCCGTATCCTTGTCGCCGGACTTGTTCAGCGTGCCGTCGACATGCGTTCCCGTCTTGAGACCGGGGATCTCCCATTCGTTGATGGCCGGCCCGCCGTTGCGGTAGGGCTTCTTGAGGAACAGGTCCCACTCGGTGTTCAGCGCGTTGATCTCGATCTCATAGTATTCGTGGTTGTCGCCGTCCGGGTCGATGAAGACCTCGAAATCATTGTCGTGGAAGATGACTGAGTCGTGCTTGGTGAGGCTCGCCGAGACGTGCGGCTCTTCCAGCAGGGCACCGACATAGAAATAATTGTCGTCCCACAGCATCTTGACGCGCGTCGCGAACCGCGGGCGCGGCTTGACGTCTCCCTCGATGTCCACGAAGGTATCCGTCCAGGGGGCGTCTTTCCAGGCGTCGTCGTCGAGCTTGCCGTCGAGCTGGATCGGTTTGGACGCACGGTAGCAGACATATCCCTTCGGCGCGGGGGGTGGCGCAGTCTTCAAAGTCTTAGGCGGTGGCGGAGGAAAGGCCGCCTCGGCGACCGTCCCTTCACCGGGATTGCTCTCGGACCTCACGGCGCCGGCGAACGTGGTCAATGCGACGAGCAGGAGCAGGCCCCACGCCAGCGGCATGAGCCGTCCACGGCCGGACATCGTACGCTTCGTCATGGAACACTGGCCGATCAGGCCACCTCGTCAGTGAGAACCGCGCCCATCGGGGAGCGGCGGAATCGTAGGTCGGCGACCTCTCGGCCGCGGGGCAGAATGCGGATTATCGGGTCTCGCTGGGGACGGATCAATGAGCCGGTGCGACGAGGGGCTTGAGAATCTCGGCGAGGACGTCGGGTTTCGCGCTTTCGCGGACCAGTTCGAGGTAACGCGGGCCGTCGGCGTAATCCACGACGATCGTGCGGAAGTTCTCGCCCTGGACCAGGAGGAACTCGATCTTCTTGCGTTTCACGCTGTCGGTCAACGCGTCGAGGAGTCTCTGGGCGCTGAAGGTCTTGCCGTTGACCCCGATCGCTTTCATGCCGGGGGCCAGGCCGGCGCGATCGCCGGCCATGCCGGGCACGATATCCAAGATCTTCCCCTCGCCGTCGAAGCTGAGGCCGATCGAATCCCGGGCGGAGGCCCCGCCAGTCCCCCCGCTCCGAGAGATCCGGCTCGTGGCGTTCGGGGGCCGGGTGGAATAATTCAGCTTGTAGCCGCACCGGCCGACCACCTCCAGCGGCAAGGCGTCGAGCGGCTGGGTCGTGCGCTGGAGGAAGAAAGACTCCCAGTCGAAGTCGGCCAGCTCGCGCAGGGCTTTGACGACGTCGGAGAGCTCGTAGGGATCGACGCGGGCCTCGGTGGGCTTCCCGCCCAGGAAAGCGCGGCAGAAATCGTCGAGGCTCTTCTTGCCCTTGGAACGCTCGCGGATAATGGTGTCCGACTCGAGCCAGATCAAGGCGCCCTCGAAGTAATAGTCCTGCTCGCGCCTCAGCTCGTTCCAGTTGGGGCTGCCGCCGCGGAGCAGGTGGGAGGCCGCGCCCGTATCCTCCAGCGAGCGCCATCGCCGGCCCTCGCGATGCGAGAGGGAGCCGATGGTTGCCGTCAACGTCCGGCGGTATTCCGCCGGCGAGACGATCCCGGCTCGGACCATCAGGAGCTCGCCGAGGTATTCCGTCAGTCCTTCGTAGACCCAGAGAAGTCGAGTCTTTTGCGGGGTCTGGAAGTTCGGAGTACACATGCCGGCGGGGCGTCGGAACTTGCCGCACCAGGAATGGACGTATTCGTGGGGCAGGAGATTGGCCACCCATCCACGGAGCCGCGACGCATCGAGCAAATCGCGCTCGCGGACGCCGTTGATGCTGCATTCCAGGTGTTCGAGTCCCAGGTAGCCGAGGTCGTCGCTGCATGTGACCAGGAAGTGGAACGCCGGATAGTGGCAGGTGCCGAACATCGCGCCGGCTTCCTGGACGACCCGGCTGTACAACCCGATCACCGGCGCCCCGACCTGGAGGGCCGAGGGGGACTCCGACGCCAGGTCGAGGAAAGCCGGGGGATTCTTGCCGGCATCGAGCGGGATCTTGCGGATGTGCTCGCCGGCGATCAACGGATTGTCCACCAGCCTGGTGAGCGAAACCTCCCGGAACTTGACCGGTTTGCCGCCGTCTACGGGATCGGCCCCGAGCGCACACGCGAAGTCCCAGCCCGGCGGCAGCCGCAAGGTCATCGCCACGCGCGTGTCGTCGGCCGACGGACCTTCCGGATACATCAAGCAGGTGCTCCAGTTGATGATCCCGACCGATTCATTGCCGTAGGTGAGATAGCCCGCTGCGCTGACGGCCGGTGCGTTGCAGATGGTGTCGAGCCGGACGATCAGTGAGTTGGTACCCTCGGGAATCTCGCACTCAACGCGGTAGGGGTCGGTCTCGTCGCGACGCCAGGGAACGGACTTGCCCTGGGGCGTTTCCAGGCGGAGCCCCGCCACGTCCTGGACCGGCCCGCAAGGCGAGTGGGTACCCGGAACCCACTTCGGATACCAGAGCGCCAGCTTGCCCGGCCGGCAGGGAACTTCGATCCGCGAATGCATCAATCGACGCGGCAGGTCGCGTGCATCCAGTTCCAGTCGGAGCCTCGGACCTTCGCCGGCCCGGGCGCCGGGGAGCCCCCCCAGCGTGACGATCAGCCCAGCCGAGAGGAACAACCATCGTCGAACCCAGCCAGCCATGGGTCATTACTCGCAAGGAAGTCGGTCAGGCTTTCCAGCCTGACAGGGTTTCGATCAGAGTCAGGCTGGAAAGCCTGACCTACGGAAGACTCAGGCTGTTATCTTAGGTCTGGAATAAGTCCTGAACAATCCGGGCGCGGGTCCGATTTCCGCCGACATCGGCGGACAAGGCGTTGCATCGATCGCCCTGAAGGCCGATGATGTTCCGTCGGGAATCCCCGGTCGCCACTGGAAAAGTGAGGATCTAGCTGTGCTATGCCGCCTGGTCGAACTCTGTGTCGTGTTCATGCTCGCAGTGTGTGTGCTCGGGGCCGAATGCGCCTCGGCGGGGGAGACGGCTGCCGGCGAGGCTCAGGCGGCACAACCGATTCGGGCCGGGATCATCGGCCTGGATACCTCGCACGTTGTCGCGTTCACCGGGCTGTTGAACGCCCCGAACCCCAAGGCCGAACTGGCCGGCGTGCGCATCGTCGCGGCCTATCCGGGAGGGAGTCCGGACATCCCCTCCAGTCGCGACCGGGTTGCGGGCTACACCAAGGAGCTGAGCGAGAAGTTCGGCGTCGCGATCGTGGGGTCGATCGACGAACTGCTCGAGAAGGTCGACGTGGTGTTGCTGGAGAGCGTCGACGGCCGCCCGCACCTCGAGCAGGCGCGGCCCGTCTTCAAGGCCCGCAAGCCGGTGTTCATCGACAAGCCGGTTGCCGGGACCCTGGCCGACGCGATCGCGATCTACGACCTGGCCCGCGAGACCGGGACACCCTGCTTCTCCAGCTCGTCGCTCCGATATAGCCCCGGAATCATCGCCTTGAAAGCCAACGCCAAGCTGGGCGAGGTCATCGGCTGCGATACCTTCGGTCCCTGCTCGCTGGAAGAGCATCACCCCGACCTCTTCTGGTACGGCGTCCACGGCGTCGAGAGCCTCTACACGATCATGGGGACGGGCTGCGAGTCGGTGACCCGCACCCACACCGATTCGACGGACATGGCCGTCGGAATCTGGAAAGGCGGCCGGGTCGGGACGTTTCGCGGGCTCCGCAAGGGGCCCTACAAGTATGGTGGGACCGTCTTCGGCATGAAGGGGAATGCCCCGGTCGGCGACTATGGCGGGTATGAGCCGCTGGTCGTGGAGATCGTCAAGTTCTTCAAGACCGGCAAGCCGCCGGTCGCGGCCGATGAGACAGTCGAGATCTTCGCCTTCATGGAAGCCGCCGACGAGAGCAAGCGTCAGGGAGGCAAACCGGTGACGATCGAGAGCGTCATGATCAAGGCGAAGTCGCAGCTTGGAAAGTAGGTCGGTCCCTCGACCGAGTCACCCTGGATGTCCCATCTTCGACGGAGACCTTGAGTGATTGAGCCCGAGCCGCTTCCGATGGAAAGCCCCGCCGAACGTCCGACCCGGGTGCGGTATGCCGTACTCGCCTTCCTCGCCGTGATGACATTCGTGCTTTACCTGGATCGCGCCTGCATCAACCAGGCTGCGCCAATCATCAAGTCCGAACTGGGGATCAGCGAGACGCAGAAGGGGCTCATCTTCGGGGCCTTCACGATCGCCTACGCAGTCTTCGAGATCCCGGCTGGCTGGTGGGGCGACCGCTATGGATCCAGGCGCATCCTGACGCGGATCGTCCTCTGGTGGTCGGCGTTCACGGCGTTGACCGGAGCGGCGCGGGGATTCGGGACGCTGCTCGTGGTGCGGTTCCTGTTCGGGGCCGGCGAGGCTGGGGCGCTGCCGAACTCGGCACGGGTCCTGCGCGGCTGGTTTCCCGAATCGTTCCGGGGGCGTGCTCAGGGGTTCGTGACGACGGCGATGATGCTCGGAGGGGCGGCCGCGCCATTGACCTCGCAATGGCTGATCGATCTGGTCGGCTGGCGATGGACATTCGCCGTGTTCGCCGTGCTGGGCGTCGCGTGGGCGACGGCGTTCTTCCTCTGGTTCCGCGACGAGCCGTCGCAGCACCCGGCCGTCAACGAGGCCGAGTGCCATCTGATCGCGGCGGGCAACAAGCCTCCGGTCCCTCCGGTCGTCGTCGAGGATAGCCTGACGCCGGATGTCGCGGTGGACGACAAGGCCCATGGCCCGATCCCCTGGGACCGCGTGTTCCCGTGTGCGAACATCTGGCTGTTGAGTGCAGTGATGGCAACGATGTCGGCGACGTATGAGATCCTGTCGTCGTGGTATCCGACCTACTTGCAATCGGCGCGGGGCGCCTCACCGGACCTCTCGGGCCGGCTGGCCAGCATGGTCCTGGGCGCCGGGGCCTGCGGCACGTTCTTCGGCGGGTGGTTGACGGACTGGCTGGTGCGGAAGACGGGGAGCCCGCGGTGGGGCCGCACGGCGCAGGCCGTCGCCGGCACGGGGATCGGAGCTCTCGGCATCATGGCGAGCCTCTGGACCGATTCCACCGTGATGGCCTCGGCCTTTATCGCCGTGGCCGCGTTTGGAGTGCAGCTCCAGCTTCCCGCCTGGTGGGCCAGCGCGACCAGGGTCAGCGGTCGTCACCTCGGCGCGCTGTTCGGGCTCATGAACATGATGGGTGGCTTCGGCCGGCTCCTCTCCCAGCTCGCCGTCGGCAGGTTTGCCGACTGGAGGGAGAGCCTGGGTTACACCGGCCGCGACCAGTGGGACCCGGCGCTCTACGCCTACGTGGCCATCGCCCTGATCGGGATGGTCCTCTGGGCGCTGATCAACCCCGAGAAGACGGTCGACGACCAGGAGCCGATCCGCCGCACTGCCTGAAGCCGATGCGTCCGAAAGGCCGGATCATGGCCGATCCGGGAAGGTGTTTGTGAGTGCTCTGCGAGCAGTGATGCTGTGCGTTCCATCGGAACGGTGCTCGCAGAGCACTCTACTACGACCAAGACTCGCGAGGCCGAATGTCAGACTTCCAACTTCCATGGTGATCGCATCTCGCGAGCGACCATGGCGTTCCCTTTATCCGCTCGCGGGCCCACGAAGCATTCCTTCTTGGGGTCCCAGTCGAGCGGGATGCCCAGCCGCAGCGCGATCGCGCCCAGGTGGCAGACCGTGACCGAGCGGTAGCCGACCTCGACGTCGCAGATCGGCCGCTTGCGCGTCCGGATGCCGTCCATGAAGTTGCCCATGTGGTCGTTGGAGACGTAGAGCTTCACGGCATCCTTGGGCAGCGGCTCCTCGAGCAACTTCGGGTCGCTGGCCTCGATCCGCTCGCGGTTGACGAAGATCCAGCCCTTGTCGCCGATGAAGCGGTTGCCGTTCTCGCCGTCGCTGCTAGTGATCAGGTGGGCGCCGTTGGCGTATCGGTAGGTCACGGCGAAATGCGGGTGGCAATTGTACGAGTTTGGTTCCTTGGAGGGCGTCACGCCGGTGGCCGTCACGCTGATCGGCCCGGAGCCGTCCATCCCCAGGCCCCATTGCGCGATGTCGTTGTGGTGGGCGCCCCAGTCGGTGAGCTTGCCGCCCGAATAGTCGTACCACCAGCGGAACTCGTAGTGGCAACGTTCCTTGACATAGGGCACGTCCGGGGTGGGGCCTTTCCAGAACTCCCAGTCGAGCCCTTCGGGAACCGGGCTCACCTTGAAGGGACCACCGACCGGGTTGTCGCCGATGCGGGCCTCGACCGTGTGCACCTTGCCGATCCGGCCGTTGCGGACGAGCTCGCAGGCCAGCCGGTAGCGCGCGTCGGAACGCTGCTGGCTGCCGGTCTGGAAGACGCGGTCGTACTTCCGCGCCGCCTGGACCATCGCCTTGCCTTCCTCGATGGTCAACGACAGCGGCTTCTCGCAGTAGACGTCGCAGCCGGCCTTCATCGCGGCGATCGAGGTCAGCGCATGCCAGTGGTCGACGGTGCCGATGGTCACCGCGTCGAGCTTCTCCTTGGCGAGTAACTCGCGGAAGTCCTTGTATTCGCGGCAATCCTTGCCGATTTCCTTCGCGGCCTTCTTGGCGTGACTGGCGTCAAGGTCGCAGACGGCGATGAACTTGACGCCTTCCTTGCTCTTGGCCCACTTCATGATGCCCGTACCCTGGCCGCCGACGCCGATGGCCGCCATCATGATCTGGTCGTTGGGCCCGCGCTTCTTCTGCTTGGCATCGGCGGCGGCCTGCTCCTCGGTTTCCGCAAGCAGCTCGCGGGAATACCAAAGCGGGAGCCCGGCGGCCGTCAACGTGGCCATCGAGCGATCCAGGAATCCCCGTCGAGACAAGGTTCCGCGTTCCAGTTGCATCGTCGATCTCCAGAGGAGCATGGTGGGATTGTAGGCAAGTCTCGGCCCATAGTAGCACCCGATCCGGGTCGGTGAAACAGGCTGGTCCTTGTTCCTTGGCCGGGGGTACCGGTGCCGGTTATACTGCGCGCGGCCATCGGATACCTCAACGCGAGCCGCGGAGAACGTACAATCATGATCGGCGCCCGCCTCGGTCTCTGGATCGCCCTATCGACGACAATGGTGGGCCAAGCCGCCCCGAAGGCCGAACCCCCACGCTCGGTCGACCCACGACTGGTTTTCGAGCGGATCGCGGCCGAGCCCGAGATCGTCACGCCCACGGGGCTCGCGATCGACGGTCGGGGCCGGATTCTCGTCATCGAGAGCCATACGCACTTCCGGCCCAAGGATTACAAGGGTCCTCCCGCCGATCGAATCCGCCTGTTCGAGGATCGCGATGGCGACGGCAAGCCGGAATGCGTCGGCAACTTCTTCGAGGGGACGCGATTCACGATGAACCTGGCGGTCGCAACCGATGGCTCGGTCTTCGTCGCGACGCGGTGGGCGGTCTATCGCCTCGAGGACCGCGACGGAGACGGCCGGGCCGACGGTACCGACGGGGGCAAGATCCCCAAACCGATCGTCCGGCTCGACACGCCGGGCGACTATCCCCACAACGGCCTCTCGGGCTTCGCCTTCGATTTTCTGGGATGGGTCTACTTCGGGCTGGGGGAGAACCTCGGGGCCGACTATCGCCTGATCGGCTCCGATGGGATCACGCTCTCCGGCGGCGGCGAGGGGGGCAGCATCTACCGATGCCGGCCCGACGGGACCAAGCTCGAGCGGTTCGCCACCGGGTTCTGGAACCCGTTTCACATGGCGTCCGACCACGTCGGGCGGCTCTTCGCCGTGGACAACGATCCCGACTCGCGTCCGCCATGCCGGTTGCTCCACATCGTCGAGGGAGGCGACTACGGTTACCGGTTCCGCAACGGCCGAAAGGGACTGCATCCTTTCACCGCCTGGAACGGCGAGCTGCCGGGTACCCTGGGGATGGTTGCCGGCACCGGCGAAGCTCCGAGCGGGATCGTGTCCTATGAGTCGGACAACCTTCCGGCCGATTACCGCGGCTCGCTCCTGGTCACGTCGTGGGGCGATCATCGCATCGAACGATACGACCCCCAGCCTCGGGGGGCCTCATTCCGGGCGACCATGAAACCGGTGGTCGTCGGTGGAGACGATTTCCGGCCGGTCGGGATCGCCGTGGCCAAGGATGGAACACTCTACATGAGCGACTGGGTCAGTAAGGATTACACGCTCCATGGCAAGGGGCGGATCTGGCGTCTGAGGAATGTCCGGTCGATCGTCGGCGAGGTTCCTCATCGCGTCACGGCCTCCGACATCGCCCGAAGCGAGATCGAGCTCCTGGCCGCGCGGGCGACACTCGCCGAGCGACAAGGATTGAAGGACAAGGTTGTCTCCGATGCCGTTCATCATGTCTCGGATGCCATCCGCGGGATGGCAATACGGATCATCCCTGCGAATCGTTTCGACCTAAAGGGGATCGCCGTAGCAGACGCTTCGCCACTGGTCCGGGCCGAAGCCATGCGTCGGTTGGCCGATCCGACCGCCAAGGATCTCTTGCTCAAGGCGCTCGAGTCCGATGATCCGTTCATCCAGCAGGCGGCACGACTGGGTCTGAAGAAATCGCTCGGTACTGACGAACTGGTCGCACTCGCCGGTTCCCGAGATCTCGTTCCCAGCCAGCGGCTCGGGCTTCTCCTGATCCTCCGCGACTCCGATCGGCCCGAGGCCCGCGCGCTCTTGCCGAAGTTCCTGGCCGACGCCGATCCATCGATCCGGTTCGCGGCGATCCAGTGGGTCGGTGAGCATCGGCTGGAATCCTTCCGACCGCAACTGATGGCGGCCCTGGCCTCGACCGCGGCGACGCGCGAGCTGTTCGAGGCCACACTGGCGGCGCTGGATCGGCTGGATGTCCGTCGGGATAATCCTCGGGACGAACTGGCCGGCGAGGATTACATTGTTTCTCTGTTGAGGAATCCGCAGACCCCGGCCTCGATCGTCCGGCGGGGGCTGAGGATGCTCCGGCCCGACCACCCGGCGCTGACGGCCGGCCTCCTGAAGCGGTTCATTGAATCGCCCGACGAGCCGGTCCGTCTCGAAGCCGTGCGCAGCTTGGCGCAGAGCCCGCAAGCGGGTCGGTTCGAATGGCTGGGCAGGCTTGCCGGGGAGGCGACCTTGGCTGAATGCATCCGGGCCGAAGCGATCGACGGACTGGCCGAGGATGCAAGCCGCCATCGGGAACGGCTGCTTGCGGTTGCGTTAAACACGACACCGGCACTGAGGCAGGAAGCACTTCGGAGCCTCCGTGGGGTGGCACTCTCCGAGCCGGAGCTCACGCGGCTTCGGGAGGCGAGCCGGGGGGATGACGCATCGCTGGCGCTGATCGATCGACTGGGGGCCGGTCCAACACACACCGACCACAAGCCGCCCGCGGCCTCGGATCTCGACGCATGGCTCACTCGGCTCGAGGGGCCGGCCGATGACTCGGCCGGTGAGCGCGTCTTCTTCCATCCCAAGGGGCCGGGCTGCTATCGATGCCACCAGGTCGACGGGCGAGGCGGCAGAATCGGGCCGGACCTCTCCACCCTGGCGACCTCGACCGACCGGCGTCGGCTGGTCGAGTCGATCGTCGCGCCTAGCCGTGAGATCGCGCCTCAGTTCGTCCCCTGGAGCGTCGCCAAGACCGATGGGACGGTGTTCAACGGCATCCTGCTGGAACAGTCGCCCGAGGGCGCCCTCGTCTTCGCCGACTCCCAGGGCCGGCGGATCGCGGTCAGGTCGGACGAGATCGCCGAACGGAAACCTCAGACGACCTCGATCATGCCGGAAGAGCTGGTCACGACGATGACGATCCAGGAGTTTCGCGATCTCCTTGCCTTCCTGGGCCGACGCCCCCTGAAGGTCGATCCGTACAAAGCCCCGGGCGAGAAATGAAAAATCGGGCGCTCAGATCGGCGAAGCCGCAATCGGAGAGGCAATGGCCGAAACGGAACCCTGCATCACAGCGATACAACTCAACCAACTCAATGAAGAGGAGTCAACCACGGAAAAGACGGACCTACACGGAAAGGAAGATGGATCCGGTCTCTCGTTTCCGTGTATTTCCGTGAATTCCGTGGTTCATATTCTTCCCGTTTTCGGGCACCTGAGGACGTTTCATGAAACGCATTCCGCGAGAACAGTCCCGAAAGTTCGCGTTCGACTGGCGCGATGAGCCGTTGCTCAGGGTCGAGCCGGGCGAGTCGTTCGAGGTGGAGACCTTCGACGCGAGCAACGGCTACATCCGGTCCGAGCACGACAAGGCGATCCCCTCGCTCCGGCCGGGCTTCGACCGGGTCCCGCCGCAGGCCAACCCGATCGCCGGGCCGATCTGGGTCGAGGGCGCCGCGCGGGGCGATGCGCTGGTTGTCGCCATCGAGGATATCCTGGTGGACGATTATTCCTGGATCGCGATCGGCCCGAGACGAGGGCCGCTGGGCGAGTCCACCCGATGGCCCGAGCTGTCCTCGGAGTACACCACGAAGATCTTCCGTCATACGCCGGGTCCTAGCGGCACGATGCGCGATGGCACCCTCCACTTCGATGGGAGTCGGTCCTGGCCGATCACGCCGTTCGTCGGGACGCTGGGCGTCGCACCCGACCGCGAGGTGACCACCAGCATCGACGGCCAGGGGGAATGGGGCGGCAATCTCGACATCCGCGACGTGTCGCCCGGGAACCGGGTCATCCTGCCGATCTTCCACGAAGGGGCTCGCTTCTACCTGGGCGACATCCACGCCAGCCAGGGCGACACCGAGTTCACCGGGACGGCCGCCGAGACCAAGTCCACCGTCCGGCTCCGGCTCGAGTTGAAGAAGGGCTACCGCATCCCCGGCATGCGCATCGAGAAACCGGGCAGTCTCGTCGCCATTCATGCCGATCGACCGCTGGATTACGCCGTCGAGACCGCCACGATCCACCTGATGGACTGGTTGATCTCGGAATACGGCTTCTCCCCGATCGATGCGTATTGTCTCGTGAGCACGTGCCCCAATTTTCACATCAACGTCTATCAGATGTGCCGGATCCGGAACCTGCGCCCGGTCGCCGGCGCGGAGATTCCCAGGTCGTACTTGCTCGGAGAGACCCGATGAGTCGGGGAAGTACCATGACAACGGGACGATCGTCCGCAAAACGACCCCCGGGGCCGCCGCAGAACTGGCTGTTCGGCAACCTCAGGGAGTTCAGCCGGGATCGGCTGGGCTCGCTGACCCGCTGGGCGCGGGAGTACGGCGACCTCGTGTCGGCCCGGTTCGGCCCGCGATCGATCCTGTTCGCCAATCACCCCGACCTCGTCGAAGAGGTCCTCGTCAATCAGAATCGCAAGTTCATCAAGCACTACCGCCTGAGGGACGCGAAGCGAACTCTGGGGCAGGGGCTCCTGACCAGCGAGGGCGAGTTCTGGCGCAGCCAGCGCAAGCTCGCCCAGCCCGCGTTCCACCGCGATCGGATCGCGGCCTACGGCCGCCTCATGGTCGATTATACCGAACGCTTGATCGACTCCTGGGCAGACGGGCAGGTCCGCGAAGTCCAATCCGACATGATGGGGCTCACCCTGGGGATCGTCTCGAAGACCCTGTTCGACGCCGAGATCGGCTCCGACACGGAGGGCGCCAGCGCGGCGATGGAGACGCTGATGCACGCCTTCATCGCGCGGACCGGCAGCCTGGTATCGGCACCACCCTGGTTGCCGACTCCGATGAATCTCCGGGTCGAGCGGGCGGTGCGTCGGCTGGAGCGGATCCTGTTCGCGATCATCGCCGAACGGCGCCGGCGCGGCGAGGACCGGGGCGACTTGCTCTCGATGCTCCTGCAAGCCCAGGACGAGGAGAGCGGCCGTCGGATGACCGACCGCCAGCTCCGCGACGAGTGCATGACGCTTTTCCTGGCCGGCCACGAGACCACCGCGAACACCATGGCCTGGGCCTGGTTCCTGATCTCCGGACGTCCCGAAGTCGAGGCCCGGCTCCACGACGAAGTGGACCGCGTCCTCGACGGCCGCCCGCCCACGGTCGCGGACCTGCCGCGTCTCCCTTATACCGAGTCGATCATCAACGAGACCTTGCGACTCTATCCGGCCGGGTGGATGATCGGCCGCGAGTCGATCGAGCCCCTGGAACTGGGCGGCTACTCGATCCCGCGCGGCATGACCATTTTCATGACCACCTATGCGATCCATCGCGACCCGCGATGGTTCGACGAACCCGACGCGTTCCGCCCCGAACGATGGTCCGACGGGCTCTTGCAACGGGTCCCCCGATACGCCTATTTCCCCTTCGGCGGCGGCCCGAGGATCTGCATCGGCAATAACTTCGCCCTGATGGAAGCCTCGCTCATCCTCGCCACGATCGCGCGGAGGTTCCGGCTCACGCTCGCGCCCGATGCCATGATATCGGCACTGCCCTCGATGACGCTGCGTCCGGCGCAGGGTGTCAAAGTCGTCGTCTCCCGGAGATGAGCAGGCGGGTTATCGGCGAACGCAAGACCGAGTAGAGGGGCCTGGATGATCGAGACAGGAGCCCTGATTCGAGAAGACACCTCTCGCGAAGCTGCGTGCCGCACGCCAATAACGCGCCAACCCTTTCGACGGTGAAGGCGGCCGACGAGTTGCCGGTCGAATCGATCGCCACGGATCGGCGATGGTCAGAGACCTTCCGCCGAGAGACGCTAAAGATCCTTTGAATCAGTCTGTGCGAGTGTTCAGAGAACTTGATGTCGCGATATGCTTGTCTGCAGTCCTGATCATTCCATAACAGCCATGTCCTTAATCTATCTTTACAAACGGCTTTTTTATCCAAGGGACTGGACGTCGCTCGACTCAGGCCGTATTATACCTTTCGATGAATTCGTTCGTTCAGACAACCACGATTGCTGCCGGCATAGCTTTCTCAACCACACCCCCGCCGGTCGGTAATCGGACATGACGAGAGTTCCCGCCTGAGAGGTATGAAGAGACCCTGGGGGGATCGCGTGACAGTCCACTCGTGACCTGGTCCGGGCGGCGCCACGTCGATCGTCAAGACCGTCTCGGCAAAACCGCCCGGATGTCGAAGCGCATCGGGTCGAGCCGGCGTGGTCAATCCTTCGTGATTCTTATGTACGCATACATCGATCCTGACAGTCCGTTGCGAGCAGACCGAGAGGGAGCGATGGATACAGGTTGACGAGGCAGAGGGCCTGAGGGTTATCGAAACGCCGGCCTTCGCATGTGAAATGACTCGGGCCCCCACCCGGGCGAGCCGCGGATGTCGTGGGCGATGATGGTGCGTACTCAAGGATAAGACCCCCCATCGGTGTGGAGGGTCCTCGGCAGCCTTTTCTTGCGATGCCCTGGCAAGTACTTGAGGTCACTTTATGACACTGAAACGCCGTGGATTTACCCTGATCGAGCTCCTGGTCGTGATCGCGATCATCGCCGTACTGATTGCCCTGCTGTTGCCGGCTGTGCAAGCGGCCCGCGAGGCCGCGCGACGCTCGCAGTGCGTCAACAACCTAAAGCAACTGGGGTTGGCGGCTCAGAACTATGTCTCCGCCAACAACGTCTTCCCGCCGCAAACGAGCTGGCCCACGATGGCGGCCAATGTCACCGGCAATACCCTCGGTCTCCAGTGGGGATTCAACTGGTATTATGCGATCTTCCCCCAACTCGAGCAGCAGCCGATCTTCAATTCGGTGAACTTCAACCTGTCGCCGTTCGACTACAGCCAGTTGACGGCCGCCTCAATGAAGGTGTCCGCTTTGCTGTGCCCTGACGAATCATCGAGTATGCAGCTCTACCCGATCACGTTCAATGGGAACTCCTACTATTATGCCGTCTCCAACTACGTCGGCAATTACGGCGGCCCGGCGGCCATCGTGCCGTTCAACGGTACGATCATCCCCGAATATAATGTCGAACTCGGGATGAATACGATGTCGTCGAACAACCTGCAAAGCGTGGGCATGCAGTCGATCACGGACGGGACGTCCAACACGGGCCTCTTCAGCGAACGGCTCATCGCGGGCTATCCATTCGGCTCTACGGCGTCGGTCTATCCCAATGGTCAGAACGGGCTCCGTGCGATCTTCACGGGTACTTACGCGGCGGCGCCGAGTTCTGTGGCGATGGGCATGTTGACGACCACCAACCCGGCGTTGTTGTTCGCCCAGGGATGCCAGGCGTTGTCGAGCTCGACGGTATCGCCCTATCCGGCGGCGGTCGGCGTCGAGATGATCGCTGGCAATCCGGGGTATCTCACCCTGTCGAGTTACAATCACTGGACGGCGCCGAACACGCCCCCTTGCCAGAATTCGATCGATCCCATCGTGGGGTATGTCGGTCCTTATGGTGCGGCCTCGGCGAACAGCATGCACCCGGGCGGCGTGAACGTGGCTTTCGCCGACGGGTCGGTGCATTTCATCAAGAATTCCGTCAACCTCATTACCTGGTGGGCGCTCGGCAGCCGTGGTGGAGGGGAAGTCATCAGCTCCGATGCATACTGAGCATCGATGACGGTATCCTGTTGTGACCGAGAACACGGCCGGGCGGCTCGAGCCCGGCCGTTTCCTTTATCGTGCGAGCCCTCGGGCACGACGTCCTTGACCTTGGAGTCTGTCCCGGAAGCCGGATTGGTCGGTTGTAGGGCGGGTGAAACCCACCGAGAGGGCCTCGTAGAGGTGGGTTTCGCCCACACTACAAGACCGATCTCGACCTTTCCGGGACGGACTCTTGATTCGCGACGCCATGCTGTTCGATCCGTTGCAAATCGACCATGTCGCGATAGGTCCCGCCGACGGACATCAGTTCGCCGTGGCTGCCGGCCTCCACGATCATGCCATCCTGGAGCACGAGGATGCGGTCGGCGTGGCGGATGGTGCTGAGCCGGTGGGCGATCACGAACGAGGTCCGACCGCGGAGGAGGTGGGCCAGGCTTTGCTGGATCAGCCGTTCGCTCTCGCTGTCGAGGTTGCTGGTGGCCTCGTCGAGGATGAAGATCCGCGGGTCGGCCAGCACGGCGCGGGCGATGGCAAGGCGCTGGCGCTGGCCGCCGCTGAGTCGCACGCCGCGTTCGCCGATCAATGTGTCGTATCCGTCGGGGAGCCGATCGATGAATTCCGACGCATTGGCCGCCAGGGCGGCCTGCTCGATCCGGGCACGCGTGGCCCCGCGGTCGCCGTAGGCGATGTTCTCGGCGATCGTCCCGTCGAACAGGAACACGTCCTGCTCGACGATTCCGAGTAGCCGACGATAGCTCTCGACCGCGATCTCGCGGAGGTCGATCGCGTCGAGACGGATCGTGCCGTGGGTCGGGTCGTAGAACCGGGCGATCAGGTTGCAGAGCGTCGTCTTCCCCGATCCGCTCCGGCCGACGAGCGCGATCGTCTCGCCCGGCTCTACCTCCAGGTCGATGTGATTCAACACCGGCCGGCTGGTGCCCGGGTAGACGAAGTCGACGTCCCGGAGTACGATCCGGCCCGCGACGTTGGCCTTCACGACGGGACGATTACCCGGGCGGTCGTCCATCTCGCGGGGCTCGGCCAGGAGGTCGAGCACGCGGTCGAAGCCCGCGAGGTTGTTCTGGAACTGGGTCACGCTGGTGGCCAGCACGGCCATCGGCTCGAGGAGCATGGCGAGATAGACCAGGAACATCATCAGGTCGCCCATCGAGAGCCCGCCGTCGATGACCTGGAGCCCGCCGTAGAGCAAGAGCGCCACCGAGGCCATCGGCAGGATGAACTCCCAGAGCAGCTCGATCAGCCGCGAGAGCCACCAGGCGTGGATCTCCAGCCTGGCCATGAAGTGGTTCTCGCCCATGAAGCGGGCGGATTCGCTCCGCTGACGGCCGAACGCCCGCACCACGCGCATCCCGCCGAAGACCTCGGTCGTCTGGCTGTCGATCTCCTGGCGTTCCTTGCGGACGTCCCGGAACAACGGGCGGATCCGCCGGTTCCAGGTCAGGTCCGAATAGTACACCCCCGGCACCAGGAACAGAGCGCCGAGCAAGAGCCGCCAGTCGACGAAGGCCATGATGATCAGGCCGCCCAGGAACTGGAGTACGGCCGACCAGGGGTTGTAGAGCATGCTGAAGATCAGTTCGCCCACCCCGCCGGCGTCTTCGCGCAGGAGGCTGGAGGCCCCTCCCGACTTGAGCTGATAGACGCGGTGCAGCGGCAAACGCATAGCATGCTCGTAGACCTTGCGTCGGACCTCGACCTGGACACGCTTCGTCGTCCGCGTCCCTTGCCATCGACTCGTTAACCCCAGAAACTTGCCGAGCACCGAAACCGCCAGCACGACCGCTACGAGCGCGAACAGGCGTAGCTTGGGCGATTCGGGGATCGGGATCGGACTCCAGGCCGCGACCCGTTCCGGCACCGGCCGCCCGAGCATGACATAATCGATCGCCGCTTTGGTGGCCGCGGGCGGGATCAGCTTCAGGAGCGTCGCCATCGACAAGCCCAACAACGCCAGGGCCAGGGTGCGTCGATGGCCGATCAACAGCCGGTACAGCTCACGGTACAATTGCGGGAGCGATCGGTGTTTGCGTGCCGAGACCGCGGGCTCCGGCCGAATGTTGACGTCCGTCTTCGAACGAGAGTGGAAATCCTCGAGATAGTCCCGAAACCGGAGCCGGCTGGCAATTCGTCGATGGATCGATGGCAAGGAGAATCCTCGAATCTTCCAGGAGAATTCACGAGCGACCGGGGATCCGACCCCGCGCCCGGCATGAGAAGATCGCATTGTAACGGACCAAGCACTCTTTTTCCTCCCTGGATCGCCTCGGTCCGGCCGATAGCGACCGCGACGTTTCCCTGTCGAGTTACCGTGGAACGATCACCCGGATCTTCGAGATGAAATCTGTCATATCGGTCCTTTTCGGCCTGACCTCCTTTCTCGGTGCGGTCCTCCTGTTCACGGTCGAGCCGATGATCGGGAAGATGGCCTTGCCCCTCTTCGGCGGGACGCCCGCCGTATGGAATATGTGCCTGGTCTACTTTCAGGTTATCTTGCTCTGCGGATATGCGTTCTCGGCTCCTGCGACCGTCTCCGAAGATCCTGAAGTACGACGGGTCTCGGGTTATTTTCTGGCGGCGCTCACCGGTCTCTTCATCCTGGGCGATCTGGTCCTTCCGATCCGGCTCTCATTCGAAGTGAACGACCCGGCTGCCAGCAGCAACCCCGCGACGGTCTTGCTGGCCATCCTCTGTCGTTCGACGGCCCTCCCGCTGTTCCTGGTCGCCGCAACGTCGCCCCTGGTCCAGCGCTGGTTCGCGGAGACCGGACATCCCCAGGCCCACGATCCGTACTTCCTTTACGCCGCGAGCAACACCGGCAGCCTCGCGGCGCTGCTTTGCTACCCATCGCTCATCGAACCGAATCTGAGCCTGGCCGAACAGACGCGCGTCTGGCGTTCGGGCTTCCTGATGCTGGGTATCTCGATCCTGGTCTGTGGACTCGTCGCCCGGCACCTGAGCAGAAGCCATGGAGGTGCGGACGTCGTGATGGGTCCGTCGATTCGATCGGCGCGCCCGAACGTCCGGACCTGGCTCCGATGGCTGGTCCTGGTCTTCATCCCCTCGAGCTGGCTCATGGGCGTAACGACCTATTTGACCACGGACCTCGCGGCGATGCCATTGCTCTGGGTTATCCCCCTGGCGCTCTATCTCCTCAGCTTCATCATCGCCTTCGCCCGGTCGTCCTCGGGCCTGGTGCGGCTCGCCTCTCGTGCCTTGCCGCTGCTGGTCCTACCGCTCGTCCTGGTCCTGACGGCGGGATTCGTCCATGCTTTCTGGATTCCACTGCATCTCCTGGTCTTCCTCGCCGGTGCGGTCGCCTGTCATGGCGCGCTCGCTCATTTGCGTCCACCCGCTCGGTCTCTGTCGACGTTCTACGTGGCAATTGCCGTCGGGGGCCTGCTGGGCGGGATCTTCAATGCGTTGATCGCCCCGTTGATCTTCAGCCGGGTGATCGAGTACCCGATGGTGGTGGTGCTGGCGTGCCTGGTCGCGCCGGGGATGGGCAGGATCCAGGTCCCTCGAGGCCGGAAGGAATGGTTCGTCGACCTGATGCTGCCTGTGACGGTCTTTGTGTTGACGGCCGCATTGGCGACGAACCAGGGGGGGCTCGCCGATTCGTTGGCCGGGGTGTTGGGCGTGATGGCCGCGTCGGGATTGGGACTCTATGCGTGCGTGACGGCCGGTCGCCGGCCGTCGCGGTACGCGATGGTGGCCGGGGCGGTGCTGGCGGCCGGTGGTTTGTCGCAAGGGCCGAACGGGCGGTTGCTCCACATCGAGCGAAACTTCTACGGGGTGGTGCGGGTGACCGAGGATCGGCGGCAGAACCTCCACCGGCTGTTCCACGGGAGTACCCTCCACGGTCAGCAGAGCCTCGACCCGTCGCTGGGTCGGGAGCCCTCGACCTATTTCACCCGATCCGGGCCGATCGGCCAGCTCTTCCTGGCCCTCGGGCCGCGTCTGGCTCGGCCCGGGACGCGCCTTGCCGTGGTCGGACTGGGCGCGGGCACGCTCGCGACTTACGCCCTTCCCGCCCAGGACTGGTGCTTCTACGAGATCGACCCGGCCATCGAGCGGATCGCCCGGGATCCGCGATTCTTCACCTACTTGCGCGACAGCTCGGCACGGTCGGTCGAGGTCGTGCTGGGCGACGCCCGGCTCCGGATCCGCGAGGCACCCGAGCACGCCTATCAGCTCATCATCCTCGACGCGTTCAGCTCGGACTCCCTGCCGGTTCACCTGATCACGCGTGAGGCCATCCGACTGTATCGCGACAAACTCGCCGAGGGGGGCGTACTGGCGTTCAACCTGTCGAATCGTTATTTGGACCTCGACCCGGTGATGGGAAGGCAGGCCGAGGACGCCGGCCTGGTCTGTCGGATCAGGTACGACACGTCCCTGAGTCCCGAGGAGCAGCCAGCCGGCAAGCAGCCGTCGATCTGGGCGGTGATGGGGGCGACCGATGCCGATCTGGGAACTCTGGCCGTCGACTCGCGATGGCGTCTACCCGCGCTTCGCCCTCGAACTCGGGCGTGGACCGACGACTATTCGGACCTGACGCGTTACCTCCACTGGATGCCTCGGCGGCTGGGCAGGAAGGAGAGCCCCGGCTCGTGACGTCGCGTGACCCCAATCCGACGTCGAGAGCCAGGGCATTTCGGTGGACCTCAACGCGAAGGATCGCGGCTCGAGCCCACCTTGCGGAGACCGCACTCGTTACCTCTCCACAGCGAAGGCCTCGGCTGAGAGTCAGTGCTGGGTTCGGCTGCCGATCATGCCCAGGAACTTGAGGGCCGGAACGTCGATCGACAGTCGGACCTGAACGCCGTTACCGTCTCCTTTCACTCCGAAGACGAAACGATCGCGCTTCGCGCCATCTCCCGGGAACACCTCGGAGATGGCCCGCCGGAACGCCTCTTCGTCATTCTTCTCGGCGAAATCGACCAGGCCGGTGAGCCGAATCGCGATCGCGATGGGTTGGGCCGGCCCGGCGGCTAGGGCCTCCTTTGATTTCTCGATCGCCTGTCGTAGCGGCTCCAGTCCGTCCTCGCCGAACGAGTAAAGGAAAGTACCCTGGCGAACGGCGAAGAAGAGGGAGGCATTGCCGAATTTCTTCATCCCTGCGTCATTGGCTACCGTCGGCCCACTGAGTTGATGGATCGCAGTCCCGTCCGCGGCCTTGGCGACGTCGAATGTCATCTTGACGTTGTCCCCAAGTTTGACCTTTCCGGCCGAATCGCGGACCAGCCCCAGGAAATCCTGAGCATTTGGGACACTCATGCCGCCGAGAAGGACGAGATGCGAAACCGATTTTTTCGTCGCCGAGGGGGCATGGATCGCCATCCCGAGATCGATATCGGGGGCGGCCAAGGCGGTCTTCAAATGCTCGCCCAATCGCGTGGCGAACGTCTTCTCCTCATCGGTCTTCGCCTTCTTCAAGTTGTCTTTCATCGCCTTATCGAGGAGTCCCGAGAGCACATCCCGAAGCTCCTTGGGCACGGGGAGGGTGGCCCAGGCGGCGATAGACGCATCCTCGCTCATCGACTCGAACCGGCTCCTTCGGCCGGTCAGGGACTTCAGCGACCTGGCCATGGAAGTGTTCGGATTCGCGGTGATGCCGATTTCCAGGTCGAGCTCGGAGACCTTACGGTCGAGATCGACATCGAGGGCGATTTCATCGCCGTCACGAATCAGACTCTTGAGGGCCTCCAGGATCGTTTTCTGGCCGGCGATCCGGCCCCGATACTGGGCGTCGTCCTCGCCGGGCTTGCGGTCGTTCTGCTGGTCGACGCTCGCTTCAACTTGACCGAGGAATTGCTCCTTGAGGGCATCGGGGATCTCGGAAAGCTTGACCTTCACGCTGATTGCGGTCTCGGGCCGGCCCTTCGGCTTCCAGGAGGACGGATCGAGTTTCTTCAGCCGATCAACCCCATCCGGGGTCATCGAGAAGATCGCGTAGCCCTTGGATTGCAGGACGAAGAGCGAGGGGTTGCCATTGGGCGCGGTGACCCTGTGGGAGAACCCGGCAGCTCCGGGCTGGTCGTCGACCGCCAGTCCCAGACCTTTCAGCGAATCCAGGAACTGTCCGAGGTCGGTGACCGGGATCGCGGCCACGATCGATGGGGGATCACCCTGGGGGAAATCCTTGGGGAGTGTGATGGCGAGGCCGAACCCATGGCCGCGGTCCAGTCCCTTGACCATCTCTCCCGACTTGAACTGGTTCAGCACGGCGAGCACGGTCTGCGCCGTCTGGTTTCCCTCGGGGGCCACCGACTTGATCAAGTACTCGACGTCGTCGGTCAACTCCTTCAACGACTGGGCGGTGACGAGGACCGTCTGGCCGCTCGCGGTCTGTATCGAAGTAAGGCCAAGGAGTCCACACAGGCAGATCTAAAGGCCGGGAATTCTCA
>JBKQHM010000058.1:0-22688 GCA_052148775.1 Isosphaeraceae bacterium | reverse complement strand
CGTCCATGCGTCGGTCCTGTGTCTGGATGGTCGGAAATCCCCTCCCGTCGCCAGAGCGCAACAAAAGAAGTCAAATCCGGCAAGGCGATTTCGCCGGGTCAAGGCCAAGTTTCCATCACGCCAGGGTAACGCGGTTCTTGGATCGTCTTGGACGCGCGGATCTGATAGCCTGATGCATGGTCTGAAGCTCCTGAAACTTGGACGAGTGAAGGGACACGGACCAACCGGGGCTCGCGGGACGGACATCCCGCGGGCCCCATTGCATTACCGGGTCAGGTGCGTGCGAACAGCCGTTGGCGCTCGCCGCGAAGGTTTTCACGCTGGCGGAGCAGTTCCTGACGCTTCGCCGAAAGATCCATGTGCCGCGGGCTGCCACGCTGGAAGGCGGGAAGCGCGGCGATCTCGTCGCGGATCCGGTCCAACTCCGCGTTGGTCTCGGCCAGCGTCTGGTTGAGGTCGAACAGTTTCACGGGGATCTCCTGGTCGTGCGGGATGGGAGGTACCGGGCCGGTCAGAGGCGTCCCCCGCCAGCCCATGCGTCGTTCACTCGTCGTCTGGCGGAGCCGGCCCGAGTTCGGCGAGTTGCTGGCGGAGTCGCGCCAGCCGGACCCGGGCCTTGCTCAGCGTCTCCTGCAACTCCTCGATCTCCGCCTCCGTGCTGCGGACGTCCTCCTCGACTTCCTCGATCTCGCCCTGGAGGTCGTCGCGCGGGTCGATCGGCTCGAAGGTGCCCATCTCGGCCCAGCGGGCGATGGTCGCCTCATCGATCCCGTAGGCTCGGCATTCCTCGATCGTGACGGGCATGGGATTGGACTCCGCGAAGGACCTGGTGGCGGGAGATGGGCCATCCCTGGCCCCCGGGGCGGTCCGTCTCAACGGTAGCGCTGAGTGGTGGACTTCTCCCACGCGATCACGTCGTAGCGGGGACAGAGGCCGTTCGGCTCGAGAGCGTCGCACGGCATCGAGCACAGATCGCAGCGGCCGTAGGTCGAAGGCGCCATCGCGTCGAGGCGATCCTGGTGCTCGGCTTCCAGTGCCATGGCGTCCCAATCGGGCTCCGGGCCGGTCGCGTCGTCGGCGAACATGGCGGCGGCGTCGAGCGTGTCCTGGTACGTGTAGGGCATCCGGCCCGCGAACGGGGTGGAGCGGAGCAGGCCGGCGCCGAAGGGGCGGGTTGTGTTGCCGGTCTTGACCACGGTGTGGGTGGCGGCGATAACGGACATGGCGAGTCTCCTGTCAGGCTTGCCTTGGCCGGGTGGGTGTTGAGAGCACTCATCCGGCCGTTTTCGTTTCCGGGGCGACCATCTCGACCCGACATCGGTATCACAAGAAACCCGGTTAACCACATCAATAGGGTTTCTATTGATTTCTTGGAAACCGGGTTATAGACTATAGTGGAGAGCGCGTGGTCGGTGCCACGACGATGGGTTACAATGCGACTTGGTTAACGGGAGGTGAACTTTGAGCGTAGGGTCACTCATGGCACGCAAGACAAGCGCAAAGAAGGCGTCTGGAACGGAGTCCCGGCAGTTCGGGACTCTGGTTCGAATCGCCGACGACGTCGCATCTGACGCCAAGGTCGTTGCATCAATCCGGGGTATCAGCATGGCGGAACTGCTGACCGAGACGCTGCGGCCCATCTTGAAGAAGGCCCTCTCGGATGAGCTGCGGAAGCGGGTGGAGGGCGGGGAGAAGTAACCGTGACGATGTGTGTCAAAACCGGCCCTTCAGCCTTCACCGTTTCTAAGCCAGGAGAACGGTCGCATGAGCAAGCGAATGACTCAAGCCGAGTTTGACGAGACTCTTCGTGAGTTTCGCAACTGGATTGGAAGGTTAATGGGCTGCGTGGATCAAGCGTTCCCTGACGGCTTCATCTACGATCCAGAAGTCGACGAGTGGATGAAGACCGGACAGCCGTTCTACAACCCCCGGATGGAGATGATCGCCAAAGGCATTGACAACGTACTGGGGTCGTTTGATGGCTTCCAGGAGAAGCTTGGTTTGCCCAAGGACTATGAGCCTCGACACAGGAGATTCTTGACCGGCAAATGCAGTGAAGAGTGATGACAATGCCCTTCCAGGCCGCGGCATCCTCCCGGGCGAAATCAGGAGCCAACTGACATGCCGACCGCAACAGACGAGAAGCTCGCCACCGATCTGACCGATTTCCGCCTCGAGACCGAGAAGCGTTTCGGCTCGATCGACAAGACGCTCGCCGCGATCGAGACCCAACTCGGGTTCATCAAGTGGGTGGGGATGTTCTTCGCCGGGGTGCTCGTCATCCTGGTCACGAGCCTGATCAACGTGGCGTGGAACGCCGGGACTGTCGTCTCCGAGGTCAGGACCCAGGGGCGAGCACTGGAAACGCTGACCGTCGAGTTCAAGACGCAGGGCACCCGCATCGACAAGGTCGAGAAGCGGCTGGACGGCATCGACGCCAAGCTCGATATCCTGGTCCGACGGGCGGAGTCGAAGGCGAAGGGCGAGTGACCATGTCCAATCGAAAAGGATCACGACCATGGCATCAGAAGTCTACCAGGATTACTTGGGGCGCCCGCTGAAGCTCGGCCGCGACGGCAAGGCCGTCCCCTACGTCGAGCCGCCCGTCAAGGCGCCGAAACCGCCCAGGCCGGCGAAGGCGACGAAGAAGGGCCCGGCTTCCGCGGAAGTCGTTGGGCCCGGCCGCGATCGACGGGGCTCCGGAATCGGCGATCGGGTGAGGCTGCCGGGATCAGGGAGGTGGTCCCTCTACACGCCACTACACAACATAGGTCCCGGATACTCTCTTCCCTTGCGTGGCGTTTGTGTGTAATATCGGCTCTTGCAAATGTGTCTTGATGCCCTAGGTCGTTAGCAGTATAGTGGTTTCGTTGCCGAACGCTCGTGTTCTTGGCTGCATGGCATGCAAGAGGTCAGGGGTTCAAGTCCCCTATCCTCCACTAGTCTAAAGCCAAGCGACATCAGGAGTTGTGTCGCACCGGCCAGACAAGCGGGTTGGGTTTTCATCAATCCCGTAATTTATGGCTTTCTCGGCGGTCCACATAGAGTCTGACGGAAGCCGTCAATGAGCCGCGGCACATTCCGAGCAACGACACCTCGGTCGTGACTCTGCGCTAGCCCGACAGTACGCGAAAGCAGCAGGAATTCTGCGACGACCACGCCAACGATGTGTGGACCTGGGTGCATCTCCATAGCGATCATCCGCAAGGGAGGCGAAGTCTCATGAGCTCGCGCACCGGCCGGACCGTTGTGGGGTGCCTCCTACTCGTCGTGGGTCTCCTGGCGTCCGGTTGTGACAAGGGCCGAGTGGGTGGGGGAAGCCCGAGCTCGGATCCCGAACTCGCGAAGCGGGGGAGCATCGAGGTCACCGCGAAACTCGTCGAGATCCCCGAGGGGGCGATCTTCAAACGCGAGCTGTACAACTACGCGACCGTCCTGAAGTATGAGGTGATCGAAGTCCACCGGGGGAAGGTCAAGGGCCAGACCATCTACGTCGGCCACTACAATCCGTTCAATCCCCGAACCGAAGCGGCCGATCGGCGCGTGCCGGAAATCGGCGGCAATCTCAAGGAATTCCACGCCGGCCAGGTGCACCGCATGGCATTGGAAGGATCCATGCTCGACCATTTCACGGGAGGGATCCTCAACAAGTATTCCGAGGAAGACACCGACCCGATCTACTGGGCCGTCTGGACGGATCTGGTCAGCGGTTGACCGGCCGCACTCGACAAGCCATTTCAACGCCCCCTCCCTATTGCGTGGCCTGGCAGACCATGGTCTTCACCACGTATCTCTTCGTCTTCTACTTTCTGCCGCCAGTCCTGGTGTCGTACTACGCAATGGATCGCTTGAGCCGACAGGCCGGCGCGTCGGATGGACGGACCTGCCTGGTGCTCAATTCCTTCCTGGTTGTCGCGAGCTACATCTTCTACGGTTGGTGGAATCCCTGGTTCATCTTGCTGATGCTGGGGATCACCGTCGTGAACTATGTCTGCGGACGGATCCTCGGCCTGCCCGGGATCAGTCGGAGGCTGAGTTACTGGGTCGTGACGTGCGCCATCGTCGCGAGCCTGGGCACGCTCGGTTTCTTCAAGTATTTCCTGTTCTTCGAGTCCAATCTGAACCAGGTCTTGTCCTGGTTCGGAGCGGGCGTGGTCCGTGTGCTCGCGATTACCTTGCCCATCGGAATTTCGTTCTACACGTTCCATGCGATCAGCTACACTATCGACGTCTATCGCGGTAAGGCTCCGTCCGTCCGGTCGTTCGTCGATTTCGCGTGCTACATCGCGCTCTTTCCGCAGCTCGTCGCCGGGCCCATCATCCGCTACAACACGGTGGCCGGTCAGCTCGTGAGCCGCTCCCACACCTGGGAGAAGTTTGGCTCGGGGGTCAGCCTGTTCATCCTCGGATTTGCCAAGAAGATCTTGCTGGCCAATCCGATGGGCCGGGTTGCGACGGCCGCGTTCGATGCCCAGTCGCTCTCCATGCCGGATGCCTGGTTCGGGGCGCTGGCTTACGCGTTCCAGATCTACTTCGATTTCTCCGGCTATTCCGACATGGCCATCGGCCTGGGACGGATGATCGGCTTCGAGTTCCTCAAGAATTTCGATTCGCCCTACCAGGCCGAGAGCATCACGGACTTCTGGCGGCGCTGGCACATCTCGCTGAGTACGTTCTTGCGCGACTATCTTTACATTCCTCTGGGGGGCAATCGTAAGGGCCCATTGCGCACCTACGTCAACCTCATCCTCGTCATGCTTCTGGGCGGGCTCTGGCATGGCGCGAACTGGACGTTCGTCGCCTGGGGGGCGTATCATGGGTCCCTGCTAGCCTTCGAGCGATTCCGGGGCAAGCGCAGCGCGTATCAGCGATGGCCGCGCCCGGTCCGCGTGGCGGCCACATTCGTCCTGGTGCTGATCTCATGGGTCCCGTTTCGCTCGGCGAATCTGCACGAGGCCATGAACTACCTGGGGGTCATGATCGGGCAGGGGGGATCCGGCCCCGGGATGCTGCTCTTGCCGGCGCTGCTCTATACTCAGGGGACGCTCCTGATCATGGCCGTCGGGGCCATGATCGTCGCCTGGCCAATCCAGGCGCACGAATGGAGCCGGGAGGTCACCTGGCCGAAGGCAATCCTCGTGCATCCGCTGTTCTGCGCGTCGTTGATGGTGATGTTTTCGCAGTCGTTGAACCCGTTCCTCTACTTCCAGTTCTAGGTTTCCTACAGTGCGGAAGGCCCGTCCTGCGTGCATCATCGTGGCCGCAGTCTTCCTCGCCGTGATCATGGCGCCGGGGCTGATTCAGACGGTTTCCGAGCTTCGGCAAGGCGAGCCGCCGCGCTCGCTCGACGTCTTCCTCCAGCCTCCGACGGCCCGGAACCTGCACGCGTACGAGCAGGGCCTCGAGGAGAGGAGTCTGGTGGTCAAGCAGCTCCGTCCTTGGATGCAGTACCTCCAGTGGAGGCTCCTCGCCGATGTCGGTGAGAAGGCCGTTGTGGGGCGTCACGGCTGGCTATTCTATGGACCGAGCGTGCGCTATGCGATCGAGCGCCAGGCCGGCCATCCCGAAAGCGAGTCCGCGGACCCTCTTCCCGCGATCCGATCGTTCCGCGACCAGCTCCGGGCACGTGGGATCCGGCTGCTGGTCGTCCCGGTCCCCAACAAGGAGAGCGTCTATCCCGAGATGCTCGCCAGGCGGGCCGACGGCGAGGGTGTCGTCGTCTGCGAGCAGACGCGTCGTATACTCGACCAGATGGAGCGGTACGGCATCGAGTATGTGGACCTGTTCGAGCTCTTTCGCCGTGAAAGACGGGAGAAGAGCCGATCGATTCCGAGGTGGCTCTACCTGGCGCAGGACAGCCACTGGTCGCCGGAGGGTGCACGGTTGGCCGCGATCGCTGTCGCGCGGCGATTACTCGATGAGGGCGCCGTCGATCGGGGCGATCGCGCTTACCTGGAGCGCCCGGTCACCGTCCGGCGCCACGGTGATCTGGTTCAGATGCTGCGACTGCCGCCGCTCGAGCGTGCGATCGAACCGGAGAGACTCGCGTGCCTGCAAGTGATCGAGTCGGATACCAGGGAGCCATACCGCGATGCGCCCGACTCCGAGGTCCTGATCCTGGGCGATAGCTTCCTGCGCATTTATCAGCAGGACGAGCCTGAAGCCGCCGGGTTCATCGCGCATCTCGCTCAGGAGCTCGGGCAGCCGCTGACCTCGATCGTCAACGACGGCGGAGCGTCCACATTGGTCCGGCAGACACTGGCACGCCGCCCGACGCTCCTGATGAATAAGAAACTCGTGATCTGGGAATTCGCCGAGCGCGACATTCGTTACGGGATCGAGGGGTGGCAAATCATTCCCCTGGCCCGCGCGAACGCGAGTCCGAAGTGACTCCCGACCGGCTCGATCATGTGATGACTTGCCGACCCGGCGCGGCTCCAGTAACATGAAATTGGCCCCACATCACCATCTCCGGAAACCGAACCCCTGAGCCCAGCGGGTGGAACTCCGCCGGTGGGGCTGGCCCTCCCAGACTTCTTATTTTTCCAGGTTTTACGTGGAGATGTTTTCGGCTGCGCCTTGCGGCCGAATTCCCAGGCGACGCCGGAGTGAATTCGCACGACAGCGAGTGATGGTCCCCTGATCCCGCTTGCTCGATTTCCATCTTCTTCTTGTCCGATCTCGAGGGGAGTCGTACTCATCATGAGGCTGTTCACCATCGGATTGAGCCTGACCCTGCTGGGCGTTTTCCTCCTGTTGTTGGCCGGTTGCGCGGAGGACAACGAGGCGATGATCAAGGCGCAAGCGGCGAAGGCGAAGGGGACGATCCCCGGTTCTCGGACAGCCCAGGCCCAGACCCTGGAGGAGTATTACGAGATCACCCCTGGACTCCAGGGGGCCGGTACACGCAGCGGACCTCGACCGGACCAGGGCGCCGGTTACCCTGGCCCTCGAAAATAGTCGTTGGCGGTCGGATCCAGGAGGGTTTTCAACCGTGGCTTCGGGGCGTTTGAACCCTTGAGATCTCGCAGCTCGGCTCGAGCCGATCCGAGTCGTCCAGTCGGAACTCGAGCCGGGGGTTCCAGGCTCGCACGTCCAAGCCGGGCGCCCCAAGGCCTTACGAGTCCTCTTTCCGGGGAGCTTCCCCGGTCGTGGGCTGTTGGGTTTCTTCCTCACTTTCCTGAGGGCAAAGATCATGGCTCGAAGGGACCACGGTTTTACCTTGATCGAGTTGCTTGTGGTGATCGCCATCATCACCGTCCTCATCGGCTTGCTGTTGCCGGCCGTTCAAGCCGCGCGTGAGTCGGCTCGGCGGTCACAGTGCTCGAACAACCTCAAGCAGATCGGTCTGGCGATGCACAACTACGTGAATACGAATGTGGCCTTGCCGCCCGTGAGCGTGGACCAGGTCTGGAACAATGCCGGCGTCGCGATTCCGCAACCGCACCAGAACTGGTCGCAGCATGCGCGGTTGCTCCCCTACCTGGAGCGCCAGATCGCCTTCAACGAGATCAACTGGTGGTTCGGCTCCCGCTGGAGCGACGGCAACAGCGTCTACACCGACCGCAACCCGCCCGACGACGCACTCGGCGGCAACGATAGTATCCCCCAGATGTCGGTCCTCACCCTCCAGATCGCCACCTTCCTCTGCCCGTCGGATTTCAATCCCGGCTCCTCCGGCACCTTCCTTGTCGGTGGCGGGAGCAAGCGGGTGGGTGCCAGCAACTACGCGAGCAATATCGGTCTGAACCGGCGGATCAGCGGCGGGAGGCCGGATGTCAGTTGGCTGTTGAACGGCCCCAACTACGTCGCCAGCAACTGGGATAAGACCGTCAGTAATACCAGCACGATGGCGACCTTCCTGGACGGGGCCAGCAACACGGCGATCTTCAGCGAGTGGATCAAGGGACAAGGCGTGGCGACCGGCCGTGCCCAGAACGGCCTGTCGGAAGTGTACAACCTCGGCGAGAATTCCAACTTCTACTCGACCGACATCCAGTTCGCGGAGCTCTGCAACCGGGTGCCCATCACGAGCGCCAACCAGCAGTGGCAATGGAAGGGCGAGTGGTGGGCTTATGGCGGCACGATGATCTACTCGCACACCCAGGGGCCCAACCGGACCAGTTGCGTCTACCACGACATCAATCAGGATACCCGCGCCACCATCACCATGATCGGGGCCAGTTCCTACCACCCGGGCGGCGTGAACGTGCTGTTCATGGACGGCTCGGTCCGGTTCATCAAGAACTCGGTGAATTACAAGCCCTGGTATGCCATCGCCACCCCGGACTATGGCGAGTCGGTCAGTTCCGACTCGTTCTGAAGTCGGGCCGGGATCGCGGCTCGTCGGGTCCGCAAACGGACCGACAACGAGCCGGTTGTTCTTACTCGATGACATCCACGATGTTGCCATCGCGATCCGTGATCTCGGACTTGACCACTTGCAGCACCAGGTTGCCCAGTCCCGGCACCGGGAAGAGGCCGGTGTGAGGCTGGAGAGCTTTGGTCAGCTCGACAAGCTCCGCTTCACCCAAGGTGATCAAGACCGCGTCTTCGACCTGCTTCAGCCCAGGCTGTTTTCCCGGCTTGAAGATGACGGTCGCGTCCTTGCCGTTCAGCGTGAGTTCCCGACCATAGGGCAGCCGGCCCAGCAGGCGGCGTCTCAGGCCGTCCACGGCGATCGTCTGCACGCGTACGCAGACGGGATCGGTCCTCGTGTCGCACTCAAGGACGAGATTCAGCCAGCCGCAGGACGAGCCATCCCGTTCTGTGAGACGGGCGACCTCCGTCGCGAATGCGCCGTCCAGGAGCCAGGATGATCGGGACAAGTCCGTGAGTAGAAGCGGGTCGTCGCGTCGGTGCAATTCGAGGAAGGCCTCGGTATTCCAGGACGAGATCGCCTCCAGTTCGTCCATCGTCAGGCCGACGACCTGGAGGAATTCGACCCGGCCATTGGGCGTGTCGATGGCGGGCAATTGGGGATCCTGGGTGAAACCGACCGCATGAATGAGTGTCGGCGATCCCTGCTGGATCGGGCCGTTGAGCGGCAATGTGTGGCCGACGCCGAAGGGACGGCCCGTCGAGAACACATATCGGCCAAGATTCTGGAGGAAGTTGAGCGCCGAGTTCGGCGGCTTCGTGTCCGCGGGCTCGCATGTCGGGCGGAAGGTCAGTTCGAACCCGTACCCGCTGACGTCGGGGTCGGTCGACTCCTTGGCCCACAGCTCGCTGAAGCCATAGGTGACGAAGTGCCAGTACGGCCTCGGCTCGTCATTCTTGTAGGCGCTGATGCCGTGTATCGGATCGGGGCCACCGAGGGCATAAGGGATGACCTTGCCGACATGGTACGGCTCGCGGTCGCCATAGATCGGTCGCAGTGCCGCGTCGATGGCGTCCCAGCCCGGGGCCTCGCTCGCGCTCTCGTCGTCGTTCGTCATCGCATCTCCCCGTTCGATCGGAGGCCGGGGTCTGGCGGCCTAGCCCTCCGGGCCATACTCCCGATCATACGGAAAGCCGACCCTGTCACGGCATCAAGCGATCGCTTTGTCTTTCGGGAAGCCCTGAAGCCGCTCCGAAGACTCCTGGAATATCCGGTCGGTTGGGGCGAATAACCCATTGTGTCCGCGCGGATCATACCGGGCTCGGGGCTTATGGACTCATTACGAGGGATTACCAAGCATGACGGCCGAGCGATGCACCTCACGCGACCACTCCGAGAGGGAACGCGACCGCGAGTACAGGTCCAGGCGACGCGATTGGCGCCGATGGCTGGAGAGTGGCGATGCCTTCGACCCCGAGCGTTGGAAGGCGATGGCGTCCGCTTGGACGTCCGCCTGGCAGAATGGAGCCGATGAAGCGATGGCCGAGAATCAGACAGCGACGACGACCAAGACCTGCCCCTATTGCGCCGAGGAGGTCAAGCCCGCGGCGATCAAGTGCAAGCACTGCGGGACCTGGCTGGCCCCGCCAAATGGGACATTCCCGCACGCATCGGCCCCGAACTCGGCCTACTTCGGGCCCGGACCCGGCAGCGAGTATGCGCCGTCGCGGAAGATCACTCGCTCTTCCGAGGATTCGATGATTTGCGGCGTACTCGGCGGTCTGGGCCGTTTCTGCGGGGTCGACCCGACCTGGCTGAGGATCGCCTTCGCCCTCGGGACGCTCTTCACGGCCGTATTCCCCGGCATCGCGGTCTATGCGATCCTCGCCGTGCTCATCCCGGGCGATGAGCCGGTCAAAGGCCCGGGTATCGATTGAGCGATCGCCGGATTCGGAGAACGCGATCTGGAAAACCTGTACACCTGAGCCGAAACCTTGTAAACTCCTGACCACCACTGACGCGCGAATGGTCGCGCGAACTCAGTCGGAAGCTCTTGCAAGGAGGGAAATCCGTGGCCAATCAAATTGTCTGGGTTGATATCCCCGTACTGGACCTCGACCGGGCGATCCGCTTCTACTCCGCCGTCCTGGGCAGTCCCGTCAGCAAGCAGGAGTATCCCGGGATGGCGATCGGGCTCTTGCCCGGCTCCGACCCGGACGCGACAGGCTGCCTTTATACGAAAGACGGCGAGCAACCGTCACGGAGCGGTCCGCTCCTCTATTTGAATGCCCAGGGTCGCCTCGATGAGGCTGTCTCCGCGGTCGAACCGAACGGCGGCCAGGTCCTCGAGCCGAAGCATCCGATCGGCCCGTATGGCTTCCGGACCATCATCCTTGATAGCGAAGGGAACCGGCTGGCCCTGCATTCGAACTGAGGTGGGGAGACTGCAGTTCGTTCAAGGCGAAACGAACGTCCTGGACCGAGTCATAACGGTCTCCCGGCGCCTTCGACAGGCACTTCCGACAAAGCTCGCTGATCGGTTCCGGCAGGTCGGGACGAAGGCGCGTCGGTGGGATGACCGACGCGTCGCTGATGACGTCCGCCAGGATGTCCGGCAGCGTCTGGCCGATCCAGGGCGATCGACCTGTCAACAGCGTGAAGAGGATCGCGCCAATCCCATAGATGTCGGTGCGTTCATCGATTTCACCACGGGACCGCGACACCTGCTCGGGCGCCATGAACGGCGCGGTCCCTTCGATCTCGGCGGTCCATTGCATCGGCTCGGTCAACGAGCGTGCGAGGCCGAAATCCGTCACCCGGATGCACCCATCCTGATCGAGCACAAGGTTGGCCGGCTTCAGGTCGCAGTGGATGATCCCTTTCGCGTGCGCATGTTCCAGGGCATCGCAGATCTCGATGGCCCATCGGACCGCTTCCGACACCTCAACGCGTCTCGTCCGGACGATGTGGGCCAGGTCGGATCCCCGCACGAGATTCATGACGATGAAGTACGAGCCGGCGGGCGTGCGGCCCAGTCCATGGATTCGCACGATATTCGGGTGCTCCAGCATCGCGATGGTCCTCGCCTCCCCGATGAAGCGCCGGACGACCCAGGGATGATCGAGAAACGACTTGCGGAGGAATTTCACGGCCAAAGCTTGCGTCGTGCCGCGTCGCGACGCCTGGTAGATCTTCCCCATTCGCCCCGCGCCGATCATGCGTTCCAGTAGGAAGTCCCTGTCGCTGAACAGTATCCCTTCGAGCGATTGATCGGCAGGCGGTTCCATGGGGAAGGGTCTGGACTCGGGTGGAGGGAGGGCCCTGTCATCGGAAGCCTCGTCCTCGAGTTCTCGGTCGATCCGAGACAGCTCGACACGGAGCGGGTCGAGCCTCTCTCGGAATCGCGCGAGAAACTCCGCATGAGAAGGTCGATCGCCCCATCGGTGCCGGACACGGTACTCCTCACCGATGAGTTTAAGCGGTATCCGGTCCAGAGTTCCCAACTCGGGGAACATCGCGATGTATCCCTCCAAAGAGGCAGGTTGGCGAGGATGCCGTATCGGAGGACCGTGACGCCAGCGAAACTCGAGATCGACACAGATGAGCTCGACGAGGAGGCGGTGTCGTTGTGGCGAGTTGACGGCCCCGGACCCTTCCACGAAGACCGCGATGTGGCAGGGGCCGTTCGTCTTCCAGGCTCGCTCGAAGCTCAGGATTCGCGACGCGAATTCATGGTCCGTCATGGTCGAATCGCTCGGCTAGGAGTTCGCGGATGTGGTCGAGTGTGCGCCGGACCGTGCGTTCGGAGCGGCCGGTCTCTGCCGCGATATCCGAGATCTGTGCTCCTTGCAACCGGAGTTCCAGGATGCGTCGTTCAAACGGGGTCGATCGCGAGAGGGCGTATTCCAGCTCGTCGGCCAATGCGAGCGATTCCTCGGGAGTCGGCTCCCGTTGATGACCGGGAATTCGGCCCTCGTCGACCCGATCGATCGGCATTTCGAGATCGACCGACCGGCATTCCGCACGATGATATCGGACCTGTCGGAGCAGCTTGTGTTTGGTGATCGAGGCCAGCAATCGCCAGAGATCCCCGCCGCGCTTCAATGTGAAGCGTCCGTCTCGTGCCCCGACGAAGAAACTGCGATAGACCGACAGGACGATGTCCTCCGGATCGGACCGGCCCGCCAGGCGGGGCGAGAACCGGCTCCGGGCCAGCAAGGTCAGACGCTCGAAGTAGCGAGAGACCAATGCTTCCGCGGCTTGATCGTCGCCATGGCGGAAGCGTTCCAGCAGGACGAGCGAAGTCCATCCGACCGGTGCCTCGCCCGTCTCCATCGAATTTCCCTCCGATCCGCCCATCGTCGTGCATGATCAGTCACCATGAGTCGGCAGGCCCCGCAACCGGCGTCTCACGGTCGAGCCTCGAAGGCATTCTAGCAAATCGCCGTGGATTTCTGGCCCCTCGTTCCTCCGAGAAGGCATTACCTGGCTGCGAGCTTGAACAATGCCCATCCTTCAGGAGAAAATCATGGCCCACGTCGTCACGGAACCGTGCTTCGATTGCAAATACACCGATTGTGTGGTCGTCTGCCCGGTCGACTGTTTTCGCGAGGGGGAAAAGATGCTGTTCATCGATCCCGAAGAATGCATCTGCTGCGCCGCGTGTGTTCCCGAGTGCCCCGTTGAAGCAATATTCGACGAGGATGAAGTACCCGAGGCATGGAAGGCGTTCGTGGAACTGAATCGGGAAATGGCCGCGGTCTGTCCGCCTATCGTCGATCGCAAGGAGCCGCTCGCTGAGAAAGGCACACGATCCTGAGGGCGTCGCCCAAGAGCGAGTTCCGCCCGCGATATTGACGTGAATCGGACCGGCCGCTGGGCGGAACTCCGTCGGAGTCTCGACTTGCCCGGCGACCCGCCTAAAATCATTGCGCCTGATCGATGCCCGAGCGTAGGGCGACTTGCAACGTTCCGACCGTTGCTCTATGTTATTCAATATGTGATCGGCTCACGGCCGATTTGGCGAGATCTTGGGATCTCGCTATCACACATTACCGGGCCGCCGCGATGAGGCTGACGGCCGAGCGTTCCAAAACGGGAAGGGACCTCGGGGAGTCAAGCGATGATCTCACGTCTCCTGGTCGTGATCGCGTCAGGGGCCCTCTGGATCGGACCGACGTCCGCACCGGCCCAGGTCGCCGGGACGGGTCTCGAACCACAACAGCAGAAGCCGGCGGCGGAGGCGCAGGAGCCTGCCTCGGTCGGAGATGACGCGACGGCCCTGACGGATCCCGGCGCGACCAAGGATCCGTTCGATTCGGCCGCGGCAAAGATGAAGGCGAGCGAACCACGATCTCTCGGGGCCGATGGCAAGGGCGATTCGGTGGGTTCGTCGAAGGGGAAGACAGAGAAGGCCACTTTCGGCGCCGGCTGCTTCTGGCATGTCGAGGCGGAGTTCGAGTGGCTCCCCGGGGTGAAGTCGGCGGTCTCCGGTTACTCCGGCGGCGCGGTCGCCTACCCCTCCTATGAGGAAGTTCACGAGGGGGTCACCGGACACGCCGAAGTCGTGCAGGTCGAGTACGACCCGGCGGTCATCTCCTACGAGCAGTTGCTCAAGGTCTTCTGGTCGGGCCACGACCCGACGCAGTTGAACCGTCAGGGGCCCGATGTCGGCACCCAGTATCGGTCGGTCATCTTCTTCCACACCCCCGAGCAACGGGAAGCCGCGTTGAAGTCTTATCGACAACTGACCGCCGCACGGGTCTTTCACGGCCAGATCGTCACGCAGCTCCTGCCCATGAAGTCGTTCTTCCGCGCCGAGGATTATCACCAGAATTACTACGGCGGCAAGGATGATCGGCCCGCGGTGCGCAGTTCGCGCTCGAAACGGCTTCGGAAACCGGCCGTCAAACCCGCGACGGCCAAGCCCGCCAGCTCGGCGATCAATGTGAAGCAACGCGTTCCGGATGGCGGCGCCGCGAAGTCGACGACGAACTCCAAAGCCGGTACGCAATCCGGGTCGTGACGATGGAAGACCGCGCGTTGATCGTTGACGGCCTCCGCACGCCGATGGGTGCCCTGAATGGGACTCTCGCCGGCATCCCCGCGCCCCAACTGGGGGCGGCCTGCATCAAGGCCTTGCTCCAACGTACCGGGCTCGAGGGAAGCCGGGTCGATGAAGTGGTCATGGGCAACGTCATCGGGGCGGGGCTCGGCCAGAATCCGGCGCGGCAGGCGTCCATTTTCGGAGGATTGCCCCATGAGGTGGGTGCAACGACCGTCAACAAGGTCTGCGGCTCCGGGCTCAAGGCCGTCATGCTGGCCGACCAGGCAATCCGTCTCGGCGAGGCGGGCCTCGTGATTGCCGGCGGTATGGAGTGCATGAGCCGCGCGCCTTATCTGCTAACCAGGGCTCGCCAAGGCTACCGGCTCGGGCACGGCGAGCTCCTCGACGCCTTGATCCTCGACGGGCTCTGGGACGTCTATGGGCAGAAATCCATGGGTGTCTACGGCGACGTCTGCGCGTCGACTCATGGTATCAGCCGTGAAGCGCAGGACGACTTTGCGGTCCGCAGCTTCAACCGCGCCCGCAAGGCGATCGCCGAGGGCGTGTTCCGCGATGAGATCGTACCCATCCCCGTCACGGTCAAGGGCAAGACGACCTTCGTCTCCGAGGACGAGGGGCCGGCGAAGTTCGACGAGGCGAAGCTGAGGACCCTCAAGCCCGCCTTCGAACTAGCCGAAGCCGATGCCACGATCACCGCCGGCAACGCGTCCAGCATCAGCGACGGGGCGGCGGCCCTGCTGGTCGCGTCGGCCGGACATTGCAAACGCTTCGACCTCAAGCCGGCAGCCCGGATCGTCGGCGCAGCCACCCACAGCCAGGAGCCCGACGAGTTCACGACGGCCCCTGTCTACGCCATCCGGAAGCTCCTCGCGAAGGTCGGCTGGACCATCGATCAGGTCGATCTGTTCGAGATCAACGAAGCCTTCGCGGTCGTCGCATTATTCGCCGAGCGACAACTCGAGATCCCGCCCCAAAAACTCAACGTCTTCGGCGGTGCCGTGGCTCTGGGACACCCCATCGGGTGCAGCGGCGCCCGGATTCTGGTGACACTCCTCAACGCGTTGAAGCGGACCGGCCGACGCCGTGGCGTGGCAAGCCTCTGCATCGGAGGGGGTGAGGCCGTCGCCATGGCGATCGAGGCCCTCGACAAGGCCCAGGACTCCTGATTCGCCAGAAAATGGCTCCGATGCCCTTTCTCAAGGTCCAAACCGGCACGATTCGACGCTCACAATTGATGGCTCAATTCGCCCTGGTCGCGCTTCCCAGCACATGATCCGTCACCAAGGCTTCGTCGTCGCAATCCGAACACACAACCACACATCAATGCATATCTGAACAACAAATGACGCCATGCATCTCATCGCATGATCGAGGGTTCGAGGGGAAGGGAGGGGTCCGAACATCTTGCAATTGCGTCATGCACCAGTAGAATGATCTGACCGCTATGGCGGCGAGCACGTCTGGATGCCAATTTCTCGGAATAGACGGCTTCTCGATATCGGAACTGTCGGTGAGTTCTCACCGCAGTCCTCATTTACCATCACGGTCTAGGCTCAAGGCCGTTCTCCGAACACCAAAGCTGCGTGTCTCATGTCGGAAAACTGTTGTGATGCGGGACCTCGAGATCTTCGGGCCGAGAGTGGGGGTACTTCCTCAAAGGGGCCCGATCGGAGGCGAAGAGCAGAATCGTTCGCGCATTTCCCTTCATGAGTTGGATCGAGTTTCTCGTGCGGTCGTTTCAGGATGAACATCGATCGCGGGCGGATGGATCAACGCACCCTGTCGTTCGACAACTTGCCGATCAGCCCTCGCGAAAAGAATTGCCACACCTCCGGAGGAGGCCAGCGTTCATGGCGGACAAGACCTCGGAGTCTCCTGTCCGGATCATCGGAAGTCGAGAGTTACACCAGAATCTACCCGGGATCCTCAAAGACCTGGAGAATGACAGCGTCCGGTACGTCCTGACCGTCCACGGTAAACCGAGAGCGGTACTCGTCGGTGCCGAGCCGTACCTCAACATGATCGCGGAGGGGAAGGGTTCCAGCGAGGTCCTGGTGGGCCTCCAACTCTCGGCACTCCTGGGCGGAAGTTTCGACGCCGTGGCCCTCGCCGACCTGGAGAAAGCCATCGACGCCAAGAGTCGTTGAATTCCCCGTCGAAACTTGCGTGGAAGATCCGGTGCGAGAGGACCGATTTCGGTCCCCCCGAGCGGTTGTTCGTCAGTTGGTCAATCCTGCTCGGGAACGGGCGTCGACTGCTTCGGACGCAATCGGGCCCGGATGATCTCGATCCCCGGGGGGAGGACCGAGAGCACGACGATCGCGACGATCACGAGGTGGAAATACTTCTTCACCACCTCGAGTCCCGCAAATCGCCAGCCCGCGACCAGGAACAGGAGCACCCACGCCGCCCCTCCGACCACGTTGTAGAGCGCGAACCGGAGATAGCTCATCTTGCCGATCCCGGCGACGAATGGGGCGAATGTCCGGATGATCGGGATGAACCGCGCCAGGATGATGGTGAGCCCGCCATATTTCTCGTAGAACTCGTGGGCATGTCGCAGGTGCTTCTTGTTCAAGAGGCGCGAGTCCTCCCGCGTGAAGACGTGAGGCCCGACGTAGTAGCCGATACTGTAATTGACGGCGTCGCCCAGGATCGCGGCGATGACCAGCAGCACCGCGGTCGTCCCCAGATGAATCGGCGACTCGGGATGGGCGGTCACGGCCCCGACCGCGAACAGGAGCGAGTCTCCCGGCAGTATGGGTGCGACAACCAGCCCCGTCTCGGCGAAGATGATCAGGAAGAGGGTCGTGTAAGAGATCATCGGGCCGACCGCGACCACGAACGCGTTGATCGAATCGGGGGTGAGGTGGATCAGGGTCTCGAAGAGCTGCTTGACTAGGTCCATCCCAAGCTCCAAGGGGCCTGTCGGCCGGCGCCACGGCGGGCCGGAGATCTGAATGCGGGCGCGACGGGCACCCGACGGCGATTACCAACGATCGAAGTAAGGAGTTACTCAACGGGGAGGAGATTCCGGCGGCTTCTCGTCGCGCGATCGGACAGGAAGACGCACATTCCGGATGCCGGCCTCGTCGCATGCCGAGAGCACATCGGCCAGGTCCTGATAGACGAGCGCGGCGTCGGCGCGAATCACGACACCCTGGTTGACGTAGCGGTTCCGGGCCTCCCGCAGCAGGGTCGCTAGCGCGTTGAGATCGTATGTCGATTCGCCGACGGCCACCCGGCCGGGCTTGACGACCGTGAGCACCAGGTCGTCCGGCGCCGCGGTGAGCGGGGCGGCCTCGACGACCTGGGGCACGTTGACCACGAATTCGCTCTCGTCCCAGTCATAGAGGCGGGTGGCGGCCATGAAGAAAACGAGCAAGCAAAGGATCACATCGACCATGGGCGTCATGTTGATGATGGGCAACTCGTCGGCCTGGACACGTCTGGCAAGCATCGAGAAAATCCTCGGCGGGAGATCGCGTGTGGTCTCGTGGGGATCAGAGAACGCGCGACTCCTGTCGGAGCGGCTCGGGCGGTGACAGAGGGATATGCCGGCGATCCGAGGGCGGATGCCGTTGGGCCTCGACGGAGACCAGCTCGATGACCTGACGGGCGCGGTCATCCAGCTCGCGGACCAGGATGTCGACACGATTGAGAAAGACGTAATAGAACGCGACCGAGACGATCGCGATCGCCAGGCCGATCGCGGTTGCGACCAGGGCCAGGCTGATCCCGTGTGCCAGCGCCTCACCGCGGGCCGGCCCAACCCGGCCTCCGAGCGCATCGAAGGACTGGATGATCCCCACGACGGTCCCCAGGAGGCCGAGCAAGGGCCCGAGGGTCGACATGGCGCTCAGGACCCGGAGATTGCGCCTCAACTCGACGACCTCGCCGGCCGCGTCATAGCTGAGTATCTGGCGGATCGTCGCACCGGGCTGACCCCAGGCATTGACGACCATGGCGAAGATCCGCGCCGCCGGTGAATCGTGGGCCCGGCAAAGCTCCAGGGCACGCTCGCGGTCGAGCTTACCGCCCGAAAGCCGCTCCAGGAACCGATCGGCAAACTCGCGAGGGATCACCCGATCCCGGCGCAACGCCACGGCCCGCTCGAGCACGTAGCCCAGCGTGACTATCGAGCAAATCGCCAGGGGCCAGAGCATCGGATTGGCCCGCAGCACCAACTGGACGATGCTCGAGCGATCCACGCCCGGTCTCTGGGACGCCGACGGAGAAGCGGCCGGACGAGTCTCCGGGACACCCGAGGCGTTCCCCGAGGGCGGTCCTTCGCCCGGACTGGCCTTCCGCGCCTCGATGTCGACGGTCGGCGATTGGGCGCGCACCTCGATCGACCCCGTCAGCCCAAATGCAGCGACGAGGTACGCAAACACGAGCATCCGATGGCGCGAACTACCACTCATCGACGGTCGTCCTCCGGATTGGCAACCCATGCATCTTAGCCCAACGAGTACGCTTTTCCCAGAGCGAGACTCGTTGCCAATCGCGGAACGAAGTGGGCCATCCGATCGCCGAGCGACCATGGGAACTGTCGAGAGAGGCCCGCACGGGCATGCGGAGATGCCGCCGCAAAGGATGTCCTGGAACGCATGACGATTGGCTGAGGATCGCCGGACGGAGCCAGCTCCTACAGGAGAAAGGCCAAGTCTGCCGTGGTAGGAGGGGGCTCCGTCCCCCGACCGTTCCCAGCCCAGGCGTTCTGCGGTCTGACCTCGCTGGAGTAACGTCTTCCGTCGAAATCTTCCGGCAATCCGCTGCTCGGATGAAGCCGGGACACCAACCCCGGACCTGCCCATTTCGTTGGCACAGGGCGTTTCTGGTCAGGCCTCCTTGGCATTGATCCAGGGCATGAGGCTCCGGAGCTTCTTGCCGACCTGCTCGACGGGGTGTTCGCGCTCGAGGCGCCTGGTGGCGTTGAACACGGGGCGATTGGCGCGGTTCTCGAGGATCCACTCGCGAGCGAACTGGCCGGTCTGGATCTCCTTGAGGATCTTCTGCATCTCGGCCCGCGTCTCCTCGGTGACGATGCGGGGGCCGCGGGTGTAGTCGCCGTACTCGGCCGTGTTGGAAATGCTGTAGCGCATGTAGTTGAGGCCGCCCTGATACATCAGGTCGACGATCAGCTTCAGTTCGTGGAGGCACTCGAAGTAGGCGCTCTCGGGCTGGTAGCCGGCCGCGATCAAGGTTTCGAAGGCCATCTTCACCAGGGCGCTGACACCGCCGCAGAGAACGACCTGCTCGCCGAACAGGTCGGTCTCGGTCTCCTCGGCGAAGGTCGTCTGGAGGACGCCCGCGCGGGTGCCGCCGATCCCCTTCGCGTAGGCCAGGGCCAGGGCCTTGCCTCCGGGCGAGCAGTTGTCCCCGGTGGCGATCAAACAGGGGACGCCGCCCCCCTTGACGAACTCGCTCCGCACCAGGTGGCCGGGGCCCTTGGGAGCGACCAGGGCGCTATCGACGCCCTCGGGGGGCACGACCTGGCCGAAGTGGATATTGAAACCGTGCGAGCAGAGGAGCAGGTCGCCGGGGCGGAGGTGGGGCTTGATGTCGCGCGTGTAGATATCGCCCTGCACCTCGTCGGGCAACAGGATGTTCACCAGGTCGCCGGCCTCGGCGGCTTCGGCGGCCGAGACGGGCTTGAAGCCGTCGCGCACGGCGAGATCGTAATTCGCCGAGCCCGGCCGCTGGCCGATCACAACATTACAGCCCGAATCGCGGAGGTTCTGGGCCTGCGCATGGCCCTGGCTGCCGTAGCCGATCACCGCAATCGTCTTCCCCTTGAGCAGCGATAGGTCGGCATCCTGATCATAATACATCTTGGCGGGCATGAGCGTGTCCTCATCTGGTAATTGGTCATTTGTGTCGGGCGGCTCGGCCTGTCGGTCGGCTCCGATCGAACCACTGGCGACCAATGACCAATGACCGATGACCGATGACAAAAAGAGTCAGAGCTCGGAATGGCCCTGTACCACGGGGGGTGCTTCGTTCTCGCCTTCGACGGGCGATGCCTGGCCCTCGGGACGCTCACCCTCGAGCGGCCGGTCTCCGCGCACAAGGGCGATCCGACCCGTACGGGCAACCTCGCGGATCCCGTATGGCCGGACCTGTTCGATGAATGCCTCGATCTTCTTCTCCTGGCCAGAGATCTCGATCATCAACTGGTCCGGACTGACGTCCGCGATCCGGCCGCGGAAGATCTGAACCAACGCCTGGATCTCCGCGCGGAGGCCCGGCGGGGCGTCGATCTTGATCAGCATCAGGTCCCGCTCGACGTAGTCCTCGCTCGAGATGTCGTGGACCTTCACGACCGTTACGATCTTCTCGAGCTGTTTGCGCACCTGGTCCAGGTGCCGGTCGTCGCCCATGACGACCACCGTGATCCGGGAGAGATGGGGGTCCTCGGTCTCTCCGACCGCCAGGCTATCGATGTTGAAGCCCCTCGACGAGAACATCCCCGAGACGTGCGCCAGCACGCCGGGCCGGTTCTGAACCAGCGCCGACAGCAAATGACGCCTGCGCCCCGAATCGGATTCGACCGCCATTTCTCCCTCACCTTCACTTCACGATTAACGCCGGTTAATTCGAGTAGGGTGATCCGCGAGCGCCGGGTCCATCGGCTTGACCCGGGCCGGTGCTCGCGGAGCGCCCTACGAAGATCGACTAGGACACGCCTGTCGCGCGCCGGGTTCGCCGGAGCGGACCGGATCGGTCCCGCAACCGGCACGCTACACGGCCTTTATGCACACACTTCAAGGATGAGCCTGCGGGAATCCGCCCATGCCGGGGAATCCGCCGCCAGGCGCCAGCGGGGGCATGCCCGAAGGCAAGCCGGCCGCCCCCTTGGGCTTGGTGAGGATCGAAGTGTCGAGGTTGATCTTATTGAAGCTCTCAACGGGGGTCGCGTAGTACCAGGGGCCGAACCGATCCGTGAGCTCCTTGACGCGCTTCTGGCCGTCGGCGAGCTTCTTCTCGTAGTCGGCCTGGTCGCGCTTCTCCTTCTCCTCGGCGGCCTTCTGATCGGCGATGTACTTCGGATCGTTCGGGTCGGGGGCGAAGGGGTCGTCGGGGATGACGAACGGATTGGCGGGCTTGGCCTTATCGGCGTCCTTCTCCGGCTTGGGCACGATTGTCGGGTCGAAGGAGACCGTCACGATCAGGTATCGGCTTTCCTGCGTTCCCTCCGACTTCTTGGCGTCGGCCTTCTTCGCGTCCACCTTCTTCTCGGCGTCGTCGGGCACCCCGGCGGTCAGCTCATCTCCGGAGGCGAAGAGCGGCCCGCCGTATCGCAGGGTGTAGACCACCCCGTCGTCGGTCGTGACGATCACGTCGCCCTGGTCGGAGTAGAGGCCCTTCTTGGTCACGAAGAAGCCCTTGCTCTGGAGCGATGCGACGATGGGCAACGTCAGCTTGAGGTTCGGATCGTTGGGGTCCTTGAGGCCGGGCGGCTTGGGCCGGACGCCGACGATCTTGAGATCGCCCACGGCGTCGGTGAGGGTTCGCAGTTGTTCCTCGTTGACCTCCTTGTCGGCCGACAGACCTTCCATCGTCCAGGGCCCGGTCGAATCCTTGCGATCGACGGCGACCTTGTTTCCCTGCACGACCTTGAGGAACGAGCCTCGCTCGTCGCGGTCCTCCTGGAGCTTGTAGTTGTCGAAGACGATGCGGCGGATCTTGCCGGTGTCCAGCTTGAGCAGGTTGGTCTCGATCCAGTCGGCGAACCGCGTGGAGAGGTCGGCCTTGACGTTCACCCCGTAGGTCCGCTTCTGGTCGGGGACTCGAACATAATGGAGCGAAGTGCCTTCCTTCCGGTCGGCCCCCTTGATCTCCCTGCCGATGATGAAATCCGCCAGGACTTTCTCCGTCGAATCCCGCAGCGTGACGCGCTTGCCCCGACCCTGGAGGGTCGCGGTCTTGGCGTCGAGCGGGTCGATGACCCCCATCGCCTCCTGCTCCTTCGCGTCGTCGCTGCGGATCGTGTCCTTGGTCAGGTCCATGACGGCGGCCGCCGTCTTGGCGAGTCGGTCCTTCGCGTCGGCGGGGTAATCGTTGTGCGAAGGGATCACCCACTTCTTATCCTTGTACTTCACTTGGAACCGCGTCGCCGTCGCGGTCGAGGGGTCGAAACTCACGACTTCCAGGTCGGTGCACGCCAGCGGGTCCTTGAAGTCGGCGAAGAAGGGTTGCCCCTGATCGTTGAATCGGTCGCCCTTCTGCGAGCGGTCCCGCGTCTCGTAGAACGCCGCACCCGTCAGGAGCAGGGCCACGGCGACGAAGGTCAAGGTC
>JBKQHM010000057.1:0-18571 GCA_052148775.1 Isosphaeraceae bacterium | reverse complement strand
GAACAGAGGATTGGGATGATTTATTGGTTAAAAGAGCAGAGATGAGTGGCAAATTGGTGTTATCTGATTTTACAAGGGAAACCCTTAAGAAGTTTATAACTTAGTTTAAAGTTTAAAGTTCAAAGTTTATAGTTCAAAGCTTAAAGTTAAAAGTTAAAAATGATATACGAATTTAAAGGTTTTATACCTGTCATTCACGAAAGCAGCTTCATTCATCCACAGGCAGCAATTACCGGTAATGGCCACCGGATCAAGAGCTATCTGGACGAGCTGGTGGACATCGCGCCCGAGCCCGACTACGAGGAGCGCGACTTCGTCGGTCATGGCCTGCGGATGCAGGTCGAGATCGATCCGGCCTGGCTGGACCGGAGCATCCCGATGTACATCGGCGTGGTCAGCCCGCTGGAGCCCGAGCCATGCGCCCGGGAGCTCGAGCGTCTCGGCACGAAGGTCGGCAGCGCCGACCGGGTCGAGATGATCTACCGACGCCGGGACGTGGGCTTGCAGTTCACGCAAGTGCCCGCGACGTCGCTGCCGCAGGCCCTGCCGCGCGACGCGGGCGCGTCCAATTCGCTGACCTATTTCCAGATCAACCGCGAGCTCCAGCAGAACGAGTGGCAGTCGGTCGAGAGCTCACGGACGCTGGCGATCCGGTTCAAGGAGGATATCCTGGTCGGCAAGATCGAGGGAGAGCGCGAGGTCACCCTGAGGCTGAGCTCGGAGATGACGTTCCGATTCACGTTGTATGTCCTGGTGCGGGCGGGTACCGGCGGCGGACGCCCAGGCGGACGACCTTGAGGTTCGATGGAGTCGGATCGTCGTCGGGGTCGTCGACGAGCCGAGTCGTGGCGGATCGGGCCACATCCGCCCCGAGCCCTCGGTCCGATCGCCGGTCCCCGCCGCGTGGAGGAGAATTGCCAGTCTCATGAACAAGCCGTTCGGACGCATCGTTTACAAGGTCTTCGGCCAGGCCCTGGACATCAAGGACCGCCTCGATCGGGGCGAGTCGCCCGGTATCGAGGCCGTACGCCAGCAGCTCATCGCGATGATCCGCAGCGAGTCCGAGGGGCGGCGCTTGCCCGACTATCTCGGCGACGGGGTCTTCCTGGGCGCCCGGTACGCCCTGGCCTGCTGGGTGGATGAGTTGTTCATCATCCATTGCCAGCCGCCCTGGGCCGACGACTGGAAGGAGCGGACCCTCGAGTTCGAGATCTTCGGCACGAACGTCGCGGCCACCAAGTTCTGGGAGCAGGCGGATATCGTGCTCCGCCACCCGGGCGCCGCGCGGACCCCGACGCAGCCCGGCCTCGACGCGGTCGAGACGTTCTTCCTCTGTACCGTCCTGGGCTTTCGGGGCACGTACTTTGACAACCTCGCCAAGGTCCGGCAATACGTCGAGGAGATGCGCCCGATGATCACCCGGCCATCCGCCTGGCAGCCGCCGCGCGACCTGGGCGTCCAGACCAACGTCTCGCCCCTGGTCGGCCGGGAGACGCTCCGGCGGGTCGTGGGGATCTACGGAGGGCTGGCCCTGGTCGTCGTCCTGGTGCTCCTGGCCCTGTATCGGTTCTGAATCACCCCACCTCCCACCGAGTTCGTCAACGACCATGAGCCCGATCATCGCGAAGCCGCTGGATCTCGTCAAAGGCTTGTTCTTCCTGGTCTTCCCCATGTTCGACTCGGCGGAGGCGGCCCGGTCGGGAGATCCGGCGGTCCGATGGCTGGGGCGGGTCATAGCGGTCGGCATCTTCCTGGCGATCCTGGCCGCGATCAACCAGTCGGCGATCTTCGGCCTGTCGAACGTGATCCGCGCGTCGTCCCCCTGGGTCGGCCGGCTCTGGCTGCCGATGCTGGCCTTGTGCCTGTACGTCATGATGTGGCTGGGCTGGCTGCTGTTCCGCCTGCTCAGCCTGGACATCGAGCCGGTCGGGTCCGATTTCCCCGACATCGATCGCGCCTGGGGCCTGGCCATCGAGGCGATGGGCCGGGCCGACATCCACCTGGATCACGCCCCGCTGTTCCTCCTCCTGGGCTGGCCATCGGTGACGGAGGACGATTTCTACCGGGCAGCCGGGATCAAGGGCCCGATCCGCCAGGTGCCCGGCGATCCCGACGCTCCGCTGCACGTCACGGCCAGCCGGGATGGGATCTGGCTGACCTGTTCCGGGGCATCCTTGCTGGGACAATACCGTCAGGAGAATCCCGGAGGTGGTCCGATGGAGGACGTCCTGGCGACCATGTCGGACCAGTCGGCCGACCCCTTCAAGACGATGGGGATGGGTGCGGCCGGCGCGGCGACCCTGCGGGTCGAAGATTTCCAGGCGGCATCCAAGGCGGTCCAGGAGCTGTCTCGCACCGGTCGGGCCCGTCGGGTCGAGAATCCCGAGGCGCACCTGTCGCGGTTGCGGCACCTCTGCCGGCTGATCATCCGCGATCGACGGGGCTTCTGCCCGATCAACGGCGTGCTCGTCACGTTCCCCATCGGCGTCGACACACGCAACGACCTCGCCGATCTCGCGGATGCCCTGCGCAAGGATCTGACGACGATCTTCGATCTCTTCCGCATGCGATGCCCGGTCCTCGCCCTGATCGGCGGGTTGGAGCAGATCGACGGGTTCTCCGAACTGGTCGAGAGGCTCCCGGCCGAGCAGGTACGCAAGCGGATGGGTCAGCGCTTCCCCCTGGTCCCGAACCTGACCGTCGACGAGTTCGGGGAGAAGGTCGAGGACTCCGTCGAGGTGGTCACCGGCACCCTGTTCCCCTCGATGATCCACACGATGTTCCAGGTGGAATCGCAGGGCATCGAGGAGCTCGATGAGGTGCTTCGTTCCAACATCCAGCTCTTCCGGCTGTTGCACGGCATAGTCGAGCGGGGCGAGCGCATGGGCCGCTTCCTCAGGGACTGCATCCCCACGCTCCGGGGCGAGCCGGTCATGTTCGGCGGATGCTATTTCGCCGGTACGGGGCGCGACTCAGCGACGCAGCAGGCGTTCGCCTCGGGCGTGCCGATGCGGATGATCAAGGAAGACCAGGACAGCGTCACCTGGACCGAGGAGGCCATGGACCAGAATGTCACGGCGTCGCGGATGGCCGGCCGCGTCCGGCTGGCGCTCATCCTGATCATCGCCCTGGGTGTCCTCGCCGGCGCCGGCCTGATCGTCCGGCGATTCGCGGGCAAGCCGGCGGGATCGAACGGTGCCCCGGACGCGAAGGCGAGCTGACTTCCGGGTGACCGGCCTACTTGACCAGCTCCAGGTCCACCGGGAGTGTCTGGCCGGATTTGATGGTAACGCGCTTGTAGCCTTTACGATTGTTGATCCCGTCCTCCTTGATGCAGTAGACCAGATACTCCTTCGGCTCGAGATTCTTGAAGGAATACGCCCCTTTCTCGTCGGTCTCGGCGGTGTCCAGCAGGGCATTCTTGTTGGCCGGTGCCATGGGATCGTAGAGGGCGACCTTCAGGCCGGGTTGAGGCCGGTCGCCTTCCTTCACGGTCCCGACGATGGCACCTCGCTTGGGGGGGGCCGACTTCATCTGCCCCGGATTGGGCAGATCGATCACGTTGACTTCCTCGGAGTGCAGGGCGGTGAGTCCGACACCCGTGGTGAAGCGTGCGGTGACGATCAGCTTGGCCGGGGCATCCTTGGGGACCGGGAGTATCGCCGTCCATTCGCTCCCCTTCGGATCCTTAGTTCGCGCCTTGAAGGCCCGGTTCTCGGCCACGACCTTGTCGAAGTCGGCCTTTGGACCGAAGATGAACGTCACGTCGGTGATCTTCGATGACGGTGGCGTGACCGAGGCACGTACGGGGAGTTCCTTGGTCTCCCGCGCGATCTGATCAGGAAGCTCGAAGGCCATCTTGGAGGGCAACTGGTCGTCGAGCTCCAGCTCCGTCTCGAACGAACTCAGCGGGTTGCGCCGGTCATCGACGAAGAGCTGGGCACGGAGCGTGCGACGACCCAGGATGCCCGGGACCGGCCATTCCCGAACCCAGTCCTTCAAACTCGCATCGAAGAGCAAGGCGCCCGCCTCACCGCCGGGATCGAAGCCGATGCGACGCTGCTTCACGGCATCGGACCAGGGCTCGATGTCGTCCTGGAACTGGGCCCCGTCGGATCGGCCGAGCCTGAACGTGAGCCGGGCATTGGCCGGGGCGTTGTCGGCCTCGAAGGCGACGCGGAGCCGCGCCTCCGTGCCGGGCTTGACCAGGAAGGTGGGGCTGAGGCGCACCTGGGGCTCTCGCATCTCAACCGGGCGCTGCAAGACCCCGATCTCCGGGAATCGGCCGCGGAACCAGATCACGCGCTTCAATCCGTCGATGTTGAGGTAGAAGTCGGCCTGGTCGCCGTCGGTCGTCTTGAGCGTGAAGTCCTCGGCGTAGAGCGTCAGCGGAGGCTTGCCGGGCTCGAGCTTGCCGACGAGCAATCCTTCCTTGGGTGGGGTCTGGAGCGTGGGCAGGACGAGCTCGACCGGACAGGGGGGACCGGTCATCGCGGGGAGGGCGCGGAGGACGACGGTCAGCTGGTTGGGCTGCCCGGGGGCCGCGGGGGCGAACTCCACCCGGGTGACCTCGACGTAGTCCTGAGGCGTGGCGATGACCGCGCGGATCGGCTGCTCGTCGAGCACGCCGCCGGCGGCGTCTTTCAGCCGGAGCATCGGGCCGGCCAGCTCGCGCAGCTCCTCGCCCGGCTTGGGGGGCGGCGTGCCGAAGCCCGGTACTTTCTTCGACGACTGGGCGGGGACCGAGATCGGTTTCGCCACCACCTTGTCGCCCTCCTCGAGTTCGACGATCACGTCCCAGGTCCGGTCCGACGGGTTCTTCACGAAGACGTAGTACGGCTGGCGAACGCCGGTGATCGGCCGCAGCCGGAGCCGGTCCATCGGCACGTCATCGCACTCGTCCGGACTGCGGCTGAGGGCCAGCGTGGGATCGATACCGGTCGCGACGATCTTCAAGGGGACCAGGGCATGGTAGGTGCGTCGATCCGGGGTGCGTGCCCGCACGAGGAGTCCGGCCGGGGGCATGGCCTGCGTGCGTGCCGGGTCGTCCGACAGCTTCAGCTCCATCGAGACCGACGTCGAGGCCGTCGCCGAGACCTGTGGCGCGGCGGGATCGGGCGCGGAGACTTCAAGCCGAGGGTCTTCCGGCACGAGCGGTTCCACCAGGACCTTCTGGGCCGTGCCGCCGCCCGTCAGGGCGAGCTGGAGGCTGACGGTCGCGGTCCGCTGTCGGGGTGAGAGTCGGGTCGTCGAGGGGGGGCCGTCAAACCGCAGCGCGACGTCCGGCGGGCCGGCGGAATCGGGCAGGCATTCGCGGGCGGCCTGCTCCAGCACGCCGTCGGGGTCCATCAGCCCGTGCAGGTCGCGGCCCTCGTGCCGGTAGTGGGCCGCGAGCCAGGCCCAGGTGTCGCTGGCGGCTCGCTCCCGGATGCGACGGGTCGGGCTGGAGGCCCAGTCGCCGAACCGGGGGATATAGACGGGGGCCAGCCAGCCGGGCCGGTCCAGGACCTCGCCACTCGCGTCGGATTGGATCAGTTGGTCGAACGCGCCGTAGGCCAGCTCGGCGCAATGCGCCATCGAGGCCCAGACCGTGCCGGGATCCGACATGTCCCAGGCCGGGTCGGAGCCGACGGACGACTTGCCGCGCCCGAGCTGCTCGATGGTCTGTCGGAATTCGTCGAGCAGGCGTGACGTCCTCGCGTCGCCGGCTAGCTTGAGGAACGCGGCCATGCGCTCGAAACGACGCCGTGCGCGGGCGCCGGGCTGGCCGTTGGGCGAGGTGGGCGTCGAGCCGTCAACCTTGGACGGGTCCCAGGTCTTCTCCAGGCGGGTCTCGAGGGTCTGTTGGGCATCGTACAGGGCACGACGGTCGGTGACCGCGAGCAAGGGGGACAGGTACACCGCCTCGATCTGGGTCGCGAGTTCCGGATCGGGGGGGACCTGGGTGCGGCATTTCGCCACCATCTCCTGGACCGCGGCGTGCTGGAACGGGGCCATTAGCTTGCGCGAGAGGATCTCGAGCCGCGCGGTGGCGTCGGCCAGGGCAGCCGAAGTTCCCTCGTCCGGCGACTCCGGACCGATCGGCGGCCTGAGCTTCAAGGCGAGCTCGCCGCAACGGTCGACGGCCTCGATCCAATCGGCCTGGAGTTCCGCCGTCGGGCTGGCCTCCAGGTAGGGGATCTGGCTGACCAGTGCCGATAGTGCAAGGGAGAGTGCCGCCTGGCCCTCTCGGATCGCAGCCTGTCTCTGGGCGACGATCTCGTACTTCGTACGTGCATCGTCCCAGGCCGCGGCGATCTGTTTCCAAGACGCATAATTGGCCGTCTGTGGCAGCAAGAGCACCCTGGCCTGGTGCAGGCTGGCGTCGGCCTCTGCGAGCTGGGGACGGACCCAGGTGATCGCCTCGGGTCGGCTGTTGGCCTGCTCGGCGTCGAGGACCGTCCTCCAGGCCTTGCGGACCGCGTCCGGCTGCCAGGGGCCGGGCTGCCTCGCGCGGCCAGCGAGTTGATGGAGGAAGATCAGCTCGACGACGTCCCGGGGCTTTCCGGACTGGTCGACGATCCCGTCGAGGAACGTCAGCGTCCTGGCGTCGAAGATCTCGCCCTCCGCGGCGTCGACCAGGGCCATGGCCAGGTCGAGACCCGACCTGACCTTGAACTTCGCCAGTCCCTCCTTGACCTCCTTGGCCAGTTCGGGCGAGTCGGCGGGAAGCTGGTGGCTCTTCTGGAGGCATCGCGTCAGCACATCCGCGAGCGCGCGGTCGGTTTGTCGCCCGAAGGCGCGCGCCTGCCCGACCGATCGCGCGGGCGGCTGACGGATGTCCACGGCCTTCTTCATCGCATCGTTCAGCTCGAGGACGGTCTTCTCCAGCCCGAGCCGGATCGGCTCGGCGGGCTCGCCGCCGCGCCATCGGAGCTCGGCCCGGATCGACTCCCGTGCCAGCCGGCGGTAAACGCGGGGCGCGGCCCGGAAGTCGCCCGAATTCCGCCAGCGTTCGACGATGGTCCAAGCCTCCTCGAGCCAGGCGGGATACGTGCCCTCCTTCACATCCGCCGGCTTGCCCTTCGACGCATCCGCCAAGTCCTCCTTCGCCTTCGTCGCGTCCTTCCCTTCGCCCGCCAGCTCCTTCTTGCCGGCATCGGGAGTCTGGGCGGCATTCGTCTCCGCCCCGGCGTCTTCGGCCTTGGCGACCACGACTGTCGATCGCGGCGCCCGGGCGGCGGCCAGCGCGAAGTCGCCCGTCTGCCGGCCGAGGATCACCGGAACCTGGTGAACACCGCGGTAGTGCATGGCCCAGGCGTCGACGTGACTGGCCAGGTAGCCGCCGAGTTCCCTGGCCGAGACCGCACCATCACCATCGGCGTCGGCTTCCTGGGTCGTGAGCCCTCGATGGAAGTAGTAGCCGAAGACCGAATGCCGGAGTGCGTCCGACCCGAGCGCGATCTGGCCCGGTCCGCATGCGGCGATCACGATCAGGTCGGGGTCATTGAGCCGTTTGGGATCGCCGGCGTCCTGGAGCGCGCCCGCAAGGAGGTCGCCCACGCCGTCGGCCGTGCCCCCCACGTCGCGAGGATCGATCATCCCCCGCATGATGTCCAGGACCAGTAGCTTGTTCTTCGCCGGGCAATTCTTGAGCCGGTCGAGGACCCACGAGAGCGGGAGCTGGGTCTTCGCCTCGTAGGGGACGGAATCGGCCGCCAGGATCTGAATCTTCTTGTCGTGATCGATCACCGCGTAAGCCGACAGATACACCACGACATCCTCGTCGCGAGGGCGAGCGGCAAGATCCTCCAGCCGCTTCTTCATGACTTCGAGGGTCGTCTTGTCGTCGCCATCGGACCTGGGATCGGACCGGGAGAAGACTCGGTCCTCTTTCAGGGCGCGTCGGTCGGCGTCCATCCATGAGGTCGGCGGGATCTCGGGCCGGTCATACGGACCAACCCAGAAGGCGACGAAATAAGGGCGCGGACCGGTCGCGAACCAGACCTGAAACGCCAGCCAGCCGAAGGCGGCGACGGCCGCGGTCAGTAAGGCCGACACGATCGCGGTCCCGAGCCACTTCTTAGCCGAGGTGGGGCCCGTGCGCGCGGCTCGCCGGGATGAGCCACCCTCCCGCCAACGTCCCACTCCCCTCGTGTCGCCTGCCATGGGTCGCTTTGCTCCGGTTTTCCGTGTTCACTCTTCGGGGTTCATTCTTCCGTATTCAGTCGTTGGTCATCAGTGATTGGTGACCAGATCGCTCCGGTCCACTCACTGAACCCTGAAACCTGGAATCCGAAAGCTGGAACGCAGCGACTGGATCGCCCGCGGTGGTTCCGGCAGCCTGACGACGTCCTTCGGGATTCCCAGCTTGATCTCGACTTTCTGGCCGAGTTTCTCCGCCCGATCCCGGAGCCCGTTCAGCGAGATCACGCGGAATTTGCTCTTGCGGAGGATCTCGTACTGCGATTCGTTCACCGGCCAGAACAGCCCGGCATACTTGCCGGCCCGACCGTAGTAGCGATGCTCGTATCGCGTCGGCTCGATGACCTTGAGCGAGTCCGGATCGATGAAATGCGGGCTGCCCACGGGGAACGCCAGCCGGATCAAGAGGCAGGGAGAGGACTGAGGGGGCTCGCCGGGCTGCACCTCGACGTAGTGGTTCTCAAGCCCGAAGCCCTCGACCCTCACGACCCCGCCGTCCGGGAGCGTGGCATCGAACGGAACTCGGGACGGATCGAGTTCGAACGCGGCGGAGACGGTGGCCTCCTCTCTGGCCAGCCACCAGGCCGTCAGGATCGGCCGGCCGAGCTTGCCCGGCCACCGAGGGACGTCGAGTTGCCAGACCGGCGCCGGGTAAGCCGTCCGCTCGCGGGAGCGGAGTGCGAGGCTCGAAGGCACCTCTTTCAGCCCCGCGACGCTCAACCGGAAGTCGGTCCAACCGGGCCGATGCTGCGAGAGGGTCGGCTCGACGGTCGCGGACGATTCGAGGGCCGCCATCAAAGTCAGGCCGGAGGGCTCGTCTCCGGTTTTCCGGGTGCCGAGGGTCGACAGACGCCAGGACCCGCCCCGCTGCTTCTCCTCGTCCTGGAAGTCGTCCTCGTCACCGTACAGGGCGCGTCGGAAGGCAATGCCGCCGTTGTCGCCGTCGACCAGATCGACGATCAGCCGGTCGCCACTCTCGAAGTTGACCTTCTGCTCGTAGGGCCGGTCGGCGAGGACGCGGAGCGTGTAGAACCCGGGGGCCAGGCCGGCGGTCCACCATCTCAAGAGGTCGTTCCTGGGCCGCGTAACCTCGAGGGGCTCGTTTCCGGCCGGGCTATTGTCCGACTTGATAACCTGACAGACCAGCTTCTGCTCGAGCCCGGTCCTCAGCCGGTCGGTCAACTGGACGAGGTCCGTGGCCTGGACGAATCGATTCCGCGGATCCAGTCGCTGGAGCGGTTTCTCGAAATTGTTCCGGGCGGCCTGGAGCTCCGCTTTATTCGCCTGCTGTCCGGCGTGGAAGTAGACGATCGTCAGCCGGATGCCCAGCGGGCGGAAGAACTCCTCGAGATACGCGGGGATGTCGCGATTGAACCGATTGTCGTTGCCGTCGGTGAGGACCAGCAGGTTTTTCAGGCCGGCGACATTGGTCAGGTCGGTCGTCGCGGCGCGTGCCATCGCCGCGACCAGTGGCGTCTCGTGGTAGGGATGCAATTCTTCGAGGAGCTGTCGGACCTGGGCGAGCTGTGCGGGGGCCCAGGGAGCCAGGGGACGCTGCTGCTTGATGGTTCGTTCGGGCTCCTGGGCATCCAGTTGTGCCTCTTGATTCTGCGCGGGGTTGTTACCCGCCATCATGCCCTGGGCGTCGAAGTGGACGCCGGGGCGGGCCTGGCTGAAGGTCCAGAGGCTGAGCTTGGTGTTCTCGGGGACCTCCTCGAGGACCTTGAGGAGCGCTTGCTTGGCGGCGGTCCATTTGCTGCCGCCGGCGATCCCGTCGCGCATGCTGCCGGAGCAATCCAGGACGATGGCGATCGAGCCGGTGCCTTTGCCGAAGCGGCGGATGATCTCGTCGCTGGCCCGCACGGCGACGCTGGCCAGCGGGGGGTCGGGGGGGGCCGGCCCGATGGCGACGGCGTCGGGCACGACCTGGAGGTCGACCCTCGTCGTGAGCTTGAAGACCTGTCCCCGGAAGAAGCCGTCGACGTCCAGGCTGGCGCCACGGCCGCCGGGGTTGTCCAGGAGCGCATCGAAGCCATTGCCTCGCCGCTCGGCGACGACAAAGCTCGGGCTGGTCAGCCGGAACGCGGTTGCGGCCTGCGAGCTTCGGGCCGCCGCCCGGTAATCGGCCGTCGAGGGAGGGAGGAGGCTCAGAGGACCGCTGGTCTGGGGCCGGATGACGGGGATTCCGGGTGGGACCGTCCTCGGACCGGTCTCGTCGACCACGCGGTACTCGGCGGAGGCTGCGAGCTCGCTGGTCAGGACCAGCGGGTCCTGGTCCGGTCCCTTCAGGGCCAATCGCCCCGGCGCGCTCAGATCCTGTCGGCGCTTCTGATCGGCCTCTCGGAGGTCCGGGAACAGGGCCTGGGCATCATTGAAGAGTCGGGCGACGATGCCCTGGTAATACGGCGGGGCGGCGGGATCCTCGCCGTACCAGTGGTCGCGCCAGGCCCGGTCGGCCATCCAGACCAGGAGGTCATGCACACGCGCCTGGCGGTATCGCGTCGAGGGCTCGACGGATGAGGAGGCCGGTGGCTCTTCGCCGCGGTCGACCAGCCGGGCCAGTCCATCGGCCTCGGACAGCCGGGCTTGGAACGCGGAGAAGTCGGCGATCCCTCGACCCTCGTCGGACAGGGCGGCGATCGTGCCGCGAAGGGCGCGGAATCGCTGGCCGATCCGGTCTCCCAGGCTCGCCGCTTCCTTCCACCAGGGATTGGCCTCATCGGCTCGACCCGGCAGTGCGGCGAGGCGCTCGCGCGTCTTGCGGTAATCGCCCTGGTCGAAATCCTTGAAGCCGGCGTGGCCGAACCAGGCCTCGCCGAGGGCCGAGAGCGCCAGGTTTCCCTCGATCGCGGCGTCTCGGCGGGCGGCCGCGGCGATCCGAGCGGGATCGGGTCGATCGGCCCCGTCGGAGTTCGTGGACGGCGATCGGGCGACGGCCACGTCATGGAGGCGAATGTCGTCCAGCCGGTCCCAGATGCCTTTTCGAACCGTCAAATCCTCATCGTCGGGGAAGAGGACGGCCGCGGCGGCGGTGTCGTCCTCCCAGTCCTGATTGAGCCGGTCTTTGGCGATCCTCGCGCGCTCTCGAACGAACTGTTCCACAAGTTGTCCGAGGCCCGAATCGAGGCTTTGCGCTACCTGCTGGATCTTGGTGAGTTCGGCCCCCTGATCGGATTGCGCCAGCATCCGGGAAAGCTGGTGGGCATTGTCCCAGAGCGTCTGGACCCGGGCGGCCAGCTCATCGACGGACTGGTCCGGTTGGCGATGGACCAGCCATCGCGAGTACTCGGGCAAGACTGCGAAGGCGCGATCGCGGACCGACAGCGCCGACCGGATCGCGACGGCCAGGGCCTGTGCCTTGTGGTAGCCGGCCTCGGCGATCTCCAGGTCTTTCCGGGCCAGGCCCCAGGTCCGTTCATCGGCGGCGAAGAGTTGATCCTCGCCGGTCCGTCGATTGCCATCAGCTTGCTCGACGATGGGGCGGGTCCAGGCGTGGACCTGCTCGCAGTAGGGGTACCCATCCGCCCGGGGAGACAGGCCCATCGCCGCACGCTCGGCCAGGACGCGAACGCGAGGGGCCTGGGACGCGAGACTCCAGAAGGAAGGCGGGCGACCCGCGAGCGGAGGCGACTGGAGCATCCGCAGGAAGTGGGACTCGGCCGGGAGGGGCTCGCCCGCGATCCCGGTCAGGCGGATGTCGTTCGCGGCACGCGGAAGGTTCTGATCCGGTTCGTCCTGGGCTCGACGCAGCAGGTACTCGGCCAGTCGGTTCCGGAGCGGCCGGACCGATCCGCTCCCCTCGTCGCCCTTGGTCTCGCCCTCGCGAAGGCCCTCCCAGATCTTCTGGGCGTCCAGATCATCGGCGGACTGGAAGAGCTTGTCGAAACCGGACGGCTCGGGTCGATCCTTCGCCCCGCCGTTGAGCGCATCCATCACCAGGTTGACCCCGGCGGAGGCTCCCAGGCCACTCAGGGTGCGATCCTTGCGGATGGCCTGCTCGAGCCGCGAGAGCTGCTCGCCGACCGGCTGGGCGGCCTCGGTAGCGCCGGCGAGAAGAAGTTGCTCGTACCGCACGAGTGCGGCCCCGTAGGCGCGCCAGCGAAGGGGCGAATAGGTCGAAGGGTGGGGGACCAGCGTGTCGAGCCGTCGGAATGCCTGCCACGCACCGGCGAGGGCATCGCGCGGCGGCGGCGGGGGAGCCTCGGCCGACGGCGCGTCCTCGACCGTGGCGAGGTGGACCGACGTCGGGTCGAGGTGCGACGGCTGGGAGGCCCCGGCGCCGCCGGCGCCGTACGGGCCCGGGATCAGGACCGGTTCCTGGACGGCCCCCCGTGCGGTCCAGGCCCAGGCCCGCACGTTCTCACGCACGTATCGGTAAAGTTCCTCGAGCGAGAGACGCCCGTCGGAGCCGGCCGCGCCGCCGCCCCGGAGCGCCTCGGTGATGTAGTAATGGAAGATGGTCCGACCCAAGCCTTCGGAGGACCAGCACCGCTGATCCTCGTCGCAACCGCTCAGGACCCAGAGGTTGGGCACGGCGCGGATCTCGGGCTCGAGTTCCTTGAGCCGACGCGCGAAATCGTTGTGGAGCATGCCCAGCCGCCAGTCCGACTCGACCTGCGCCCCCTCGACCACCAGGATCTTGGCCTTCTCGGGCGGCAACTCCTTCATCGAGGCGATCACGGCCTTCATGTCCAGACGGTCTTCCGGCCGCTTCAACTGGTTGGGCATGAGGTAGGCCCCGGCCGAGTCGGAACCCCCATTCAGGGCCAGGACCAGGATCAGGGTCGGCTCGCCGAAACCCTTCTTGAGCGAGGTGATCACCGCCTGCCAATCGTCGGCCGTCTCCAGGACATCCCGGTCGTTCGGGTTATGGATCAGCTCGAGCCTGGCGGGATTGAACAAGGTCCACGGCCTGGGCGCCCGGGAGAGTCGCTCGATGCCCTTGAGGCCCCGGTAACCCAGGGCATTGTGCGGCACGGCGAGGTTCGTCGCGTAATCCGCACCCAGGAGTAACACCCCCGCAGGCCGGGGCGGGTTGATCATCCAGATGAGCCAGATGACCAGACCCAGGCAGGCCGCGAACGCAACGAGTCCGGCGATCAAACCGAACGGCCGCGAGCCCGATGGCTGGTCAGCCCCGGGTCGAGTGCTCCGATCGGACCACCTGTGAGTGGATTTCTCGGTACGTGCCAGCGGTTCGCGCCGCTCGGGCTCGGACTTCCCCCGCCAGGAGCGCCGACTGGCCTGCGAGCGATCATCCGCCATTGATGTGAATCTCCGTCGACTTCCCGACCACTGCGAACTCCACGAGTTCTTGACCGATCTATGCTACGGTGTCCGGTCGGTGGATCGGAATAGAAAAATGCCTCTCGAGCAGAATCCGCCGTGCGATTCGGTTGAAGCAGATTGCGTAGGGCGCAGTGCTTGGGACCTGGGCCGGCCGTGAGAGCAACGGGCGATGGCCGCGGAGCCGCCGCGCGGAACGCCGAGCCTCGGCATAGGGTGACAGCAACGACCGAAACCGTCCGGCCAGGGCTCGCGGTCAGAAGAGGAACCGGGCCTCGAAGCGGAACCAGGGCTCGGCCCAGTGGGCCGTGCTGGTCGCCCAGGTGATGGCGCCTCCAAAGTCGACCCGGTTGCAGATCGACTGCCGGAGGCCGGGGCCGATGTTGAAGTAAGATACGCCGCCCCCCTTCTCGACATAGATCGGTTTCTGGCCCGGCGCGATGCCGGCAGTGTAGCCGCCGTTCTCGAATGACCAGGCGTCCATCTCGAGCGTGGCGATCAGCGGGCTATCCGGCGTGGGGTAGGCCAGCACCTGGTTGAGGCTCATCAGCGAGTAGAAGACGCCGCCGGCCAGGTTCTGGTTGCCGGCCAGGGGGATCCAGTTGCCCCACTGGCCCTGGAAATAGGTCGTTGGGCCCAACTTCAGGCTGGCCAGGATCGAGGGGTCCAGCGAGAAGTGCCCCGTTCCCAGGTTGAGCATGCTGTTGCCAGTCGGCGTGTAGGTCCGGAACTGGAAGGTGATCTGCAACAGTTCGCAGTCGAACATCAGCGACTTGATGCCGAAGTTCAGGTCACTGAAGCCCGCCTGGGTGGGTGCGTAGTTCTCGTTGATCTGTCGGTAGGGATATTCGATGAAGAAACTGCCGCGCTGGCCGGCCGCCTCCTGGTAGACGTAGAACTGCTGGAGCCGGGCGCGGGGATCAGTAATCGTCCGGGCGTTGTTGCGGGTCGGGACCACGCCCTGGATCCAGAACTGGTTGCGGTCGGGTCGGGTCATCGACTCGAGGTTGTCGTATCGCAGGCGGGTCACCGTCCGCGGACGGGCGTAGTCGGCGAAGAACGAGGCATTCGCCGCGGGGACCCAAGAGGGCTGATAGCAAGGATCGGGGCAGCAGAGGCATTGATAAAGGTTCTGACAGAATGCGCCGATGACCGTGTTGCACGGATTGGCCGGCGGATAGCACGGTTGGCGACCGGGGATGCAACTGCCGCCGGAGCAGCCGATCGCATCGTGCAAGACCGACCCGTCGCCGAGTCCATGGTATCCACCGCACGTCGCACAGCCGGCCGGATTGACCTGGGCATCGGTCTTCGCCCGGACCGCCACGAGATCCACCTGGACCGGCTCAGGGCCCGGGGTCAGGCCCAAGGACTGGGCCAGGTTCGCCCCCTGAGGCTGGGAGGGCAACGGCACCGGATTGGCGGCGAGGGCGGCGGCCGGAGCCGATGTCGCCGGATCGGTCGCCTTGGTGCCTTGAACGCCGGTCCGCGACCAGTCGCGTGGTGGCGGGATCTTCGAACGAGCCGGCGCGGGTGTCACGGCCGACGTCGAGGACGGATCGGAGGCGACGGCCGTCGTCGCGGTCTCGTCGCCGGCACGGACCGGCGCGGCCGCCAGCAACGGGACGATCAGCGACCACGCACCGAGAAAGATGCGACCTGTGTTCCTGGCCGTTCTGGTCACGCGACTTGCTCCTTTTCGCGCCCCCGAGTCCCGTTCCCGCCGGCACAGAGATGTGGGTCGTGCCGGGGCACAGGGCCGAAGAATGGATGGGCGCGGACTGTCCTCGATCGGACGTGGCAGACAGGAATCCGGGCAGACTTGACGGGAACCGGACGAGAAAAGCAGATCTGATGATTCCAGATTAACAGATTCAATATTCCAAAAAAAGCTTAATTAAATGATTATTTTTAAAAAAATTTCAAGTGTGAATTTGAAGTCTTCCATCCGATCCCTTCATGAGCCCCGGGCCCGGGGTACGGTAGTTACCGGCGTATCGACGGACCTCCCGTGCGAATCCGGCACGGGGCGAGGCGGCCTCAGTCGCCGCGGGGCTGGAAGAGCATCCCGATGAGCCCCCGGCGTGCGTTCGACCTCGTGGCCGGCGACGGCTCGGCGTTGGATATCGGGCCGGGGCCCTCCAGGCCTGCCTCGGGGGCGGTCCCGGTCCCGTCCGCAGCCGTTCCGGGTGTCGCCGTAGGCATCCCGGACGAGGCCGGTGAAAACGAGGCCGGTTCGACGCCGTTACCGGACGGGAATGGAGCTGGCTCGGGGCTCGGCTGGTCCGGCCGGGGCGGCACCAGACCCTGCTCGCGGGCACGTTGGAGCTGTGCCGCGCCGACCTCGTTGCGGGCCTTGGTCAGCGCGCCAAACAGGCTTCGCTGTCCGGCCGGCAGCACGGCCGGCGGTTTAGGAGTCTGCGACACTCGGAACAAAGTGCGCCGGGCCTCGTCGACCGTCTGGGAGAATGTCTTGTGCTTGAGTCGATCTTCGTAGGAGATCGGGCCGCTCGGCCGCGGGTTGTAGGCGGTGGCGATGTGGGTGTTCGCCGAGGCGGGACGCTCGGTCCTCCGGCCCTCAGGGGCCGGGGGCAGGGGAGTCAGCGAGGGCTGGCCACCTTCCGGCGCCGGAGGCAATGTCTCGGGAGGAAGGTCCTCCGGGACGCGCATCAGGCAATTCTGCAGGGCCGAGAAGGCGGCGGCCTTGACCCGACACGAATTCTCGGCGGGATCTCCGTCGGTCGTCTCACCCGAGACGCAGATCCGCAGGGCGTCGATCACCTTCTTGTCGCAGCAGCATCCGCTGTTGAGCGCCCGCGCGGCGGCGAAGCGCACACACTCGTTCGGATCCTTGCGCAGTCCGTTGATCAGGGCCTTCTGGGCCTCGGGCCATCGTGCGCAATCCACGGTCCCGAGGTACTCGATCGCAGCGACGCGGGCCTTGGCGTTGGCCTCGCTGGCCTGGATGGCCGCGGCCGTGGACGCCGCGCTGCCGGGCGGGCCGGCCGCCGCACCCCCGGGAAGCGTACCCGGAGGCGGGCAGATCGAAGGCAGGAAGCCGCCGGTCACGCTCGCCACCGGGCCGGAGCCCAGGCTGCCGAGCATCTGGCCGAACTGGCTGGCGCAGAACTTGGCCTGGCACTTCTGGAAGCACGCCGCCAGATTGGCGCAAAACCCCGTGGATCCCGCCGCCGCCGAGGCGCCCGATGCCGAGGTCCCCAGACCGGCCGCGCCGGCGGCTCCTCCCGTCGGAATCCCCGTCCCAACGCCCGCCGGCAGGCCGAGGCCCTGCGCACGCAATGCGGGCGACCCGATCGCGATGACCATGAGTCCCGCTAACCATGCCATTCGGGACGGCATACGTTGATCCCCCCAACTTCGCCGAATCACCCTCGAACCCTACCCGATCTACCGCGCTCGCCGTCATCCCCCTCCTGATGTTCTTCCTTCACGATTCTTCATCGGCGAGCAACCGCAGCAACTTTATCGATTCTATCGATTACAGCGGCCCAGACTGATGGGCGGCTTGTCCGGAGAACGCTGCCCGACCCGGATGCCGGACGTTGAACCGTTGGCTGACAGATCGCTCTTACTCCTCGTCGATCACCTCGTGAGCAAACCTTTTTTCCCTCTCTATCCTTGCGTTGCGTAAAACTGGGCGATTTTCATGGGATTCTTTGGATTGGAGAAATTCGGTGGTTATATTGGTTTGGTTGATCGACGCGCGACAGCCCTCGAGAAGCCGCGGAGCTCGTGGCGACGGTTCTGGCTGGATAAGAAGGCGATCCGCGGAGCAGCCCAGCGAGCACGATGGGGCAGCAATTTCCAACCATCCCGAGGATCCGACTAACCCCTCAAACGAACGCGCTCCGCCCCCGTGGAGACTCGATCCCGTTCCGTCGTCGATGGAGTTGTTCGGAAAATAGGGGAATAACCGCACGACCCACCTATGCAACCAAGACCGCATGAATGTTATACTTGGAGATCGAATCGGGCCTGCGCGGGTGCATCGCTCGAGGGAGCAGGACTTAGCGTGATCGCGTGCCATATCTTCCCAGGGACCAGAGCTTTATGAAGCCGTTCAACCGGACAGGGCGTCGTGAGCGGAGTCACGGCCGGCGGCGAGCGATCGAGCTGGGGCTGGAGCGGTGTGAGGACCGCTTCATGCTGTCGACGACGTACACGGTAAACACCAATTCGGATGATGCCACGGTGGGATCGTCCGACGCGGGTTCGCTCCCCTACGTCGTCAACCTGGTCAACAGCGACCCTGCCGATTCGGGCATCGACACGATCCAGTTCGCGCTGCCCGCGAATGAGCTGGAGATCGACCTGGCATCGACATTGACGCTCACCCACGCGGTGCTGATCGACGGCACCAGCCAGAACGGCTACAACCCGGCCGATCCCGTGCCGGTCGTCACGATCGGCGAGAAGAGCGGCAGCGGTGCGATCGACGGATTCGTGCTGGGTTCCGTCTCGGAGGGCAGCACGATCCAGGGCCTGTCGATCGTCAATTTCGGCGCCGCTGCCATCCACGTGGAATCGAGCGGCGACACGATCGCGACCAACTACCTCGGCGTCACGACGAACGGGACGAACGGGGCGAATCAGATTGGCGTCCTGGTGGACGATGTCGGTCAGACCACCATCGGCGGGACCACGACGGGCGCCGCCAACGTGATCGGCTTTAATACCGGGGCCGGGGTTTCAATCGGCGGGTCGGCCGCTTCGAACAACCTCGTGGCCTCCAACTGGATCGGCACCGATTCCCAGGGCGGGAGCCTCCCAAACCGCGATGGAGTGGACATCGCCGGGGGCGCCTCGAACAACACGATCGGCGCAACCGTCAGCAGTGCCGGCAACACCATCGCCTTCAACACGGGCGACGGCATCAACATCAACTCGGGCACGGGCAATTCGATCCGTCAGAATCTGATCTACAGTAATACCGGCACGGCCATCGCCCTGTCGGGCTCCGCCGATATCCTACAGCCGCCCTCGGACCTGGCCTACACCTCGGTCACCAACCTGACCACGATCGACTACACCGTCAACGGCACCTCGGGCGACACCTACGCCATCGACTTCTTCGCCAGCA
>JBKQHM010000056.1:0-74941 GCA_052148775.1 Isosphaeraceae bacterium | reverse complement strand
TAGACGGGACCATCGCGGGTTTTTCGCCGCGCCCCGGACCGTCCGGGGCGCCCTTCGGGTCATCGGTCGTAGCGGGCCAGCTCGCGATCGGCGGCCCGCGCCCGCTTCCGGGCGTCGGCGACCCGGTCGCGGAGGTCGGCCAGCTCCGACTCGAGCGCGTCGAGGTCCTCGTGCGCCTCATCGGACTCGGCCTGGGCCGCGTCGCGGCCGGCGTCGTGGCGGGCGGAGCACGACTCGCACATGCCGCCGTCGGTCGATTCGCAGGGTTGTCCGCAGTCGTCGCACGTTTCCAGGTCTTCGGTCTCGATCAGGGTTTCGGTCGTCATGGCTTGGGCTCCGGTTCGCGTCTCGCTTCTCGACCCGACACGATCACTATACGATTTACGATCACAGACATCAATAGAGTGGCAATGGAAATTTCTTGTCATCTTGCCCGGAGAGCCCGGCAGGTGTAATATGTCCAGTAGGCCGCCGCGGGCTGGCCTTGGTAGGATCATTTCCCGTGATCGGAGGCAATATGGGCGCCCTGGCGTTTGTCGAGACGAAGAGGCATCCTGAGATGGGAAAGCAGCGTGGACGGCCGAAGACGTCCGAGCGGGACGACGGGACGGTGCGGATCGACAAGGCCCTCATCGCCCGGGCCAAGATCCTGGCCGGCTATCGGGGGTGCTCGGTCGCCGAGCTGCTGAGCGACATGCTCGAAAAGCCGATCGGGCAGGCGTATGCCCAGATGGTCCGGGAGATGGAGGGGAAAGGCGGTGGCAAGTGACCGGCCCGGAATCCGCCGGGCTGCCCCCGGGCCGGTACCGGTGGGTGCTCGAGGACGACCCGGTGACCGGCCGGCATTCCCGCACCCGGCTCTACCTCGCGCGGGACCTGTCGACGGAGGCCCTGATCCGGGTGCGGGACGCGGCCGCCGCCGAGCTGGTCCGGCGGGACGTGTGCGAGCACGGCGTGCAATCGTCGGAGTATTGCCGCCCGTGCAACCTGGAGTACAAGCGGGCGCGGCGGGATGCCTACGGCGACGACGGCACCGGTACCGGCGGCCGGCAGTAGCTGCACGGCGTCCGGGCCCCGACCTGGTCGAGGCGGACGGCCGTCGAGCCGTGATTGAGGAACCGGCAGCCGGCGTCGTGATACCGTTTCCCGGTCCGCGTGATGTGGACCATCACCGGCGGCGGCCCGATCGCCGACCGTTCGGCCCGGCGGCCGTGCTGGTACGCGGCCAGCGCTCCGGCGATCGCGGCCACGGCGAGCATCAGGCCGGCGATCGTGGTCCTCGGGCGCCTCACGTGGCCGGCTCCGGCCGGGTGGGCTTGGCGGTGCGGACCCGGACCGGCTTCCGGTCGGCGACCGGCCCGCGGCCGATGACCTTGCGGTGGAGCTGCTCGATCGCAAGCTCGAACACGCGGGTCAGGGTGAGGCCGCCGCGCTCGTCGGCGACCTCCTGCATCATCTCGCGATAGCGCGGTTTGAGCCGGATTTTGAACTGTGCGGTGTCGCCCGTGCGTGGTCTTCCCCGGGCTGGCTGATCGATCATCGGAGTCCTCCCGACGCAATCCTACCAGACTCGTGGGGACTGGTGTCCACGAAAAAATCCGCGCCCGCCGGCCGGAACCCCCTTGGCGCCATTCATGGAATCGGTAACTTCGAAATCTATCGACGCCGGAGTGTCACCCGGCCCAATCCGAACCGACCGCCCGGGCGCGAGCCCGGACCGGCCCGGCCCCCACGGGTGCGTGACACCACCCGGCGGGGGTTATTTGTTGCGCCCGAGGTGGCCCGTGTCCCCGCAACTGATCATCGGCATCCTGGCCATCGTGGTCGTCTCGACCCTGATCCTGGGGGCGGTCGACCAGCTCCGGTCCGCGGAATGCCGGTATTGCTGCAAGCAGATTGACCGCCGTGCGGTCAAATGCCCGTACTGCCAGTCCGATCTGTCGCCGGTCCCGAAGTAAGAGAGAGTCGCCCAACGTCTCCATCGCCGCCTCTCGGGGTCATCTGCCAAGAACGCCCCGCCCGACGGCAAACCCAGAGTGACCTATGTCAGCCATCCCGATCCCGATCCCGTCCCCGCGGGCCGGAGCGCCCGGCGCCGCGCTCGACCGGCCCTATTTCGCGCCGGTGCCGTTCGATCCGCTCCTCGATCGGGCCTGCGACGATCGCCGGCTCGCTGCCTTGGACGTCCGGCTGCTGGCCTGGCTCCGGAAATGGGTCCGACTCCACCCCGGGATCTGGCCGACGCAAGTGCAGGGAGCCGCGGCGATGGAATGCGACTCCACGAAGACGATCGCTCGATCGCTCGACCGTCTCTGTGCGGCCGGCTATCTCTCGTTCCTCCGCCGCCAGGGACGCGGGGCGTCCCTAATCATGGTCGACTTCGCCGCCCCGCCGCTCGTGCTGGCCGCCGCCCCGACGGAGCGGCAGGCCACGTTCTTCGCCGAAAGTGCCCAGCCGTCTCCCGTAAAGTGGACACCAGAGTCCACTTTACCGGACTCCGATGTCCGGTTGTTGGCGGGTTCGCCCCCTCTCACACTCTCCCTGGGGAATTCAGAGAGTTCGAAAACGACGACTCCCGTCGTCGAGTCGTCGTATCCTTTGGATCCCCAAGAGATCGAGAAGCTGAACGAGCGGGCGTCCAGGCTCGTGCCGGGAGCGACTCCGGGCCGAGTAGTGCAGGCCGCCCAGGACTTCTCGGCCGAATGGCTGTCCCGCGCGCTGGACGAGGTCGAGCGGCACAACCGGACGCCCGGCAACAAGCGCGTCTGGTCGTGGGGATTCGTGCTCAACACGCTGAGGAACTTCAAGGTGATGGGGGGACCGCCTCCGAAAGCCGCGCCCGACGAGCCGGCCAAGTCGCTCCCCAAGGAGCCACCGAAAACGACCGACCCGGAGCCGCCGGTCCGGCTGTCCGCCGACGAGCTGGCCGACCAGATCGCTGTGACGCGGCTGCCCGGCCGCGCCGGCCGGATCGGCCTCGATGCGATTCGGATCGGGCTTCGCGAAGGGGCGTTCGGCGAGGCGGACCTCCCGGCCGATGTGCTCGACCTGCTGGCGCGCGAAAAAGCGGCGGCGGGGCCATCTGCCAAGAACTCCCCGCCGCCGCACCCAGAGTTGTCGGGCGTCCGTGCGGGGGAATCCTACCCGGCCGAAACCGTCCAGGCAAGAGCCACCGCTGAACATCCGACAGCCCATCCCGCCCGTGGGGGTACGATCCCCTCAATCCCGTCCGATCAGGCGGTTTTCCCGGATTTCCAGGCTTATCCAGACCTCCAAACAGCCACCGAGCGCGCCCGGAAGGATTCGAACCTTCAACCTTCGGATTCGAAGTCCGCGACTCTATCCGTTGAGCTACGGGCGCCTGAAAAAGAGATTATACCCGCGCCGGGGGCACAGGCAAACCCCTGAGAGTTCGAGCGATTACCATCCTCTTCTCGTCGGCCACTTCGGTTGTCACTTCGACCGGCCCCCTGGGGGCAGGCTGCGAATCCAGTCGCCGATCAGGTTGACGGCATCGCGGTCGACCTCGCTGGTGACCAGGGGGGGCATCTGGTCGGCCCCTCGTCGCGAGATCCGCCAGTAGAGTATCGAACGATCGGGCGAGCCGGGGGCGACGATCCGGGCGTCTTTGATATTGAACGTGGCGTGAATGGGGACCTCGTCGATCAGCCGCGTCCGGTCGAGCGAGGTCGTGAGCTCCAGCTCCATCCGGGAGTTGCCACCCCCCTCGTTGACGTGACAGGTCGAGCAGTTAACGTGGAGGTACGATCGGACCCGGGCTTCGACGGGGGCTCTTGCCTCGTAGGGGTTGACCAGCCGCGGCCGGTCCTTGCGCCGCTCGGGCAATGGGCCCTGGAACACACCGATGTGCTCGAAGGTGCGGAGCTGGTTGTCGACCGTGCCGCCGTAATCATGGTCCCGATCGAGCTGGAGCGGGGTGAATCCCAGCATGAAGCCGGCCGCGCGCGAGTGGCAAACCATGCATTCCGTCCGGGCCGGGAACCGCCAGGTTTGCTCGCGTCGACCGCCCGGCGCCGTGGGGTCGGCCACCTCGAGGTCCACGCCCATCCCGGCGGAAGGGACGAGTTCCGCGTCGGTCTGTCCGTCGTTCCATCGATAGGAGTAGCCGACCCATTCCCCTTGCTGTCGGGCGAGTAGCCGGGTCTCGACGCGCTTGCGCGCCGGCTTGCCGGCGTCGTCGGCCAGGTTGAGGCTGAGCGTCTGCACCAGGACCGAGCCCTCGGGGAGCGTCCAGGCACCGCCCGCGTTCTTCTGGGGTTTCTGCTCGGCCCGTTCCAGGCCCGTCAGGGCGGCAAACCGCTCCATCGTCGCGCCGTCGGCCCACTGCGGGGCACTGACCTCGAAGGGCAGCGCGGCGGGGTGGGGTTTATGGTCGGCGGTCGAGGCGAACAGGCCCGTCTGGCTCAGCCGGGTGGGGAACGGCTGCGACGGCTTGTCCGCTGCGGTCGTCGGGGTGAGGCGGTAATACCCGGTCACGTGATCGATGACGTAGAGCTCGCCCGAGTGGTCGGTGCCGAAGCCGGTAATGTTGAACGGCGTGTCGACGAGCTCTTTGTGCCAGATGACCTTGTTGCCGTCGTGCTTGATCCCCCAGACGTGGCCGGTGGACCAGTCGCCATAAACGTAGACCCCGACGAGGTCGGGGAGGGTCTTGCCCCGGTAGACCCGGCCGCCGGTGAGCGAACGGGCCTCGCTGTGGGGGTGCTCGGCGGTCGGCAGGGTGATCGGGTCGGGGCCGACCTGTCGATTGGCGTTGAAGACGTGGCTCCCCTCGAGGAGGCTCCATCCGTAGTTCCCCCCCTTCTTGATCAGGTACACCTGCTCCCAGAGGTCCTGACCGTTCTGGCCGACCCAGAGCTGGCCCGATTCGCGATCGAAGCTGAGCCGCCAGGGGTTCCGCAGGCCGTAGGCCCAGATCTCGGGCCGGGCGCCGGGGCGATTCGTGAAGGGATTATCCTTCGGCACCGAGTAGTTCCGGCCCGGATCGGGGTGATCGACATCGATCCGCAGCACGGCTGCACGCAGGTCGTCCAGCGACTGGCCGGTCAGGTGGGCGTCGGAACCGCTGGAACCGTCCCCGGAAGAAACGTAGAGGAAGCCGTCGTTGCCGAACGTGAGGTCGCCGCCGTCGTGGCCGTTGGACTCCCAATCGATGATGACGAGCTTCGAATTCGGGTCGATGCGATGCGGCGGCTTGCGATCGACCGTATAGCGGACCGCCTGCGTGGCCTTGCGTCCTCGCAACGTACCATTCAGGCCGATGTAGATGTATCCGTTGTGGACGTAGTCGGGGTGGAACGCCAGGCCGACGGCCAGGCCGTTGACCTCGAGTAAATCCTCGACCTGGCTCGCGTCCTGGTCGTCCTCGATCGCGAGTACGTGACCCGGCCCGGCCCAGTAATTCATGTGGTTGAGGATGAACAGCCGGTTCGTGCCGGGCTCGGGCGTCAGGCTCAATGGCTGCTTGATCGACAGCTTGGGGAACGCCCGCACCACCTTGTAGGGAGGCAGCGGGTCGGGCGAGCCGACCACGCGCGAGTCGTTCCAGGGGAAGCGTCGATCCAGGCCGAACGGCTTCCCGGCGGTCGGCCGATCGTCGGCAAGGGCGATGGCGGGCAAGAACAAGGACAAGAGCATGGGCGTGAGGACGCGCGGCAACCACATAGACGAAGCCTCTCGGCAGGTCGAATCGGAGCGGTCAAAGGGGGCACCCGGTACGGGTCGCGGAGAGAAGGGGAGACCCGGAGTCGAAACGGGAATAATGTAATCGAAAACGTGGCGAATGGCGAGTGGTGAGTGGCGAGCCGATTCAGGCCGGCCTTCCCGACTCGCGACTCACTACTTGCCGGGACCGGGCCATGTGGCATCGCGACGGAGGCCGACGTAGGAGGGGAAGCGCGGCACGCCGCCGTCGGAAAGCTCTTGATAGCGGAAGGTGATGATCGAGCCGACGGGCGGTGGCGAACCGCGTTCGGCGTCGGAGAAGCCGGTCCCGACCGAGAACTGGGTTCCGTCGGCCAGCTCCACGAGCAGTGCGCCGAGCCGGCCCTTGTGCCGCCCGGCCCCCTTGAGGTGCTCCAGCACGCGAGCCTCGGCGTCGCGGAAGCTCTTGACCTTCAGGAGCGTGAGCGACCGCCCGACTTCATAGCGCGATTCCGGCTGTCGAAGCATCAGCCCTTCGCCGCCGAGTTCCTCGACGCGCGCCAGCTCGGCGCGAAGTTGATCCAAGCTGGTGCAGACCGCGTGCTCGTGGGCCGAGAGGTAGGGCGGCCGATGGCGATCGATGTGCGCGCGGATGGCCGCGATGCGCCCCTCGAATGCGGCGTCGACACCCGGCGCGTCGAACGCGACGTAGCGGACCTGCTTCCACAGGTCGGTCTTGTCCTGACGCCGGACGATGCCCACTGTACGCTGGAAGGCCTTGCGACCGATCCACAGCTCGCCATCGAGAGGGATCTCGGGCAAGCCCTCGACGAACCAGTCGGGCGCGTGGAAGCGGTTGCCCAGGCGGGAGATCAGGGATTTGCCGTCCCAGTAGGCGCGGACGCCGTCGAGCTTCTCGCTGAGCCACCAGCCGGTCAGGTCCTGGGCGTTGTCCCATCGCTCGGCCAGGAGCAGCGGTGGCCCCGCCTTCGCCTCGGCCTCACCCTCGGACTCGCCTTCCTCGGCTTCGGGCCTGGCCGGTCGATCCTGACCGATCCGGGCTTCTTCCGCCTCGTCGCCCCGGAGTTGCCGCAGGTGTTTGCACGTCCGTCGCTCGATCGCGATCGACTGGTTCCGCCACGCCGGGCACGAGCACGAGTAGACCCCGCCCACGTTCTTCAAAATGTAGGGCTTCGCCCCCGAGCCCTTCATCTCGACCGATTCGCCGTCATTCAGGTCGCCCATCGGTTCCACCCTCGCCAAGCCCCGATATCAACCCGCGAGACGTGTACGTTTTATCAGATGCTCCTGGCGGTGTCCAGGGCTCAATCCTGGGCGAGCGGGATGTTTTTCTTGAGCTGGCGGACGATTACCAGTTGTGGCAAGGTCTCCAGCCCCGAGTCCGAAAGGAGACTTTCGGTCCGCAGTCGGCGGGGCCTGGAGACCACTGCTGTGAAGATCTCCGGAGGCTGTAAACGCCTAGCGAATCGGGGCTTGGGGCGATGCCCCCAGGAGTGCCGCGGCAGGGAAGATCTTCACAGCAGTGGTCCGGAGACCCGCGCCGAACCAGCCGGCTCGAAACCAGGAAGTCATTCCTGGCCTGTTCCTTACTTCCGTCCATAGGCCTTGTCGACCTGATCGCTTATCGCCTTCTTCTTCTCGGGGTACTCGACGACGACCAGTTCCTTCTTGTCGGTGTCGTAGGCGTATTCCTGGTAATAGGGCAGCATCGGGAGCTGGATGCCGTCGGCCTTGCCCTTCTTGATGATCAGTTCCATGAATTCTTCGTAGGTCTTGGGCTTCTCGCCGTTGAGTGCCTCGTACATGTTCATGTCCTGCTGGACACGCATCTGGGCGATCTTGGCGACCTGGGTGCGGTACGCGGCGGCGCTCTGGGTGAGCGGGTCGTCGACCGGGATCGTGGAGTCGGCGAGGACGCCCCCCTTGGCGAGTTCGGCCTTGAGCTCGCGGACATCCTGCGTGGTCTTCTTGAGCGTTTCGCGTGTCTTGAGTTTGCCCGTGGTCGACGCATCCTGGCTGCAGCCGACGGCCAGGGCGAGCATCGTGAGGGCGGAGGTCAGCGCGAGGGTGTGGCGGCGGAGGAGCATGGGGCGAGTCCTGGTTGGCACGGGAGAACCGAACCCGGGGCCCGGCCCTCGTTGCGACGCAAGGAATCCGGGCCCTGTCGGGTCCGTCGCGGAAAGTCCACTCCGAACCCAATCGTATTTGGAACTCACCTCAAGGTAACGCGTTTGATCGCGTGCAACAAGTCGCCGCCGGGACCGGATGCGGATGACGCTCAAGGTCGGATGACCCGCGAAGTAAGCTGGGTGATCCGCGCGGCGGCCAGTCGGCCTTCCACGGTGGCGGGCGCCTCGCTGACGATCGCGCGGTAGGAGTCGAGTGCTGCGGTGTTCTTGCCCATCTTCTCCAGGGCCTGGGCGATGGGCAATCGGACCCTCGCCCGCTTGGCGGCGCGGAGCTGCTCGACCTCGCGGGCCACGGCTTCCTCGCGCTGGCGACGCACGATGGCCTCGGGCGAGGGCGGCTCTCGATCGGTCCGCGACTCCATCTGGGCTGCCATGATGATCCCCGGCGCGGCCGCCGCCGACGGCGCGACCAGCGATTTCAGGAATGCCTCGACCTGGGACCGCTCCTCGGCCGAGAGCCGGAAGAACTGCCTCGCCGACGCCTTCGCTTGCCCCTCGTGGAGGGCGACCGCTTCCTCCAGGTTGTCCGCCCGGCCGTCGTGCATGTAGGGTCCGGAATCGCGGTAGCCCCACAACGGCGGGGTCCTCCACTCCCGAGGGCTCGGCGCCTGCGGGGTATCGGGGCCGTCGATCCCGTAGCTGCCGCCGGAATCGCTCAGGCTCTGGCCCATGTCGTGGAGCAGCAGGTCGCTGTAGATCCCACGGACCTGGCCGAGCGTCGGGGTGTGGCAGAACACGCAGCCGACCTCGGTGAAGAGCCGGCGACCCTCGCGCATGTTGTGGGTGCCCTGCGGCCCGTACGGGTCCACGACCACCGGCGCCGGCAGGGCCCGGACGTAGGACACCAGCGCGTCGCAGTCCGCTTCGGTCAGGTCGAGCCCCGTCGCCTTCCGGGCCGGGGCGATCGGCGAGGCCGGCTGCGCATGCCCGGGGACCTCCAGGCCGAGCTCGTTGGCGCAGGCGACCCGGACGAACTCGTGCAGGCTCGGGATCTGCGCCTTCCATCCGAACCGACCCATCCGACCGTCCTTGGTCCGTCCGACCCGGCCCCGGACGTCGGCCGGCTGCGCGACGGCCACCGCGACGATCGCGTCGAACGGGATCGCGTCGATCCGGCCCGTGCCGAAGAGCGGGGGCGTGTTCCGCTCCGCGAGGTTGATGTTGATCCCTCTCATTGACCGCGTGGGCACCGATCGGGCGCCTTGACGCCGATCGGGCGCCGTCTGCTCCTTGACGGCGCGGATGCGGCCGGCGACGAGATCCTCGCTGGCCTTCGAGGCCCGCTTCGCCTGGCCCTTGCCCTCGGGCTCGAAGAATTGCCTGCGCCAGGAGTCATAACCGGGTTGGGTCGAATGGCGATGCAGGACCGCGGTGCGGGCCTCGCCCAGGCTGGGGAAGATCGGGTCGAGTCCCGGGGCGGGGCTGCAAGCGCCGGGGGCCGACGTGACCAGGACGACGTTCTTGTTCTCCGGCCCGGCGCCGCCGGGCGCGCCCAGGCCGTGGCAGGCCACGCAAGAGGTCTCGTTGTAGACCGGCCCCAGGCCGTCGCCGCCATGGCTCATCGGGTCGTTCGACACCCATTCCTTGGAAAAGAGGACCGAGCCCCGAGCCGGGTCGCCCCGCTCGGAGGGCACGATCATCGCGTTCGCCGCGACCGCGGCGGCCTCCGCCTCCAATCCCGCCGCCGGCGCACTCGCGACGACCTCCACCGGCTTCGCGCTCGCCTCGATGAGCCGATCCGCCATCGTGCGAACGACCTTGAGCGCGTCCTCGAGGCGAACGATCGCCTGGGCGACGAGGGCTTTGGTCGCCGCATCGTCGAATTGCGGCAGCCCGCCCTTCGGCCGGGGCTCGCGCGGCCCGGGTGCCTCGGGCTTCGACGGGACCGGTGCCGGGGACCGATCCGGTCCCGTTGCATCCGGCTGACGCGAGGCTGGCGCCTGGTCGCTCGGGGCGGACTTGTCTTGCCCCGATACCACCAGGACCCGGATTTCTCGGTGGGCGTGGATCCAGGAGAAGCCCGCGGCGATCCCGACGGCCAGCGCGACGCCCATCGCGATCTTCAGCCGGGCCAGGGTCATGGTCCTGAGGACCGCGTCGGTCAGGGCGGAGACCGGGACCGAGACCAGCCCGGTGGCGGCGGCCTTGCCGGCCGCGAAACCCATCGCGGCCTGGACGGTGGAATCGACCAGCAGCGAAGGTACCTGCGCCGATGCGGTCTCGCTGCCGAGCAGCACGCCCAGGAGCCCGGCGGTGGGGGCCAGGCCGCGTCGCGTCAGCCGGACGCGGAGCCGTTCCCGCGCCCGACGCAGCCGGACGCCGATCGTGCCCACCGGGCACCGCAGGCGACACGCCGCTTGCTGATACGTCAGGCCCTCCAGGTCGCAGAGGACCACCGGGGCGCGATACCGGTCGGGCAGTCGGGACAGTTCCTCGTGGAGGACTTCGAACTCCTCGCGGCAGACCACCGACGCATCGGGCCGCGCCGTCTCGTCGACCGGCTCCTCCGGGCTCCCCTCGGCCCTGGCGGACTCGCGCCGTCGCCTGCGATCATCACGCATCCTCGCCTCCCGCGCCGTGCGCAGGGCCACCCCATGCAGCCAGTTGCCCAGTCGTTCCGGCTGTCGGATCGAGCCGGCCCTCCGCGCCAGGATCAGGAACGTGGCCTGGAACGCGTCCTCGGCGATGTGCCGGTCGCCGACGACCTGCCGGCAGACGCGCAAGACCATCGGCCCGTGCCGGCGGACCAGCACCTCGAAGGCCGACTCGGCCAGCTCATCGCGGTGGGCGGCGAACTGCGCCAGCAGTTCCCCGTCGCCGATATCCAGGACCATCCTCGCATCCAGCAAGCCCGGGGGTGGTTCCAGGACAGCCTGATATTGTCCATTCGCCATGATCGCGACCTCCCAATAACCGTGTGGCCTATCCTCTATACTACTGGGGCCTCGAGGTCGAATTCTTTCAGTTGTTCGAAGACTTTGTGACGCGATCGCCCCGACGTCCATCGAGCCGGCCGCATCCCTCCCGGCGATCTTCGGCGTAGGAACTCGGTCCATCTTAACCCGACCCTCGCCAGGAGCATCGCTCCAGATCGTCCTTTTCCCATCTGATGACGACCGCTTCGGGAAACGGCGGAATCGCGATGAATGCCCTTGACAAGATCGACTTTGCAACGCAAAGCTAAATCGGCTTTGTGTTGCAAAGTCTCAGTCATCTCATACCTCCCCGCTACGGGAGGACCAGATCGATCCTCCGGACATAGGACTCGACCATGAGCAAGCCGTGGATTCCCCGCGCGCTGCGGATCGCGCCGCGCCTCGAACCGGGCCTTCGGCCGGTGCCGTGCCGGGCGAAATATGCCTTGCTGATCAACCCGTTCTACCCCAAGGACCCGCATGCGAGTTTCGGCAAGCATGTGCTGACCCCGTCGCTGGCATTGACGAGCATCGCCGGGGCGACCCCGCCGGACTGGGAGGTGTCGTACTGGGACGAGAATTTGTTGCAGGGCGCACCGCCGTGGGACCCGTTCCCGCAGGTCGTCGGGATTACGGTCCACCTGACGTTCGCCGATCGGGCGTACGAGCTGGCGGATTGGTATCGCCGTCGCGGGGCGAAGGTGGTCCTGGGCGGCCTTCATGTCCTGTCGTGTCCCGAGGAGGCCGCGCCGCACGCCGACGCCCTGGCGATCGGGGAGGGGGTGCAGATCTGGCCGGAGGTGCTCCGCGACATCGAGGCCGGGACGTCGCGGCCGGTCTACCGGGGCAGTTACCGGCGTCCTTATCGTGAGGAGCCGCCACCGCGCCGCGACCTGTTGCCTCGCCGGGGTTTCCTGACCACGACCAGCCTGATCGCCACCCGGGGCTGCCACAATCGTTGCGGCTTCTGCTACCTGTCGACCGACGGGCTGACGATGCCCTACCACGTGCGCGACGTCGAGCAGGTCGTCGCCGAATTCCGCGACGACGGGCAGCCTTACGGGGTCTTCATCGACAACAACCTCGGTTCCCGACCGGATTATCTTCGGGAACTGTGCCGGGCACTGCGCCCGCTGGGCGTGATCTGGAGCGCCGCGGTGACGATCGACGTGACCGACGACCCGACCCTGGTCCGCGAGATGGCGATGGCTGGCTGCACCGGGGTGTTCGTGGGGTTCGAGTCGCTCTCGGGCGAGAACCTGGTGGAGGCGAACAAGAAGACGCCGAGCCCGGCGGACTACTCGCGCCGGGTGGCGATCCTGCACGACCATGGGATCCAGGTCAACGGCAGCTTCGTCCTGGGCTTCGACCACGACCGGGCCGACGTCTTCGAGCGGACCGTCACCTGGATCGAGGCGGCCCGGCTCGAGTGCGCCACGTTCCACATCCTGACTCCTTACCCGGGCACTCCGCTCTTCGGCCGGATGGAGTTCGAGGGGCGTCTCTTGCACAAGGACTGGCGGCTCTACGACACGGCCCACGCGGTCTTCCGTCCGCGGCACATGTCGCCCGAGGCGCTCGAGGCGGGTTACGCCTGGTGCTACGATCGGCTCTTCTCGCACGGCTCGATCTGGCGACGACGGCCGGACGACTGGCGTGCCGTGCCACCCTACCTGGCGATGTCCTACCTGTACAAGCGATCGAACCGGATGTGGCACTGGCTGATCCGGCACCGTCTGACGGGTCCGGTCTGGCGCCCGCTGGTCGAGTGGACGCGACGGCGTCATCTGCGATTCCGTCGACGACTGGCGTCCTGCCCCGCAACGTCGCGATCAGTAGCAGGGACCGTGGTCTCGGCCGGGGTCTGAAGAGTCGGCCCTCGGATTCATCGAGGGCCTGCGACTCGATCAGATTTCCTCTCCCATGGCCGGCTTGGCATATCCGACCAGGGACGGATCGGGGGGGGCATCCGGGTTCATCCCCATCTGGATCATCGCCATCCGCTCGCGATGCCGATGCGACAGGCAGATCGTCTTCTTCACGGTTTCGGAAATGATGGCCACGATCGCGATCCAGGCGAACCACGGAATCGTGAGCAAGACCGACTTGAGCGCATCCATTTCTTCAGTCTCCGCACGCGTGCATACACGGTCGAGGCGGACGGCCCGCCCCATCGGGGTTAGCAAGGTATTCTCCCGGTTCACTCCGAATATTGAGGGCGCTCAACGATCGGCGGCAGATGGCGGGATGGCGCCGGCTCCCGGGGGAAACACCTGCCGGGGGTACCATGTCAGTCTCGTCGGCCATCTCGTGGGGTGCTCACAGAGCGCCCTCCGATGGATCTTCCGAGACGGATTCCGCAGACTCAAAGCCGGGCCGACGAGGTTCGCCGGGCCCGTTCCCACCCCGCTGGGTGAGGGTTTTCGCCGCGTACACACCGAGGTTACACGCGACCACATCCACTTGAACCCGGACCAAGACTAGCCCGAAACGCGTCGATCGATCACAATGGAGGTATGTCGAACGGTCGCGGACTTTCGAATCCGGGGTTTGTTCGGGCGCGTAAGCTTCACCAGGAGTATCGGATGTCGCCAGCGAATGTTCTCGCCTTCGTCAAAGCGTACCCTTTCCGCCCGTTCCGCATCCGCACGGCGAGCGGTCGGGAGTATGCGGTCCGTCATCCGGAGATGGTGTTCGTCGGGGAGGGCAACGTCACGGTCTTCACCTACACCCGCAACGAACCCGACGCCCACGAGAAGCGGGAAACCATCGCGCTCGATCGGATCGAGTCGATCTCCCACATGAAACCGACCGTCGTTTGACCTCCCCTGCCACACCATCGAGACGACTCGACGGATCGCGTTCCGTCCGCCGGAAAACCGAGACTCATGCCGAAAACACCGACTATCTCGTTCGTCAGCCTGGGATGCTCCAAGAACACGGTCGACTCCGAGCGGATGCTCGGCCTGCTGGCCCAGGAGGGCTGCGCGATCGTCCCCGACTCGCAGCCGTCCGACCTGGTCGTCATCAATACCTGCGGGTTCATCGACGCGGCGCGTCGCGAATCGATCGGCGTGATCGAGGAGATGCTCGATCGCAAGCGGTCGGGCCAGATCAAGGGGGTGATCGTCGCCGGCTGCCTGGCGGAACGCCAGAAGGAGAGCCTGCTCGAGCAGTTCCCGGAGGTCGATCAGGTCGTGGGCGTGTTCGGCCGCGAGGAGATCGCCCGCGTGGCGAACCGGCTGATCGGCGGGCTCCAGGAACAGCGGACCCTGTTCCGCCCCGCGGCGATCCAGGCCCAGGACGACCGCGCCCGGCTGCGGATCACCCCGCGACACCTGGCCTACCTCAAGGTCTCCGAGGGCTGCGACCGGTTCTGCACGTTCTGCGCGATTCCCCTGATGCGCGGTAAGCACATCACCAAACCCATCGAGATGGTCGTCGACGAGGCCCGCGAGCTGGCCGGCGACGGCGTCCGCGAGCTGGTGCTCGTCGCCCAGGACATGACCTATTACGGGCTGGACCTCTACGGACGCACCCGGCTCGCCGAGCTGCTCCGCGAGCTCGAACAGGTCGAGGGGATCGACTGGATACGCGTCCTCTACTGCTATCCCCAGTTCTTCACCGAGGAGCTTTACGACGTCCTGGGGCATTCGCGGAAGATCATCCCTTATCTGGACATGCCGCTCCAGCACATCAACGACCGGATGCTCAAGCAGATGAATCGCCGGCACAACCGCCGGGATACCGAGTCGATCATCGGCCGGCTGCGGGCGTCGATCCCGGACCTGGTGCTACGGACGACGTTCATCGTGGGTTTCCCGGGCGAGACCGAGGCCGAGTTCGCCGAATTGCTCGACTTCGTCGCGGAGACCCGGTTCGAGCGGCTGGGTGTCTTCACCTACTCGCACGAGCCCGACACCCCGGCGGCCAGGCTGCCCGACCGCGTGCCCGACCCGATGGCGGCGGAGCGCCGGGACCGCGTGATGGCCGTGCAGCAGCCGATCGCCTTTGCGTTCAACCAGGGCCGCGTGGGCCGGACCTTCGACGTCCTGATCGATGCCCCGGCGCCCGAGGGGAAGAATCGCTGGCTCGGACGGACCTACGCCGACGCCCCCGACGTCGACGGCGTCATCTGGGTGAAAGGCACGCACCTCACCCCCGGCGACCTCGTCGCGTGCGAGATCGTCGCCGCCGAGGGCTACGACCTGGTCGCCCAGGCGCCGACCTCCGCGCCGACCCGTCGCCCCAAGGCCCGTCCCATGCCCCGACGCAAGCCAGCAGCCTCGTCGTTGGTGATCCTGGAATAGTCACGGGCCATGAGAACCATCCCCGTAGGGTGGGCGCGGCCCACCAGTCGCAAGCCCGGTGGGCCGTGCCCACCCTGCCACCATCCCGGTGGGCCGTGTACACATGATCAATCGAGGGAACCGTGGCCATGAGTCGAACTGAGGGCGTCTCCACGAGGGTCGCAACGGCACCGCGGAAGTTCTGGAACGTCCCGAATTCGCTGACGATCAGCCGGCTCGTGCTGGCCATCTTCGTGTTCGGTCTGATCACGTATGAGTCCTACGCCTGGGCGCTGGCGATCTTCGTGATTGCCGCGGCGAGCGACGCGCTCGACGGCTACTTCGCCCGGCTGCTCAACCAGGACACGCCGCTGGGGCGGCAACTCGACCCGCTGATCGACAAGGTGATCGTGGCCGGGTGTTACGTCTACCTGGCGACGATCCCGGGCACCGGGGTCCGGGCCTGGATGGTCACGGCCATCATCATTCGGGAGCTGATGATCCAGGGGCTGCGCAGCCACTTGGAGGGCCAGGGGCAAGCCTTCGGCGCCCGGACCGCCGGCAAGCTTAAGACGCTGGTCCAGTGCGCCTCGATCTCGGCCATCCTGCTGGTCCTGTCCCTGGCCCCCTCGGCACCGCCCGGACTCGTCCTGACCCGCGACATCCTCACCTGGTCGGCCGTGGGTCTGACGCTCTACAGCGGCCTGATCTACGTCTGGGTCGCCATGCCCCGGCTGCGCGGCCAGTCTTGACGTCGCTCGTCCGCCGCCGGTCGACCGCTTCACTTTCACCGGAAAAGATACCTTATGGAATGGTTGGAATCCCTCGTCCTCGGCCTGGTGCAGGGGATCACCGAATTCTTGCCGATCTCGAGCGACGGCCACTTGCTGGTCTTCCAGAACATCTTCGCCCGGATCACGGGCGTGTCGCACTCGGGCGAGGAGAACCTGTTCTTCGACGTGATCCTCCACCTGGGCACGACGGCCGCGATCCTGGTCTATAATCGGGCGTGCATCATCCAGGGCCTGCGCGGGCTGCTGGGTTCGGCCGAGGTGCCCGAAGGGTTCCGCCGCGATCAGATCGTCCGGGTCGGATTGCTGGCGATCGTGGCGACCACCCCGCTGATCCCCCTGGCGCTGTTCTTGATGAAGTATATCAAGAAGGCGTTCGAGGGGACCACGGTGGCCGGGATCGGGTTCCTGGTCACGGCCGCGGCGCTGATCCTCTCGGCGAGGCTGAGCCGTCGCGGAGGCACCAAGGGTCCGGCGGAGACGACCTGGCTGGATGCCCTCTTGATCGGCGTGGCGCAGATGCTCGCCCCCCTGCCGGGCGTCAGCCGTAGCGGCATGACCATCGCGATGGCGCTGGCGCTGGGCTTGTCGCGGACCTGGTCGGTCGGCTTCAGCCTGCTCATCGCCGTTCCGGCGATCCTCGGCGCGGCCGTGAAGGAGATCAAGGACATCGACCCGGCCACCCTGACGACCGACCGTGTCGCGCAGGCGGTCGCCGCCACCGCCCTGGCGGGCGTGGTCGGCTATTTCGCCATCTACTGGCTATTCCGCATTGTCCGAGAGGGACACGCCTGGTATTTTTCTGTATACTTGGTCTTGTTGGCGATCGTCGTCCTGGCCGCGTTCTGACGTCGATAGGATCGAAAGGGGCTCCCGATGGCGGGCGAGCGACTGCTCTGGACCGGGCCGTACGGGGCCGTGCTGCGCGATTACGCACTGGCCGGCGCCTCGGCCGATCCCTCGAGCCTGTGGATGGTCCCCTCGGCGATCGCGCGCGACCAGGTGCGTCGCGAGCTGGCGATCCGGTCGGGCCAGGCCGGCCCCGGTCCTCGGGTCTGGTGCTGGTCGGACCTCTGGAAGTCGGTCCGGGGCGAGCTGGAGGGGGGCCGGGCCTGCCTGTCGGCCGGCGCCGCCGTGGCGGTTTTCGGCGAGGCGGTGCGGCAGGCTCGCCAGGCGGGCGAGCTCCAGGCGATCGCCTCGGTGATCGACTGGCCGGGGTACCGTCGCCAGCTCCGGGCCCGGATCGCCGACTGGACCGCGTCCGAGAAGCGGACCCGCGACCCGGCCCCCGAGAATCCGGTGGCCGCCGCCGAGTGGGCCGTCTTCGTCCGCTACCGGAGGCTCCTCGGCGAGCTGAAGGCCGCGGACGAGACGGGGTTCGCCGTCTGGGTGGCGCGTCGGCTGTCGCCCCCGCCCGCGACGCTGTCGACGCTCGACCAGGTGACGTTCCTCGACTGGGAATCCCCTTCCCGGGCGCATTGGCGCGTGCTGGATTATGCCCTGCGCACGGCGCGGTCGGTCCGGGTGACGCTGGCCTACGAGCCCGGCGCGTCGTCGGGCGCTCTCTATGAGTCCACCTCCGGCGTCCGCGACCGGCTCCGCGCGCTCGCCTTCGACGAGGTGCCGGTCCCGCGGCCGGACATCTGGCGGCCGGCCGGCCTGCGGGCCGTGGAGTGTGCCCTGTTTCGTCAGGACTTCCCCGGTCATGCGGCCGGTTCGGCCGGGGTCTCGGTCACGCAGGGCTTGACCATCCGGGGGGCACCCCAGGGCGAGGGCGCCGGCCGGCTGCTTGCCCGGGAGGTCCGCGCCTTGCTCGACGCCGGGGCCGACCCGGAAGACGTCCTCGTCGTGTTCCCCGACTGGAGCGAGCAGGCGGACATCGCGCTGGAGCTCATGCGGGACTGGGGCCTGCCCGTCCACGCCGAGCCGGCCCGGCCGCTCGGGTCCGACCCGGCCGTCGCCGCGCTGCTGCTGGCGGTCGGCCTGCCGGTCGGGGGCTGGGTGACCGACCACCTCATCCGCCTCTTGCGCAACGGGCAGGTCCGGCCCGACTGGCCGGGTGCCGATCCGTACTCGCTGGCGGCGTCGGCCTCGGTGATCAAGACGTCCTCCGTCTTCCGGGGCCGCGAGCCGTTGCTCCGCTGGCTCGAACGCGCGGTCTCCGAGGGCAAGGGCGGGACGGTGAAGGCCCATCGCGCCCGGATCGGGCTGGAGACCGTGTCGAAGCTCTTCGCCCTGCTGGCCCCGCTCGACCAGCCCCGGCGGTTCGCCGCCCAGGTCGTCAACCTCCTCCACATCGTCGAGACCTTGCATCTGGGCGATCCCGACGACGCGGGCCTGGATCAGCTCCGGGACGCGCTGGAGGACCAGGCCGGCATCCTCGAATGGCTCGGCCGGGGCGACGAGCCGTGGCGATGGTCGGCGTTCGTGCGCGAGGTCGAGTCGATCGTGCTGGATCTGAAGGTGCCGGCCCCGCCGATGCGGCCGGGGTCGGTCCGGATGGCCACGGTCGGCCAGGTCGAGGGCGCCCGGGCCGCGTACGTCATCCTGGCCGACCTGGCCGAGCTGACGTTCCCGGCCGGCGATGCCGTCGAGGCGTTCCTCTCGCTCCGCCCCGGTGCGCTTCCGGACGAGGCCAGCCGTCGGGCCTTCTCCCGCGAGATGCTCCGCTTCCTCCGGGTCATTGGCTCGGCCGATTCGGGCGTGGTCCTGATCTATCCGACGACGAACGCCAAGGGCCAGGAGCTGTTGCGTGCGGGGTTCCTCGACGAGCTGATCGAGCTCTTGACCCCCGAGGCCGCCGCCGCGTGCCACGTGTCGATCGGCCGGGTGGACCCGGCGCTGGTCGATTCGCCGGAGCTGGCCGGCTCGCCGGGCGACCGTCGCGTCCGGGCGACCGCCCTGGCCCGCACCCGCGGAGACCTCTCGGCGCTCTCGGTGATCGCCGGCCGTCCGGCCCATCGCCGCGTCCTGGAGGGCACCGCCGCCGCGCTCCAGGTGCTCGCCAGCCGGACGCGCGGCACGCCCTTCGCTGAGTACGACGGGCTCCTCTCCGACGGCAACGTGGTGCTCGACATCGCCGACACCTTCAACGCGAATTATCGCTTCAGCGCCAGCCAGCTCGAGACCTACATCGCCTGCCCGTTCCAGTTCTTCTGCAAATATGTGCTCAAGCTCGAACCGGCCGAGCGTCGCGACGAGATCGACGAGGACTACACCGAACGCGGCAGCCGGATTCACAACATCCTCGAGCAGCTCGAGCAGATGAAGCAGAACATCCGCGACGACGAGACGCCCGAGGACCTGGCTCGGATCGCCGTCGGGGCCGAGCTGAACGTCGAGATGGTCGACGCCTCCGAGGTGGACCTCGGCCTGGCCGAGATCGAGCGCCGCCGGCTGATCCAGACGATTGAGCGCTACCTGGACCAGTTGCGCGAATACGACAATGATCCGAGTGCGCGACCGATCCCGCATCGGTTCGAGGTCGGGTTCGGCGCCGAGGCGTCGGATTTTCCCCACCTGGAGATCGGCCGGGGGCCGCGGGCGGTCCGGCTCCAGGGGAAGATCGATCGGATCGACCTGGTGGACTCGCCCGAGGGCCGGGGCTTCCGCGTGATCGACTACAAGAGCGGCGCCGGCCCTTCGCCGACGGACGTCCGCAGCGCCCGGTACCTCCAGCTTCCGCTTTATGCCATGGCCGTCGAGCAGATCATCCTGCCGGACCGCGCGCTCACGCTCCGCGACGTCGGCTACTGGGCCTTGCGGAAGGACGGCTACAAGGCGATCGCCTTCGCCGAGTGGAAGGCCGTGCGGGAAGCCCTCGAATCCTACGTCGCCGAGCTGGTCGAACGGTTGCGCCGGGGCGTGTTCGTGGTCGACTCGCAGGTGGACGGCTGCGAAGGCTTCTGCGACTTCCGGGCGATCTGCCGGATTCGCCAGGCCCGGCTGGCGTCCAAGCACCACGACCGGGCGATCGCCCCGGAGCTGGCCGTCGAACGGAGCCGTAGCACGCGGAAGCACAAATAGTTCAGGCTTTGAATCTCGTTCCCACGCTCTGCGTGGGAATGCCGTCTTCGACGCTCTGCGTCGTCTGAGTCTACTTCGCGGCCGGGAAACCGTCGGGACGCGGAGCGTCCAGGACGGCATTCCCACGCGGAGCGTGGGAACGAGGAGAAGTAGTTCAGGCTTTCCAGCATGACCCGCGGAATCGGTCGACATGAGCAGCCCCGCCCCATCACCCTCGGCCTTCCCCCTGACCACCCAGCAGCGCCGCGCGCTGGAGGTCCCCGGCTCCAGCGTGGCGCTGAGCGCCGGGGCCGGCTGCGGCAAGACGATGGTGCTCACCGAGCGGTTCCTCTCGGCGCTCGACGACGACGGCGGCCGTCCGCTGCGTGCCCTCGTCGCCTTGACGTTCACCGAGAAAGCCGCGCGGGAGCTCCGGCAGCGGATTCGCGCCCGATGCCGGGCGAAGCTGGCGTCGGCCGAAGGAGTTGATCCATCGCGATGGTGGGCCGTGCTCCGCGGACTGGACGCGGCCCCGATCGGGACGTTCCACCAGTTCTGCACCCGACTGCTCCGCCGACACGCGCTCCAGGTCGGGATCGACCCCGAGTTCGTCATCCTCGACGAGTCGATCGCCGGCTCGCTCCGCGACGAGGCGGTCCGCTCGGCGTTGCGGCTCCTGCTGGCGGCCCGAGACCCCGACCTGATCGACCTCGGCACCGACTACGGCCTGCGTCAGGTCCGCGAGGCCCTCGGCCGGCTGGCCTCGGTGCGCGGGGCCTCTGGCCTCGACGAGTGGAGCCGGCTCGATCCCGAGGCCATCGTCGATCATTGGCGCGCTCAGTACGCCCAACGGCTCTGGCCGGCCGTCCGGGACCGTGTCCGGCCAGTCGTCCGGCATTGCGGGCGGGTGCTCGAAGCCCTCGACACGACCCATCCCAAGATCCACGAGCGCCGCCTGGCCTTGCTCGACGCCCTGCGAGACTTCGACGCGGGCGAGGCCCCCTGCTCCGCCGCGCAACTCGACGGCCTCGTCGAGCTGCTCCGCGTGAACGACCTGCCGCGTAAAGGGTCCTGGCCGTCGGAGGACGTCTACGAGTCCGTCAAGGACGCGATCGCCGCGCTCCGCGACGACATCAACAAGCGGGTCAAGCCGGCGATGGCCTGGGACGACGCGGCCGTGCTCGCCGCCGCCGAGCAGAGCCTGCGGTTCGCCCGGCTGGCGATGGTCGTCCGTCGCGAGCACCAGCAGCTCAAGCATCGACGCCGCGGGCTCGACTTCGACGACCTGATCGTCATGGCCCGCGACCTCCTCCGCGACCACCCCGAGGCCGTGCTCCCCGACCCCGAGTCCGACTCGGGCGCCCCGTCGGTCGAGTTCGTGCTCGTCGATGAGTTCCAGGACACCGACGCGGTCCAGGGCGAGATCCTCCGCCTGCTCAGCGGCTCGGAGTTCCTCTCGGGCCGGCTGTTCCTCGTCGGCGACGTCAAGCAGTCGATCTACCGGTTCCGAGGCGCCGAGCCGTCGATCTTCCGCGACTGGCGATCCGAGTTCCCCGCGCCGGGCCGGCTCAGCCTCACCGAGAACTTTCGCAGCGTCCCCGGCGTCATCGACTTCGTCAACGCGTTGTTCGGCGACGCCTTCGGCGACGACGAGGACGGCCATCACCTCCTGCCGATCCGTCGCGAGGACACGGGCCAGCCGACGGTCGAGTTCCTCTGGCCGGCGCCGCCCGAGCCGGAGGCCGAGGCCGAGGCGGATTCCGGATCGAAGCGGTCGGCCCACGATCGGCGGATGCTCGAGGCCCGATGCCTGGCGCGTCGGTTGCGCGAGCGGCTCGACGCCGGCTGGCCGGTCTTCGATCGGGCGATCGACGCGAACCGGCCGGCCCACCCCGGCGACGTCGCGCTCCTGTTCCGCGCCATGACCGACCTCTGGCCGTATGAGTCGGCCCTGGCCGATGAGGGGTTTGACTACCACACGATCGGCGGCTCGGCCTTTTACGCTCAGCAGGAGATCCACGACGTGATCAACCTGCTCTCGGTGGTCGAAGACCCGTTCGACGAGATCGCGATGGCCGGCGCGCTGCGGAGCCCTTTTTTCGGCGTCAGCGACGAGGGGCTGTTCTGGCTGGCGACGTCGTTCGAGGACGGCGGCCTGACCGCCGGCATCCACCGCCTCGACTAGATCGAGGGGCTCTCGCCGAGGGACCGTCAACGCGCGACGCGGGCGCTCGATCTGCTCTCGCGATGGCGATCGGCCAAGGATCACGTGCCGATGGCGCGATTGGTGGCGCGGGTGCTGGACGAGTCCGGGTTCGAGGCGGCGGTGGTCTGCGAGTTCCTCGGCGATCGCAAGCTGGCCAACGCGCGGAAGATCGTCCGGCTGGCGCGCGACTTCGACCGGCAGGGCGGCTTCACGCTGGCCGAGTTCGTCGCCCGGCTGCGGGCCGACCTGGAGAACGAGCCGCGCGAGGAGCAGGCGGCGACGACCGACGAATCGGGCGCCAGCATTCGGTTGATGTCGATCCACCAGGCGAAGGGGCTGGAGTTCCCCATCGTGGTGCTGCCGGACCTGGCCCGCGCGTCGAGCGGCCGGAGCCCCCTGGTGGCGTTCCATCCCGACCTCGGCCTGGTCGTGCGACCGCCGCAGCCGCCGCCCGGCTCGGGCGAGGCGTCGGGCGATGCGGAGGCGGCCGGCTTCGCCTGGCAGGCTTACTTGACGCTCGAAAAGGCCGACGACGAGCAGGAGTCGCTGCGGCTGTTCTACGTCGCGACGACCCGGGCCCGCGACGCCTTGATTCTCTCGGCGGGCCTCGGCCCTGACGAGCCGGTGCGGTCCACGTCGCCCGCGATGCGGCTGCTGGACGAGCGGTTCGACCGATCGACCGGCGCGTGCCGGGTCGCGTCGGGGGCGTCGTCGGTTGCGGTCCGGCTGATGGAGCCTCCCGAGCCGCGCGGCGAGCGCGCCGCGACGTCGTCCGGCTCGTCGATCGGGGCGATCGAGCAGGCGATCGCGCGGGCGGCGCCGACGGAGCGCGTGGCCTCGTCGCGTCGCGTGCCGGTCCCGCGATACCTCGACCTCGACCCGGCCGCGGGCCTATCGCCGCGCGCCGCCCGGCTGGATGGGCTGGTCCGCGCGATGCTGCGCGACCCCGGCTGGCGTCGGGGTGATGCCTTCGATGCGATCGCCGGCCGGGCGTCGGAGCGGCAGGTCCCGGCGGCGAATCCGAGCTTGATGGTCGAGGCCATGCGGCGGATGGAGGCCCTGTGGGACGTCCCCGCGTTCCGGGCCCTGCGTGAGGCGGACCCGGGCTCGGTGCGGTACGACTTCGCCTTCACGATGCCCGTGGGGGAGTCGGTGTATCATGGGGCCTGCGACGTGCTCTTTCGCGACGGCCGGGGTCTCTGGCAGGTCATCGTCCTCGCCGACGCGGGGGCCGGCCGCGAGCGTCCGGAGCTGCGGCTTGAATTCTCGAACCGGGCCGCCGCCGCGAGCGGGTTCGCGCCGATCGGCCCGGGGTGGGTGGTCCGGCATGGCTCCGATGGGGTGATCGATTAGTCGCCCGGCGCGAGCGGATCGTCCGGGAATTCCCGGTCCATCATCAGGAGCTGGAAGTCGGGCCGGGATCGGATCGGGTCGAGGTCGGGGTCCTTGCGAATCCACCCGAGGTTGGGATAGCCGGCGTCGAGGGCACGGCGGACGCCCGCGACGGCCCGCTCGGCCTCGAGCCGGCCCTCGGCGGCGGTCAGGCCCGATCCGGCGGCCGTCGCGGCGCCGGCGATCAGCGATCGGCAGCAGGCCATGTCATAGAGGTCCACCGGCGTCGGCCGCTCCTCCGTCTCGAGCATGGCGAGGGATCGCCGGTAATGGGCGACCGCTTCCTCGGCCCGGCCGGTCGCCCCCAACGCCGTCCCGAGCCGTCGGAGGAAGCCGGCGCGACGGCTCGGGGGGACGGCCGAGGCGCCGGCCTCGACGAGCGTATCGACGACCGCCCGCATCCGCTCGCGGGCCGATCGGGCCTCGGCGGCCTCGCCGTGGGCGGCCAGGAACCGGACCCAGCCTTCGAAGGGATAGGCGAGCTGCTCGTACAGGGCCAGGTCTGACGGGAAGGTGCGGATGCCCCGCTCGCCGATCGAGATGGCACTCTCGTACGACGCGCGCGCCGCGGCCGATCGGCCGGCGTGCTCGTGGATCTCGGCGAGGTAATAGTGGAGCTGGACCATCTGCTCGACGTGGCGAGTGGCGGTGGGTCTGGCCCTGGCCAGCTTCTCGCGGGCCGCCAGCGCCCGCTCGAAGGCCGACACCGCCTCGATGTCCCGCCCGGCATCGGAGTGGTAACGCCCGATCAGCGTGCCGATCCACGCCAGGTCCGCCTGGAGGATCAGGTTGGACGGGCTGTCCTCGGCCGCCGCCTCGAGGGCCTTCCGGGCCCGGTCGAGGGTCGCCAGGCCCCCGAGTATCCGGGACCCGCCGGAGCGCGAGGCCGACCAGTTCCCCAGGGTCCGCGCCAGCTCGTGGGCGAACCTCGGCTCGGCCGGGTCGGACGCGACCAGCGCCTCGCAGAGCTCGCGGGCTCGGTCGAAGGCGGCGTCCGCCTCGCCGCCCCGGCCGGCCCGCGACAGCATGAGTCCGATGTTGTTGCACGTCGCGGCGAGCTCGAGCCGGGCGCGCTCGTCGGAGGAATTGGCCGCGACCAGCGATTCGAGGATGTCCCGCGCCCGCCGGTAGGATGCCAGCTCCTCGCCGGGTCGCCCCGCTCCCGACGCATAGGACCCATACCGTTGTTCGGCCATGGCGAGCTCGCCCCGGACCCGGTCGTCGGCCGGCCCCGATTCGACCAGCGACCGGAGGGTCGTCCGGGCGCGGTCGAAGGCCGCCATCGCCTCGTCGGTCCGGCCGGTGGCCCCGAGCAATGACCCGATCTCGCGCGAGGCCCGCGCCAGCTCGTACCGCGCCTGGGCGTCGTCGGGCGCGTCGAGGACCATCGCGTCGAGGAGGTCCAGGCCCCGGCGATGGGCCGCCATCGCGTCCTCTTGCGAGCCGATCGCCCCGGTGAGGTCGCCCAGGTCGTGATAGGCCCGGCCCAGGGCCAGCCGCGACTCGCGGTCGTCCTGGCCCTCAAGCAGCCCTTCGAGCCTCCGGTAGAATTCGCGGGCCCCGCGCAGGAGCTTGGTGCGAAGCGAGCCGAACTCCTTCTCCTTCAGGAGCAGGTCCTCGCTCACGCCGGTGTAATAGGTCCGGATCGCCTCCTGGGCCAGCGCGAACCGGGCCCGCTCCCGCTCGTTGGCCGACTTCAGGTCGGCGTTGGCCTTGACCTCGCGCCGGTTGGATTCCTCGTGGCGCGCGTTGGCGAGCTTCAGCGACTCGTTGGCCCGCGCCTGGACCACTAGGACGGCCGACAGGCCGACCACCGCCATCAGGACGGCCGCCGCCGCCACCGAGACCGCCGTGCGGTTACGGCGCGCCCATCGCCGGAACCGCCGCGACCAGGGCTCGCGCCAGGCGGTCACCGGCTCGTCGGCCGCCCATCGCTCGACGTCGTCGGCCAGCGCCCGGGCCGTCGCGTAGCGGTCCTCGGGACTCAACGCCATCGCCTTCAGGCAGACCGCCTCCAGCGCCGGGTCGATCGTCGCGTCGAGCTTCCGCGGCGGCGGGAAGTCCCCCTTGCCGACGGCCCGCAGGATGGCCCCGATGTCGTCCTGCTCGAACGCCGGCTTGCCGGTCAGCAGGCAATAGAGCGTCGCGCCCAGGCTGTGGACGTCCGATCGCGGCCCGAGCCGGCCGAGGTCACCGGCGGCCTGCTCGGGGCTCATGTAGGCCGGCGTGCCCATGGCCGAGCCGGGCAGGGTCTCGGCCGATCCGCTGGCCGAGCTGGGCATGAGGGTCCGCTCGTCGGAGCCGGCGCCGGGCTCGGCCTTGCCCAGGGCCTTGGCCAGTCCCCAGTCGACAACCAGGGTCTCGCCGTGCTTGCCGACGATGACGTTGGCCGGCTTGATATCGCGGTGCAGGATACCGCGAGTGTGGGCGTAGTCGATGGCGTTGCAGACGTCGACGAACCGCCGCAGGAGCTTGCGCAGCTCCAGCGATCGCCGGCCGGGGTCCTTCTTGAGCGACTCGTCGGCGTGGAAGGCGGCGATGGTCTCCTTGAGGCTGTCGCCGCGGACGAACCGCATGGCGTAGTAGGGGCGGCCGTCGCCGTAGTTGCCCAGCCCGTAGACGGGGACGATACCGGGGTGTTCCAGTCCGCCGGTGATCTCGGCCTCGAGGACGAAGCGGGTGCGGCTGGTCGGGTCGTCGGCGTGGTGGTCGAGGATCTGCTTGAGGGCGACCTCGCGGTTGAGCTCGGCGTCGAGGGCGACGAAGACGGCGCCGAGGCCGCCGCGTGCGTGGGGCCTGAGCACGCGGAATCGATGGCCGTCGCCCGGGGCGGCCCCCGAGGCGTAGGAGCCGGTCCGCTCGGGGTCGTTCTCGGTGGCGCCCGAGCCGCCGATGTGGCCGATCGTGGCATCGATGGCCGGGTCGCCGAGTTTCGCCAGCTCGTCGCGGAGGGACCGGTCGGTCCTGATCGCGGCGAGGCTCCTCTCGGCGTCGTCGCCGTGCCGGCGGAGGTGCTTGACCGCGAGCGCCTCGAGCACGGCGCGATCGTCGGCGTCGATGTCGCCTTGCGCGGCCAGGACCTCGGCGATCGGCCGCGACTTGTCGCGGGTCCAGGCGCGGAAGGCGCGGATGAGGGCGTCCTGCTCGACCAGGCCGTTCTGGAGCGCGAGCAGGCCGATGAGCAGGTCGCGGTTGGTGGCGTCGGGGGTGTCCATGGTGATCTCGACGACGTGGCGCCGGAGCCCCGTGTTGAGACTCATCCGGGCCACGAGGATATCTTACTCCAAAGCGAAGGATGTCGGTCAGGGGCGACGCGTCCGGCGCGGGTCTCCAGACGACTGCGGTCGGCGGGACCGAAGGTCTCCGACGCCTTCCTCGGCGGGAGACCTTCGGTCGGCGCGGTGGCAGACCTCGCCACAAGATCGACTCGCCACAACATCGTGGCGAGCCTAGAGCGCTTTACGATTGCATTGGCCACGCCCGCAGAACCCTCCCTGGCCCCCCCTTCGTAAGGGGGGGATTTTGGAGTGCGCCTCTTCCCCCCCTTACGTAGGGGGGGCCAGGGAGGGTGAATTCCCGCCAGCGTCCGGCGCGTGCGCACGACAAGCGGAAAGCGCTCTAGGTATGCTCACCCCGGGGGGAACGGCTCGGCCTCCTGGAGCCACGGCGAGGGCTCGGGGGCTTGCCCCGGGGCGTTCGCCAGCTCGGCGGCGACGGCCTCCAGGTCGTCCTGGTGGACGACGACCAGCGCCCCGCGCCTCCCCTTGGTGTAGAGCATCAGCACGGGCCTTTTCCGCTCGCGATGCGCCGAGGTCTGCGTCCGCTCCCACAGCGTGCGGACCGCCGACCAGGCCCTCAGCTTCGTCTCGATGTACAGCCGCGGGTGCGTCGAGTCGCTGGTCGTCGCGTCGTCCCGCCCGGACGAGCCCGACAGCACCTGCCGACGTGCTCCGAACACGCCGGCCGCGTCACGCTCGCGACGCTTCCAGCTATTGCGATGTGTGGTCATGATGAGATTTCTCCGGGATGAGTTGCGGGTTCAGCGCCGATCCGGTCGCTCCACCATCGGCGGAGATCCACGCCGGATTGCGCGGCTTCGGTCCAGTCCTTGTCCGGCGCCGGGGGCCGGACCCGGATCGTCCGCGACGGCCATCGCGACGCGGCGCGGTCGCCCGCTTCGTCGGCGTCGTGGGCGGCGAAGATCGGCGCGGCTCCGCAGAGATCCCAGGCCAGGCCATCGTGGGCGCTCGACGCCGATCCCGACGTCACGACCGCCGCCAGCCCGGCCAGCTCCTGGCCCAGTAGCAGGGCGTCGAACTCGCCCTCGACGAGGATCAGCGGCGCCCCGGCCCGGACCATCGAGAGCGAGGGATAGACCCTCGGCCGGTCGCGGAAGGCCTCGACGTACTTCGGCTGCCGGCCCATCGTCTGGCGGACCTTCACCAGCGCCAGCCGTTCGCCGTCGAGCCAGGGGATCGCGATCCCGCGGGCGAGGAAGGATCGCGGATCGTCGCCCCGGCTCGGGATCATCACGCCCGGCGTCCAGCCCAGCCCGGCGTCGCGGATCGTCGCGTCGGTCAGGCCGCGGAGTCGCAGCCATCGGAGCGGCTCGTGCCCCTCCGGCGACCAGAGCCGCTCGCGCGACGCCTCGACCATCGCCATGGCCTCCGCGATCGGCAAGCCCGTCGGCGAGGCGCGGGGCCTCGGGGGTGCGGCGGCCGGCGTCGGTCGGCGTGGGGGCGATGAGATCCCCCCCGCCACCCGCGAGGCCAGCCGGCGGACCGCCTCGGGGAACGCGACCCCTTCGAGCTTCATCACCAGCGTGGCGGCATCGCCCCGCGCGTCGCAGCCGAAGCATCGCCACCACGAGAAGCCCGGCGTCACGCAGAACGACGGGTTGCGGTCGGGGTGGAACGGGCACACCCACCATTCCCGCCCCGATCCGCCCACCTTCGGCGGCTCGCCCAGCAGATCGCGAGCCACCTCCCTCAGCTCGATCCGCCCCTTGAGTGACGGCCAGTCGATCCGGTCGCGACGATCGCGGCCGCGGCCCCGCCATGCTCGATCATGCGAGGCATGGCCGCCCACTCCCGGGAGGTGATCCACCATGAAGTCGGGTGATCCACCATGGGGATTCGTGCCACTCTCACGTTGCATTGCTCTTGTCCTATAATATATATATTAATTACTATTATATGGTTGTAGTCGCCATGCTGGATCACCCCTCCCCATGGTGGATCACCCGTGGGAGCGGCCTGCCATGGGGGATTCGTGAGCCACTATGGGGTTTGGGGCTTCTCCGGAGAACCGACCGGCAGGGCCCAGGAGTAGACGGCACCCTTGCCGAAACCGGATCGGGTGACGACGACGCCGATGCTGAGCTTGGCACGTTTGAGGGTGATCCCGGCGATCCCGCATCGCTTCGCGGCCTCCTCGACCTCCCTGGCCGGCATCGGCCCGGCGGCGAGGATCTCCTTGAGCCAGATCTCGGCTTCGCGGCGCTCGGGGGCCTGGTGGCGATCGACGGCGTGCTGGACCTCGTCGCCGAGGGCCTGCTCGGTCGTGATCGGGACCGGCTCGGGGTGGAAGACGACGGCGGGGCCCAGGAGCAGCTCCTCGATGGTGTAGGCCAGCGTGGGCGCCGGCGGGGCGAGGTTGCCGCCGTTGTCGCAGAGCAGGACCCGACGGCCGGCCGCGTCGGTCGGGTCGCGGACGAAGATCGCGTTGGCGCGGCAGACGCCGACATACGCGATCGAGCCCATCACCCGGTGCTTGCCGTTGGCCCCGCCCCCCTTGCTCAGGTGGCTGACCAGGACGACCGCCGATCGCAGCCGCGCGGCGACGTCGCCAAGCGGCGCCAGGAGCTGGCGCAGCTCGGCGTTGCGATAGTCATCGACCCCGCCGAGGTAGGCGCTGATCGGGTCGATGAGGATCAGCCGGCAATCGCCGAGCTCGGCGGCGGCCTCCTCGATGGCCTGGAGGTCGGTATTGAGGCTCGGCGACCATTCGACGCCGTTGCCCCGCTCGATCGAGCCGAGGATGTGGACCTTCGACAGGTCGGCGCCGGCGGCGATGAGCCGGGGGACGATCGTCCGCGACGGGTCGTCCTCGGCGCTCATGATCAGGACGCTGGCCGGCCCGTCGGGTACGTCGCCGTCGGGCATCGGCGCTCCTTGGGAGACGGCGGCGGCCAGGGTCAGCGTGACATACGATTTCCCCAGCTTGGGATCGCCGGCGAACATGGTGAGCATCCCCAGCGGGACCCGCCGCCGCCAGAGCCATTCCACCGACTGCGGCTTGATGTCCGAGGCGCGGGCCTTGCGGGCCTTGCCGCGGACCGCCGGCCCCTTCGCCGGCATCGGCCGCGACGGGTCGGACTCGATCACGGCGAGGCGGATCGCCTCGGCGTCGGCACAGCCGCGGAGCCATTCCTCGGCGATCGCCTGGCGATTCGCCACCGGGGCCGCGAGCATCCGCGTTGCGATCGGCCGGAAGTCGGCCGAGGCGTCGGACAGGTCGGACGGCTTGGCCATCCCGGTCCACAATCGCGCGAGAATCCAGGCGTCGTGCGCCGTGAACCAGTCGGGGATCAGGGAACTCCCGATTCGTCTCATCGTCGTGCTGCTCCAGGTGATCGACCCGAGGCCCGCCCGCTCAACCCGAGCACGCGGAATTCCTCGGCCACTCACCCAGAACGATCAGCAAGACGGGCTTTCCAGTTGCATAAAAATTCTCCGATGTTTCGGAATTCTGCCGGGAAGGGCCCCGAGCGGCCCCTTCCGCCGGCCCGAGGCACGAGCTAGTGTCGTTGGACACAATAACTGCAAGAAATTCAAAGAGATTGTAAGCTGGCAGTGAGTCTCCCCAATTTCCTGGAGTTCTCCTGCCATGCGTGGTCGAAAACCCGATCCCTTAACGATCCGACCGCATGATCACCCGATCCTCCTACAACTCGCTCACAGTCAAACCTCCCCCTGGTTCCAGGTGCAGCGGGCGCGGATCATCTTGGCGATCGCGGCTGGCCAACGGACCGAGGCCATCGCCGGCCAGATGCAATGCGAAGAGACCACGGTCTGGAGGGCCTGCCAGCGTTATCGATGCGACGGCTTGGCGGGGCTGCTCGCCGATGGGCGCGGCAAGCGATCGGGGCGAAACGCCTCGATTTCCCCCCCTCCAGCGCGCCCAAATTGTCGCCTTGGCTTGCTTGGAGCCGTTGGCCCGAGGGCTGCACATCACCCACTGGTCCCGTAAGGATCTGGCCGACCAAGCCGTCGCCGACGGGATCGTGCCAACCATCAGCCCCCGCACAGTCGGCAGGATTCTCGATGACGTCGACCTTCAGCCTCATCGCACGCGCTACTGGCGGACCACTCGTCTTGATGCACGCTTCAAGGAGCGAGCCGAGAAGGTGCTCTGGTGCTACGGCAACGCCGACCGGCTGGCCCGGCGAGGGATCTGGGTCGTCTGTGCCGATGAGATCCCCAATCACCAAGTTCTGGAGCGGGTCCCGATCCGTCGCGCCATCCCCGGCTCGATCGAGCATCAGGAGTTCGACTATATCCGGCATGGCACGATCAACATCCTGAATTTCCTGATCGTCCATAGCGGGGAGATGGAGGCGTCGTGTTTGGAGGCCAATGATTCCGATCACTATGTCCCGGCCTTGGAGCAGTTCCGAAGGAACCACCGCCGGCTTCGGGGGATCTATCTGGTCCATGACGGCGGTCCGAGCCATACGGGCCAGATCACGAAGGATTATCTCGCCGCCAGCCACGGTTGGTGGCGACCCCGATTGACGCCGGCCCGTGCCTCTTGGTTGGACCAGGCGGAGTTGCTCAACTACGCCTTCAGCCTCCGCTACCTGAAGCGCGGGTCGTGGAAGAGCCGCGAGGCTTTGATCGATCATGTGATGTTGTCGTGGCCGGAGTATAACCGTCGCTACGCCCATCCGTTCGAGTGGACCTGGACCAACCAGAAAATGAGGCGATGGTTCGCCGACCATGCTCCATGAATTTCTTGCAGTTATTGTGACCAACGCCACTAGGCCCGGAGCCAGCGCCTGAGGACTTCCGCCAGTTCCGCGCATGATGCGAAGCGTGCCTTCGGCATGCCGGCCAGCATTTTCAAGCAGGCGGCCGCTAGGGGGGCCGGAACTGCGGGATTGACGGATTGGGGCGAGGGAGGAGCTTGGCTCATCGCCTGGTAGAGCACATAAAGCGGCGGGCCGGAAAACGGAGTCCGGCCACAGAGCAGCTCATAGAAGACCACACCGAGGCTGTACTGATCGCTGGCCGGCAGACCCCGGGAAGGGGCTCCCGAGGCGCACTCGGGCGCGGTGTAAGCCGGCGTGCCGATCAGCGTCCCCGGAGGCGCGGCGAGTTCTCTCGAGTCCGGCCGGTAGGCAAGGCCGAAGTCGGTCAGATAGACGCTTCCAGACTTGTCGACGAGAATATTGGCGGGCTTGATGTCGCGGTGGAGAATCCCCTGGCCGTGGGCGTGGTCCACGGCCTCGGCGAGGTCGGCGATGATTTCCGCGGCGCGGCGGAAGTCGATCGATTGGGAACCTCGGCGGTTCTGCTCGGCCAGGCTGTGGCCCTCGATCAGCGCCATGACGATGAAGCACTGATCATTGTCGCGGCCCAGCTCGTAAACCGGGACGATCGCCGGGTGCCGGACCCGGGCCAAAGCCCGCGCTTCGCCGAGGGACCGTTCCTTCATCTCGTCGAAGGGCCGCACGCCCGGGCGATGTACTTTGAGTGCCACGGCGCGTTCCAGGATGGGGTCGTAACCGCGGTAAACCCGGGCGTATCGACCTTCGCCGAGGACGCCCTGTACCTCGTACCCTCCCAGCCGAGTCGCGACGCTGGAGCCGACCTGAAAACTCATGCGGAGTTGCGTTGAGGAGTCGCCGTCACCATCCACTGCGGACGTCGCATCGCTGGAGAACGGGTCGGGCCAGTCTTGGAGGCCGCTGTCGGAATCCAACGCCAACTCCAAGCGGCGCGTGTGTGTGGCCGACGCGGTCGCGGCGAGCCGGCCGCCGTGATAGCCAAACGCCACGGCGTGGCGATTATTTGAATCGCTCCAGTCCGGATACTGCGCCCGCGCGGCGTTGGACCATGCCCTCGACAGCGCCCGTTCTCGAGAAGACCCGACCGGATTTCTCGGACCCGGAGAATCCTCCCGCCGTTCCATCCCGCCTCTCAGCTTCGATTGGCAACGCGGACACCGGAACACGCGACCAGGCGGGTCGGTGCTCAAGCGTGAAGAATGGCCGCACGCCGGGTTGGGACACTGTACAACACCGTTCATATCAAAGAATCCACGGTACTGGCGGCAGCGCTGAGGATCGTCTCGCGATCCTCTCCTGAGCTGGCACCGCACTCGGTTGATGGTTTCGGGCCGACCTGGTCCGTCGCGAAATGTTCCTTCACGGCGGCGAGCTCGTCCTGGAGCCTCCCGAGTATCCTTTCAAACGCGAACCGATCGCATTCCTTCTCCCGCCGGGTCGTATTCAACTGGGTGATCAGTCCATCGGCAAGCCGTTCGCAGTTCGAGAGCCGATTGATCGACTCGCGGAGGTGGCCGCCGTTTCGGCCGGCGCCGGAGGGCGAGCGGTGCGGGCCCCTGCGCGCCTGTGGAGGCTTGGTGGTCAAGACCCGTCCGTGTCCGTTGGGACGCGGCCCAATCACGCCGAGGGCCGGCTTCAGGTATTGATTGGGCGGATGTGCCGGTGGAACTTGCCCGGTTTGTTCCAGCGCAGCGGTCTCCGAAGGTCCCTCGGGCCGGCCTATCTGGGCCCGAATCCGCTCAATTTCCTCGAGCCCCTGACTGATAAGGGTCCGGCGCTCGGTCTGAGATCGACGCAATGCCGCCTGGATCTCCGACTGCTCGCCCACGACGCCGGCCAAGGCCCGCTCGAGCGAGAGGAGCCGCGCCGTCGCCTCTTGATTCTCTCGTTCCAGCCGGTGGAATTCGGCCCGAACGGTCTCGAGTTTCGCCTCGAATTCTGGCTCATCCTGGCCTGCACTCGGTGGGGGGGGCTCAAGTGAAATCGCCGCGGGTTCCTCGAGTCGGGTTTGCGATTCGAGGCGCTCGCGTACGAGCGGGGCGCCGAGAGGACGGCCGTTCCCAGGGTTTGGAGTCGGGGCAGCCGGATCACCTGGTGGTGCGAGGGAAGCAGCCTCGCCAGCCGGGGCCGCGGCGGTCGTTTCGCGGGTCGAGGCCAGTGCTGGGGCGGCCCGGAACACCTCTTTGCAGAACTTGCAGCAGACGTCGTGGTTGATTACCGCCCCCGGCACGCGCAGATACACTCCACAGCCGGGACACCGCATCCTGACGTGCCTGGGCATCAAAAAGTCATGCCCACATATCTTACATTGACAGAACTTGCCCAGCAAGTCCACGTAAGCTGGGCCTTCGTGCCGGCAACCCGGGCAGGTAGCGGGAACGGTCGAAGTCGACCGACACTCTGAGCACATGGTTCTTAAATCCTAGAGTCCTTGTTTTTTTCCGGCGCTCATCGCGGCCGACGGCGCTCACGCAAGCTTTCAAGCCGGGTTGAGCGCCCCTCGATCAGTGGTTCGAGCCTGGCCGAGTGTTTCCGACGCGCTCGCCATGGACGAAGCGAGCCGTGCTTCGAGCTGCAAGATTCGGTCCTTAAGGGCGATCGATTCAGCCTCGTGTTTTCGCGCCGAGGGCTTCGACTGAAAGTCGGGGTTGGTCGTCCACCAGTCGAGGCCCATCTCGCGGGCTTTGTCGACGGACGCCACCACGAGCCGGATCTGAATCGTCAGAAGCTCGATATCAAGCAGCTTGATCTTGACGTCGCCGGCGATCACGAGGCCTTTATCCAGCACCCGCTCCAGGACGTCGGCGAGGGTGGCGGAGTGGATCGAGTGATTCGCGGATCGAGTGAATTCAGCGGCCATTTTAGGAATCGCGGCAGGAGGCGAGGCGGCTCGACAAAGGTTCCACGCCCCGGTCGAGCGACTCGGTGATTATTGGTCCGACGACGATGAGGGGGCGGAAGGCCCGAATGCCGCGGCGGGCCGCGGGGTGGCCCGACGTCGACCGCCCCACGTGGGGATCGCGCGGAGCATCTTGGTACGGCCGTCGTAACCAACGCGGCGGAACGCCGACCCGCGGAGCGCGGTGGCGATATCTCGGAACGACTTGATCGGCTTCGGCATTGGGATCATCATCCTTTCCATCGCGTTGCATTGCAGGTGCTGGGATTGGCCCGCAGGCAAACCTTCTGTTCAAGAAGATCACGCCATCGGGTGACTGGCCGGATCGAAGGGTGCCAATCGCGTCGTGAGGCTCTCTCAAAACCGGCGCTGACGGAGCGATCCCGGCGGCCACATCGCGGTATCAGGTGCGGCGCCCAGGCTGTGACACGCCGCCGCTCCCTCCAGCTAACCCAATACAACATTTCGCCCGGGATGCGAACCAAAGGAGCAGGAGGAACGCTATTACCACGGCCTGGCCAATAGCGGGCTGTGGCCCCTCTGCCACATCGTCTTCACTCGCCCGAAGCTGCTCGACGGGTTGCTCGGCAACGACCTGCTGGGGTTCCACCTGAGCTACCACTGCCAGAACTTCCTGGAGACGGTGGACCGGAACCTCGAGGCGCGGACCGACCGCGAGATCTCCGAGGTCCAGCGCGGCGGCCACGCGACCCGCGTCCGGCCGTTCCCCATCAGCATCGACTTCGAGCGGCAACCGGCCGCGGCGGCCGGCGCCGAGGTCGAGCGCGAGGCCGCGCGTTGGCGGCACCGGCCAGGGCTACACGGATCGAAGACCGGCCCTGGTCGCAGCTTGCCCCCTTCCCTGATCGGTCCCCGCTGCTTATAGTGGTCACAATTGCATTGTGTCCATTAGAACACAACGGAGTCGACCGACATGCCGCCACTGGAAAGGCTTTTCTTGCTCGAGGTCGAGTTTCACCACAGGCTGCGGACCCAGGCCCCCGGCACCGCCGACACGCGCGCCCTGCATACCAGCTACGCCCTGCAATCCGGCTACGAGTCACTCATCCGGGCGGCTGGCCGCGTCAATGCCCATGACATCGAGCTGATCCGCCAGCGGCAGACGCTGAACGGGGATGCCCGAGACCTGCTCTCTGCCCGCGATTCCCTCAAGCAACTCCTCGGCCTTTCCCAGCTCGACGGCTGATGCCGCGACAAAGTTCCCGTCGCGGATTCCGTCCCAAGATGCACAGGATTGATCTTGAACGGAGATCATCGCGGACCCGCGGCCGGGGTTTGGCGCAGCTTGGCCGCACTCCGGACGAGGAACCAGCCGTTGCGGGCATATCGACGGAAGAGCCGCCTCGGCTCCAGCCCCAGGCGGAACGCCCATTCCAGGCCGATCTTCTGCATCCAGCGAGGAGCCCTCCGGATCCGCGCCGCGGCGAAGTCCAGCGAAGCCCCGACTTGAATGCAGACCGGCACTTCGAGTCGCTGGAGGTTGCGGAAGATCCAGCGCTCCCCCTTGGGCTGCCCGAACGCGACCAGGAGGATGTCGGGCCGGGCGGCCCGGATGCGATCGACGAGGGCCGCTTCCTCCTCCGGGGTCGGTTCGCGGAACGGCGGGCACTCCGTGCCGACGACCTGGAGGCCCGGGTAGCGCGCGGCAAGCCGTCGCGCCGCCTCATCGGCGACCCCTTCGGATCCCCCCAGGAAGAACAGGCGATACCCCCGGGCGGCCGCCATCCGGCTCAGCTCGAAGATCAGGTCGGAGCCGGCCACGCGCTCGGGCAGGGGCGTCCCGGCCCATCGGGAGGCCCAGACCACCGGTGCACCGTCGGCCAGGATCAGGGCCGCGGCGGCGTTGATCTCGCGGAGGTCGGGATGCTCTTCGGTGATCATGACGTAGTGCGTGTTGGCCGTGATGATCAGGCTCGGACTGCCCGTCTCCACCAGCTCGGCGATCGCGGTCGTCGTCCCGACCAGGGTCAGCGAGGCGAAGGGGACCCCCCAGAGCCAGACCACGTCCGTGGGCAAGGCCGGCCGCCGCCGACCGGTTTCGGAGGATACCCTGAGATCGCCCTCACCACCGCCCGCCTGGTCCGTAACGTCCACCAACATCAATCCATCCCCAATGCGCGAGCCCAATCCCAGGGCCGCCCGGGCGTCACGTCCGCCCAGGTAGAGTCTCGGCGTCGCCGCGAACCGCTACTCCGTCCCGGATCGCGTGCCGGGAGTGGCCCGGGTCCCCAGGGGCAGTTGCCCGGTCGCCATCGGTTGAAGGGGCCGGTGTTTCGACCGGATGGCCCACACAAAAATAAGCAAGGATGCGACAAAACTCAATCGTCCTTTCAGGGCTTGGCGGCGACGACCATCGGCTCGCTCCGCGCCCGCACTTCGATGAGATGCTGCTTCAACATCCCGAGGTGCAGGCGGAGATGGTAGAACTCTTCCATGTAACTCAGCGGGACATCCACGTGGGCCACCTGCTGCTCGATGTCGTCGATTCGCGCGAGTTCCTGGTCCAGTTCGGGGCCCGACAGCCCGGTGACCAGCCTCTGGTCGATCTCGCGCAGGTCGGAATACCAGAGGTAGATCTTGCGCCGGGTCCGCCATTTCATCAGCGGCGGGGCCGCCCGGACCAGCGGCATCATCAGCATGACCACCGGGATGAGCATCACCTTGGCCCGATCGACCAGCGAGGCCAGCCAGAATGGGAGTAGCCGCTGCAACACGGGCTGGCCGGACTTGTAATAGTGCTTCGCGTCCTCGCTGACGGCGAAGTCGCAATACGATTCGGAGGGGAAATCGCCGGGGTTGGAGAGCGCGTCCCCGTTGCCGTGGATCCGCGTGGCGGTCTCGAGCAGGAGCGGGACCAGGGCGGGGTGGAAATCCTTGCGGACGACCAGCATGGCCGTCGGCGCCATCAGGTCGATGTCCCGTGCCGGGATGTTCCGGCCCAGGTCCACGATCCCCGCCGGCACGGTGACCGGGGACAGGAACCGGAATCGGCGATGATAGGCCTCGTGCTGGTCGAAGTCCAGCAGCTTCACGCGTCCATCGTTCAGCAGGCGCCCGATGTAATCGGCCTCGAAGGCGGCGACGAAGAACGCGGCATCCAACCTCCCCTCCTGCAAGGCCGAGGCGGCCGAGGCGACATCCTCCCGGACCAGCTCGACCCGCGGCTTCTCCTTGGAGGATTCGGATTCGCTCTGGGGTTCGATCAGGCCGTTGGCGGCGAGCAACTGCATGGCGATGGCATGGGTGCCGCTGCCCGCCGGCCCGACGCCGATGCGCTTGCCCGCGAACTGGCCGAGCCGATCGAGCGGCTTGTCGCCGCGGTAGAAGACCCACAAGGGTTCGCGGTAAAGGCTGCCCAGGGCATCGAACTGTCGCAACGACTCGGGGCCGGCCACGCCGCTCTGGATGATGGCCAGCGACACGCCCGAGTCCGCCTGCCCCAGCAGGCGCAGGTTCTCGACCGAGCCCGCCGTCTCGCGCACCTCGACGGACAGTCCGTCTCGTTGCAATTGCTCCGCGTATTCCCGGGCGTATCGATAGTAGGCCCCGTTCTTGCCGCCGCTGGCGATGACGATCTTACGGGGCGGCGGCGGCTCGACGAACATCATGTAGGTCGCGATCAGCGCCGCCAGGGAAATGCCGACGATCCAGACCCAGACGGCCATCGATTGCCTGCGTTGGCGGCGTGGCCTGGGCGTCGCCACTATCGGCCGAGATGAGGAGGACACGGACCCGATCTCCTGGGTGTCATGGCGGCCCGGGCGGCCGCTCGCGCGGCCCGGAGCGATGCCGGTTTGCCGGGAGGTATCGTAACCAACTCTCGAGAGGATTGCTCGATGACGTGGGGGCGAATTCAGACTTGCCGCGCAACACGCCCGCGGAAAGGAACCGGTGTTGCATGTCGTCCCTCGGGGCCGGGATCGTCGGAATAGATCGCTGAACGCTCGGGCTGCATTCGGTCGGGGGGCGGAGCCCCCTCCTACAACGGCCCCCTTGGCCTGACTCTTGTAGGAGCCGGCTCCGTCCGGCGATCTTCAGAGAATCGTTAAACGCTCTATGGCCGGGGACGGGATGATGCGACCCATCCTGAAGGACGTTCGTCTATTCGGTCACCGGGGCGCCGGCCACGACCGCGACGCTGACGAACACCGCCACGAGCACGGAGACGAGCAGCGAGAGCAATCCCTGGACGGCGCCGACGCAATTGCTGCTGGTCGGCTCGGCGACGACGATCGGCGAGGGGACGGCGGACCAGGTGGGCACGTTCGCGGCCAACGGGCCGGTCGACCAGGGTTCGGAGTACCGTCTGTTCGACGGGGCGCAGGGCCTGGTATCGGGGGTCGGCGGCGAGCTGCTCCACCCGCTGGAGTTCCACGGGGCGGAGATCACGCCGACGCAGAGCGGCTCGGGGATCGTGCTCGAGGAGCCGAACGAGGCCGACCCATCGTTGGGGATGACCACCTGGTCGTCGCACCCGTCGCAGACGGGCTTCCTCCGGCCGTCGTCGTCGGGTAGCGGCTTCGGCGGCACCCTGGGCGGCAGCACCGGCGGCGGCTCAAACGTGATCGCGCCGAGCCAGGACAGCGGGACCGGCGACGGATCGATGGAGGCCGAGGCGCAACGGCTGGAGATCTTCAACGGCGGCTCGGCGGAGAACCCGACGTCGACGCAGGACGCACCGACGGCGAGGGCGCAACAGCAGACGGGAGGCGGGGGCGTCGGCCCGATGCAGACCGCATTCAACCCGCCGGCGGGAGGCGGGGGCGTCGGCCCGATGCAGACCGCATTCAACCCCCGCGGAGGGGGAGGCGCGGGGACCACCCTCGGCGCGATGATCGGCATCGGCGTGTTGTCCGCCGTCAATGTCGGACCAAAAGTCTACGACTCCGCCAGCAATCCCGACACCGGAATGGCGAATCCATCAAAACTAGGGCCGCCCGTCGTCCCGTCCTCATTGTGGGACAACGCCATCAACGCGCTCGATTCGGTGGCGGCCGGGATCGCGAACCAGGTCACGGGCGGGTTGACCAATCGCGCCCGGGACGGAATGTACGGCGAGATCGCAACCCGGAATCAACAGGGGACACTCTATAACGCCGGACAGGGGTTCGGCATGTTCATCAACCTGGGGCTAGGCTTCGCCAATCCATGTGCCCAGGCATCGAACATCGGCACGGGGTTGCGCGTCCTCAACGGGATTCAGGCAGTGGGCAACGGCTGGAATGCCTACGACAACTATCAGGACAGCAACTACCTGGGGATGGCCCTGAACGGACTGGGGATCCTGGGGAATGTCAGTCAATTCATGAAGAGTTGCTTCGCCGCCGGCACGCCGCTGCTGACCCCCGACGACTCCAGGCCGATCGAGGACTTCCGGGTCGGCGACCTGGTGTTGTCCCGGCACGAAGATGACCCCGAGGGGCCTCTCGTCGCCCGGCGCGTCCTGAACGTGTTCCATAACTATTCGCCGCTGACGGAGATCCACGTCGGTGGCCAGGTGATCCGGACGACGGCCGAGCACCCGTTCTGGGTGGTGGGCCGGGGTTGGACCGACGCCCATCAGATCGTGCCGGGAGATGCACTGCTGGGCGCCGATGGCGAGCAGACGGTGGTTGCGGCGATCGTCGGGCCGAAGGAACCCGCACCTGTTTACAACCTAGAGATAGAGGAGTATCATACCTATTATGTCGGGAGCGCCTTGTGGAGGTTCTTCGTTTGGGCGCACAACTCCTCCGTTTACCAGGCCTTCAACAGCAAAACGGGTAAGGGCTACGTCGGCGTTGCTGAAACGGAGTTGGGTACAAACCCCGTGCTGCAGCGCCTTAACTCGGCGGGGCAGAAGGTTGGGAGCCCTGCTGGTAAGATTGACGGGCTGGAAGAGCTTGCCGACGACCTTGATGCATATGCCGTCGAGCAAGCCCTCATCAACTATTACGGTCTAGCCAAGAATGGAGGAAGGCTTCTCAACAAGAATCTTGGCCATCTCGTTAGCCCCGAAATGACGGCTTTTGGCTATCGAATTCTTAAAGCGATCGGTTATGTTTACATGTGAGTAGTCATATCGTCCTTCCGGAACCGACCGAGCCGTAGAATTACAGACCACGCTTGCAGCACAGGAAGGAGGTCTCTGTGGGCCGATGGGGTGAAGGAAATTTCGACGATGATCTCGCGCGAGATTATCTCAACGGGATCATTGCAGGCCAGGAGCAGTTCGTGGAGCGCATTTTCGCAGGCGAGATGCCCGAAAAATTAAAGAACATGAATTTTTACGAAGCTGGCGAGAGTTTTCTCATGCCGGCAGTGGAAATCATGTTAACATTACACAAAAATTTAAAAGGAGAATATTTGCCGACTCCACGCATTGTTCTGAATTGGTTGCGCGCATATCTCAACAGAGTGGACGAGCTACTACCCCAAGTTCTTCCCGGGCTTGGCTCGCAGGAGTGGTTTCGGAACGAACGCCGTCCCGTTATCGAGGCGACTTTCAAAGAGTTGCTGGAATGCTCAAGAGAATTATTCAAGCATACGGCGGACGAAGAGTGAGCATGAGAGGCAGGAGGTGAGGGGAAAAAGGGGGGAGGCCAAAGGGGACACTGCTATATCTTGACGCGGGGCACCGGTGCCCCGGGCACCGGGGTCCGGGCACCGGGGTCAGACGTATAAAAATAAATCGCCCATCCTTCCCATTCTGCCTCGCTTGGCGGCTCGAATATGGGACACCGCGAAGGACAGGGTTCGTCAAGAGGACAGGCGGGTCAGGCCTACTTCCAAGTTATTTCGGCGAGGGAAAGACAAAGGGGACACTGCTATATCTTGACGCGGACTGGGGGTTTTAGGGTATTTGGCTCTCGCGGCCATCACTTCTCATCATCAAGAAGCGACGACAATCCGGGAACACCCTGACCATGGCAGTCCCTCGGATCATCCTCAGCGCGATGGATGCGGCCCCTCCTCTCCTTTATCGTGAGAAACGCATTCGACCGGCCAAGGTTTCTTTGACCATGATTGTCAGGGACGAGGAGCCGAATCTCCCGCGTTCCCTCGAATCGGTCCGGGAGATCTTCGACGAGATCATCATCGTCGATACCGGAAGCGTCGACCGGACGGCCGAGATCGCCCGCGCATTCGGTGCCAGAGTGTTCGAATTCGCCTGGGTCGATGACTTCGCCGCGGCGCGCAATGCCGCGTTGGAGCGGGCCATCGGGGAGTTCGCCTTCTGGCTCGACGCCGACGACGTGATCGAGCCGCCCGAGCGGGAGAAGCTCCGGGCATTGATCGAGGGATTGCGGCCAGGGGACGGGGCCGCCTACGTGGTCCGCTGCGCCTGCGACCCGGTGGCGGGCGCCATCAACGGCCAGACGGTCGTCGATCACATCCGGCTCTTCCCGATCCGGGACGACATCCGCTGGACCTATCGCGTCCACGAGCAGATCCTGCCGGCCTTACTCCGTGCCGGCATCGCGGTGCGATGGACCGACCTCACCGTGCGGCATACCGGATACTCCGACCGGGCACTCCGGGCCCGGAAGTTCCGCCGCGATGCCCGCATCCTCCGGATCGAGCTGGCCGAGCGGCCCGACGACCCCTTCGTGCTCTTCCACCTGGGGTCGATCGCCATCGAGGACCGGGAGTGGGGCGAGGCGCTGGAGCTACTCCACCGCAGCCTGGCCAGCTCGGCGCCTGACGACTCGATCACGGGGAGGATCTACGCGCTGATCGCCCGCGCCCACCAGATGCGCGGGGATCTGCCGCGGGCGTTCGCCGCATGCCGCGCCGGCCTGGCCCTGGACCCGGATGACGCCGATCTGCTCTTTCGCGAGGCCGTGGTGCGACGCTACGGCGGCGATCCGGAGGGAGCCGAGCGATGCTGGCGGCGAATCCTCACGCTCCGCCGCCCCGAGCGGTTTATGAGCATCGACCAGGGGATCTACGGCCATCTGACGCGTCGCAACCTGGCGACGCTGGCCGCCGAGAGGGGTGAGCAGGCCGAAGCCAGGCGGCTCTGGGCCGAGGTGCTCGTCGATTGCCCCGGCGACCCGGAGGCACTGACTGAGGTCCGACGCGGGCAACCCACGGGTTGAGATAGGGCCCGGAAACGGACGAATAATCGGGTGGCTCATGTCGGGTAAGTGGTGGGACCACGGTTCTCCGCCCGGCTAAGAAGGCGGTACTCTTGGATATTACGCCCGTTGCAACACGTCATGGGGCGACCACGGTACAGTTCCACCTGTTACCCGACATGGGCCACCTACGTTTAGACTGTAGGCTGTCGCGGGAATGGCCGATGCTCATCCATCGGTGAATCTCCCGATGCGCAATTAATACAAAATTATATATTTACTTATATTTATAACTAATGCCGATCATCAGGCTTTATCGTTCAAGACCTCGGGGCGGGGAGATCCGGCTGATTGAGGAGCATCCGGAGGTCGCCCAGGTTGACCGGCTTGACGAGGTGGACATGGAATCCGGCCTCCTGGGAGCGGCGGCGGTCCTCCTCCTTGCCGTATCCGGTCATGGCCACGAGCATCGTCCGATCGAGGTCCTTCAGCTCCCGGCATCGGCGGGCGACCTCGTAGCCGTCCATGACGGGCAGGCCGATGTCGAGCAGGATCACGTCGGGGTGATGCCGTTGCGCCAGTTCGAGGGCCGTCGCGCCGTCGTAGGCCTCGTCGACGTCCTGCCCCATCGTGCGGAGGAGGACGCCCAGGCTGGTGGCGTGGCTCCGGTTGTCGTCGACCACCAGGATTCGCCGGCGCGGGAGCTGGATGCCCGGCTCGTCGTCCGCCCGGTCGTCGCCGTCGTCGGGGGCGGCCTCGGGCCGGGCCGCCACGGGCAGGCGGACGGTGAACTCGCTCCCCTGGTCGGGCCCGTCGCTGCGGACCGACACGCGGCCGTTGTGCATCTCGACCAGCGAACGGACCAGCGTCAGCCCGATCCCCAGCCCGCCCCGCGATCGCGAGAGGGTCTGATCGGCCTGGGTGAACATGTCGAACACGTGTGGCATCAACTCGGGCGGGATGCCGATCCCGTTGTCGCGGACGTGGATCAAGACCTCGCGGCCGGAGGCGGTGGACTCGGCGGTCAGGGAGATCTCGCCCCCCTCGTCGGTGTACTTCGCGGCGTTGTTCAGCAGGTTCGAGAGCACCTGCGCCATCCGCGCCGGGTCGACCTCCAGGAGGATCGGGTCCGGGGGGAACGAGACGGTCAACTGATGTTTACAATCCTTGATCAAGGGCCGGCTGGCCTCGACGGCCAGGTCCACCACCACCTCCAGGTCGATCGGCTCCTTCTGGAGGACCGCCTTGCCGCGCGTGATCCGGGAGACATCGAGGAGGTCGTCGACCATGCGGGTCATCTGCTTGACCTGGTCCTCGATGACCTTGAGCGACCACTGGAAGTGGGATCCGCTCAGCCCGTCGACCTTCATGATCTGCACGGCGTTGCTGATCGGCGCCAGGGGATTGCGCAGCTCGTGGGCCAGCATGGCCAGGAACTGGTCCTTGCGCTCGTCGGCGTCCTTGAGGGCCTGCTCGACCCGCTTGCGCTGGGCGATCTCCCGCTCCAGCTCCCGCCTCCGCTCCTCGTTCTCGCGGGCGACGATCCGGGATTCGGCCAGCTCGCGCTCGGTGCGGACCTGGTCCAGGACGCGGGTCACGATCGGTTCGAGGTGGTTGAGGAAGTGCTGGGTCTTGGGGACGAAGTCGCGCACGCCGGCGCGCAGGGCCTCGACCAGCAGGGCCTCGTCCTGCATGCCGGTGACCAGGATGGCCGGCAAGTTGTAGCCGGCCGCCTTGACCTGCCGGAAGAACTCCAGCCCGCTGGTGCCCGGGGAGAGTTGCTGGTCCAGGACGATCAGCTCGATGCCCCCCTCGGCGACCGTCCGGAGCCCCTCCTCGGCCGTGGCCGCCGTGGCGACCGCGTAGCCCGCGCGCTCGAGCCGGAGCCGCTCCAGACGGGCGACCCCCGGATCATCCTCCACGAGCAGGATCGTCGCCCGCATTTGCGGTCCCATGCCTGGCCTGGTCCTCGGGTCCTCGATGGCGTCCTCAGAGTTTCCGCTGGGCATTCTCGGGGAGGCGAACGACCTGGAGGAAGAGCCCGAGACGCTTGATCGCCTCGACAAACCCCTGGTAATCCACCGGCTTGGTGATGTAGACGCTGCAACCCAGCTCGTAGCATCGCTGGATCTCGCGAGGGTCGTCGGTCGTGGTCAGCATGATGACGGGGATCAGGGCAATCCGCGGGTCGGATTTGATCTGGCGGAGCACCTCCACCCCGTCGACGCGCGGCATCTTGATGTCGAGCAACAGCAGGACCGGCTGGCTCGTATTGCGGCCCGCGTAGTCCCCCTCGGCCCGGAGGAAATCCAGGGCCTCCTGCCCGTCCTTGAGGCGCTCGAGGCCGTTGGCCAGCCCGGCCCGTTCCAGGTTGCGTTGGACCAGGCTCGCATGACCATCGTCGTCCTCTGCGAGCACGATCAGGAGCGGCTCAACGGCCATTAGGGATGCTCTCCTCGAAGTTCGTGAATCGCGGGCGACTCCCTTCCGCGCCGGCGGAGCCGTCCCTGGGGGATGACGGCAAGGCGACGAAGAACGTGGTGCCGACGCCCGCGGCGGATTCCAGCCAGATCCGTCCGCCGTGCCGCTCCACCATCCGGCGCACCAGGGCCAGGCCGATCCCTTCCCCCTGGGCCGCGTCCGCATGGAGTCGATTGAAGGCGGTGAACATGCGCTGGTGATAGGCCGGAGGGATACCCAGGCCATTGTCCTCGACGTAATAGACCCGGAGGCCGGCGGGATTGCCGGGCCCGTCGAGGTCCGTCACCCCTATCTTAATTCTACCGGGGCGCGCGGGGTCAAGGTACTGCACGGCGTTGCCGATCAGGTTGGCGAAGATCTGCTCCAGCGCCGTCGGATCGCCCCAGGACGGCGGAAGATCGTCCACGACGACCTCGGCCCCCTTGCCGGAGATGGAGTCCTGGAGGGCCTCGACGATCTTCCGGACGGTGCTCGCGACGTCGACCGACTGCCACTGGTATTCGACCCGGCCGGCGCGGGAGAGGCGCAGCAGGGCATCGATGATGCGGGCCAGCCGGCCCACGGCCGTCTGGATGAATCGGATCGACTCCTCGATGTCGCTCGCCATCAACCGGAGCCCGCGCTCGCGGATGCCGGCTGGCACCTCCTCCCGGCGGAACAGCGACTCGAGGTCCCGGTACGACACGTTGAGCTCCTCGCTGAAGCCCTGGAGATTCACCAGGGGCGAGCGCAGGTCGTGCGAGACGCTGTAGACAAACATCTCATTCTCTTGCTTCTGCTGGCTGAGGTTGTCGGCCATCTCGTGGAACGCCCGGTCGACCTCGGTGATCTCGTCGCGCCCGGACAGGGGTTCGTTCAGGGGCCTGCCCTCGCCGAACCGGCGGGCGTTGTCCCGGAGGACGGCCAGGCGCTGGACGATCCCCTGGAGGAACAGGAGGGCGAGGATCAGCGTCGAGACCACGATCGCCGCGCCCCCGCCGATCAGCGTCCAGGCCTGCTGCACTGAGGACGCGCGGAGGGTTTCCATGCGCTCCCGGTCCAGCCGCTCCTCCTCGCGAAGGACATCATCGATCGTCGACCGGATCGCCTTCAGTAGGTCCGTGCCTCGATCGATCCGCTCCAGCGCCCGATCCCGACGGCCCGAGCGGATCAGGTCCTCCTCGTCGCGGATCCAGCCCAGGAACTCCCGGGACCGGTCGCCGAGCTGATGGATCTGGGGCTGCTGCCGCTCATTGTCCAGGACCAGGGCCCGGAGCTCCTCGAGTTGCCTCGGCACCTGTCGCATGACCTGCCGGTACAGGTCGGCGGTGGCCGGCCTGTCGGACAGGACCAGGCCGCGGACCTGCAAATTGGCCTCGATCAGGTTCCGATGCGTCTCCTCGACCTTGGCGATGACCTCCTTGGTATGGATGGCCCAGTACTGCGCCCGGTCGCGATCGACCCGGGCCTTCATCAGGACGGCGATGAAGACCACCTGCACCAGCAGCGGGATCGCGATGAGGGTCAAGCCCTTCTTGAAGATGGTCAATTGAGTGTGCATTTCATCAGTGAATGGTTGCTGTATGGCGTGGCGATGATCCGGCGCCGGCCGGATCGGCCAGCTTACGGGCTCGAGGCCGAGGCCGCCACTTCCAAGGCCCCGCCGCGACGGTCGATCGGGTGGCGATGCGACGGCCCGTTGCGGCCCTTCTCATCTGAGACGGCGTGTCCGGGCCCGTCGAGATGGCCGCGGACCAGGACCGGCAGCAGGCTGGAGAGTTGCTGTCGGGTCTCGAGGAGGGTCGTCGCCACCAAGTCGGCGCCAGCCTCCTGGAGACTCGCCAGCATCGGATTGAGGCGGGCCCCCTCGGCCGGGTCGGTGCCGGCCTGCTGGGTCGCGTTGGCGATGTCCCGCAGGCCCCATCGGCCCACGAGGATCTTCAAGTCCGGGAAGCGGGAACGGAGCCGCTTGCAGAGGTATCGGGTGTGCGCCAGGCCGCCGGGGGGCGTCGCCGCGATGCAGACCAGGGCGGGCTCGCGATCGGCCACCTGGTCGAGCAGCTCGGAGGTCAACGTCGAGGGAGCGATGACCTCGAGCCGCCAGCGCGCCGGCTCGAGCACCTGCTTCAACATCTCCAGGGCCATGCGATCCTCGGCGTCGTGGGCCGGGCATCCGAAGATCGGGATCGCCGGGTAGTCGATCGTCTCGGCCTCGGCCCGGGATTCTTCCTCGGTCTGGCCGGCGGGCGGCTCGTTGAGCTGCCGCTGACCCAGGTCCTCCACGATCTCTTGGATCGACTGAAGGGCGTAGCGTTCGTCGTCCTCGGTGATGTCGCCCCGGACGCGGTTCCGCTTGATGGCCCCCAGGGCCGGCAGGAGCATGGCGTCGTAGACCTCCTCGGGCGATCCCGACCCCTTGATGTGCTCGAGGATCAGGTCCTCGGCCTCGTCCTGGTCCCGGGCCAGCAGACGCTGGTAGAAACTGATGCTCTTGTCGAGGGCCGGCTCGTCTCCCAGGATTACGGAGAGGAACTCGAGCCGGGGGGTGTAGCGTCCCAGCACGACCAGGCAGACCGTCAGCGGACTGGAGAGGACCAGGCCGATCGGCCCCCAGAGGAACGCCCAGAAGGCCGCCGAGACCAGCAGGGCGATCTCGGAGACGCCCATGCTCTGGCCGTAGAGCCGGGGCTCGATGAAGTTGGAGATGATCAGCTCCAGCGTCAGGAACAGGCCGATCACCATCAGGGTCGTACCCCACCCCTCGGACATCGCCAGGCTGAGCGAGATCGGGAACGTGACCGCGAGATAGGGGCCGATGTACGGCAGGTAGCGGAGCATCGCGCCCAGGAATCCCCAGAGCAGGGCGTACTTGACCCCGATCAGGAGCAGGCCGAGGCCGAAGATCAACCCGAAGGCCCCGTTGACCATCGCCTGCATCAGCAGGAAGCGACTGACCCTCTGACCGGCCTCGTCGACGAACTTGGTGGCGACGACGATCTTCCCTTCGCCGGCCAGCCGGATGATCCGATTGCGGAGCTCCTCGCGCTTCAGGAGCATGAAGATGACCAGGATGATGGCCAGGGCGAGCTCGCCGAGGTACTCCAGCAGCGGGCTCAGGAACGAGGTCAGCCGGGACATCCAGGCCGCGCCTTGCGGCTCGACAATGACGGCGGTCGGCCGGCGCGGGGAGAAGATCTCGGCGCCCGAACCTCCTTCGCCGGTTTGGTTTCCCTCACCATTGTCCCCGGCCACGACGACGTCCGCGTCACCGGCGGACGCGCCCTTTTCCTCTTTCCGGCCCTGGTCCTCGCCGGGGCGCTTCCCGGACTCCTGGTTGATCTCCGAGACGATCTTCTGGATCTCGTTCAGGTTCCCCGTGGCTTTCTTGACGGATTGGACCTTGTCCTGGATGTTGTGCCGGTACTTGGGCAGTTCCTGGAGGAGGCTGCTGATCTGCTCCGTGACGAGCCAGCCGACGCCGCCGAGGGCGGTCGCGGCGCAGAGAACGACCAGGATGACCGCCGGCGTCCGCGGCAGCCCCTGCTGCCGGAACCAGGTCACGAACGGGCTGAGCAAGAAGGTGAGGAAACCCGCCAGTGCCAACGGGATGAAGACCGACTGGGCCCAGTACAGGGTCACGATCACCACCACGCCGACGACCGTCCCTGTCAGCGTGATCACCGCACGCTGCCACCCCGCACCGGTCGATGTCTTGGTCGCCACGGGAATCCCTCGTTTCAACGCCTTCGTGCCGATCTCGCCGCCAGAGCACCCGCGCCCCGGGGAACCTCGCCCTCTGACAGAGCAATCGGGAGGCCAATTGCCAATCCGAATTTCCCGTCGAGGGCCGTTGAGGCCCCGGTTCGACATCGATCGGCGCGACGATAGGCCGTCATTTGAGGGTGAGAAAGCGTTGACATCGTGGCCGAGCCGCCCGAGCTTTTCGGCCGAACGGCCCCGGCAGGGATCCCGGTCGCGCCGGATCGCGTCCCGACCCCATAGCCGGATCGCAAGTGACCGGCGAGCCGGGTGTTGCGATCCGGTTCCGTCGCGAGGAAGTCCCCGCGAACCGTCGGTCCGGTGGCGAACCTTCCGGCCGGCTCGCCGTATTTCGTAAGAGCCGTCGCCCGAAGAGACCCGGCGCAACCGCACGAGCCGCGGTTGTAGGTGACATTCTGCGCATGTATAGTGGGCTAGGTTCTCAGCGCCTCCGGAATGGCCGTCGAGATCCCAGACAGGAGACGACCTTTGACCGGCAACCAGACGAGCGTGACGAAGCCCGAGGATACGCCCGACGAAGCAAACCCCGTCGCGGCGACCTCCGCGTCTCGGCGACGCATCCTGATCGTCGAGGACAACGAGACGGCTCGCAAGCAAATCCAGGTCTTCCTGGAGGCGGATCCCAGCGTCATCGTGGATACGGCCGCCAACGGCAGCGACGCGCTCCGGGCGCTGACCGAGCGGCCCTACAGCGTGATCGTGACCGACCTGAAGATGCCGAGAGTCGACGGCCTGCAACTGCTGGAAGAGGTGCAGAAGCGACGGCTGCCGGCCGACGTGATCATCACGACGGGCTTCGGCACGATCGACCACGCCGTGCAGGCCATGCGGCTGGGAGCGGCCGACTTCCTGACCAAGCCGATCAACCTCGAGCACCTGCGCCTGGTGATCCAGCGCGCCTTGCGCGAGCGCGCCCTTCAGGACGAAGTCGCCGTCTTGCGCGAACAATTGCACGATCAAGACATGTTTCATAGCATCCTGAGCAAGAGCCCCCGGATGCACGACCTCTTCGAGCTGATCAACCACGTGGCCCAGACGGTCAGCACGGTCCTGATCTTCGGCGAGACCGGGACGGGCAAGGAGCTGGTGGCGCGCGCGGTCCACGAGGACTCGCCGCGCCGCAACGGCCCGTTCGTCGCGGTCAACTGCGCGGCCCTGCCCGAATCGCTGCTGGAGAGCGAGCTGTTCGGCCACGAGAAGGGGGCATTCACCAGCGCCGCCGGCCAGCGCAAAGGGCGGTTCGAGCTGGCCAGCGGCGGTACCATCTTCCTCGACGAGGTCGGCGAGATCCCCCTGGCCATGCAGGCCAAGCTGCTGCGCGTGCTCCAGGAGCGCCGGTTCGAGCGGGTCGGCGGGGCGCAGACCGTCGAGGTCGACGTCCGCGTCGTCGCCGCCACCAATCGCGACCTGCTCCGGCTCTCCAAGGATGGGAAATTCCGCGAGGACCTGTACTACCGGCTCAACGTGGTGAAGATCGACCTCCCTCCGCTGCACGAGCGTCCCGAGGACATCCCGTTGCTCGCCGCCCACTTCGTCCAGAAGTTCAGCCGGCCCGGAATGCCCCCGAAGACCATCTCCCCGGAGGCCATGGAGGCCATGCTCCAGCATCGATGGCCCGGAAACATCCGCGAGCTGGAGAACGCCATCGAGCGCGCCTGCGTCACCTCCAGGGACGAGACGATCAAGCCGGAAAATCTCCCCATCGAGATCCTCAAGCCGGGCCGGCCTCGATACCAGCTCCCCGTCGACCTGTCGCGACCCCTGACCGATCAGCTCGCCGAGCTGACCGCCGTCTTCGAGGAACGCTACCTCCGCCGCGCCCTCAAGCGGACCCGCAGCCACATCGGCCGCACCGCCCGGCTCACCGGCCTCTCGAGGCGCACCATCACCGACAAGATCGCCCTCTACCAGATCGATAAGAACGAGTTCAAGAAGGAAGATTAGTCGCATTGGTCACTGGTCATTGGTCATTGGTTACACGCCGGCGGAGCGGGTACCGACGGCATTGAAGCCCTCGCAGCCGACGAGGACGCGGCTTGCTCCCATCACGACGGCGAGCCGGTCGCGGACCTCCCAGAGCTTGGCCAGCGAGTTCCACTCGCCGAATCCGGCCCGCTCGAGCCGGTCGGCGAGGCTCGTGCGCCGGGTCCGCCAGCCGTTGGGCGAGCCGTCGCCGATCAGGTAATGGTCGACGACGACCCGGTCGCAGGCGACGTCGAGTCGACGGGCGAATGCCTCGGGATCGGCCAGGGGCAGCAGGGGGCTGACCGTGGCCTGGGTGGGGATACCCCGCGCGCGGAACGCGGCCAGGGTCGACAGGCGACGGGCCGGCGGGCTGGCGTGCGGCGGGAAGCCGGGCACGGGGTCCATGTCGGTCTCCACCGTCAGCGAGACCCAGAGCTCGCATCGCGTCGACAAGTCGTCGATCAGGTCGATGTCGCGATCGACGAGCGTGTGATGGCTCTGGATCACCAGCACATCCGGCGGCCGGTCGCGCATCGCTTCCAGGAGCGATCGCGTCAGCCGGAGGGTTTTCTCCTGGGGCAGATAGGGGTCGGTGCTGCTGCTCATGTAGATCTTCAAGGGTCTGGGATCGCCCCGCCTCGGCCGCTTGATCCGGTCGTAATCGCGACGGTACGCCTCGGCGACCTGCCGCTTGGCGCCATAGAGGCCCCAGGGCCGCCCTCGTGTAATCCATCGGTTGTGCTGGGCATAGCAGTAGATCCCGCACAGCGAGCCGGCGAAGGCGCACCCCTGATAGACGTTGATCGTGTGCGTGTAGCCGGCCTCCAGGAACCCGCTGGTCGGCGTGAGGATCGTGGCGTTCTCGACGATTTGCATGGCCGGCCTTTCGCTCCTCGCCTCAATCGCCAAGCTGATGGATCGTGTTGTCGATGGCACCCTCGACCGGCTCGCCTCCCTCGCCTCGGATGGCGTAGGTGATCTCCATGCACCAGGTGGGCCGGAGGTCGGGGACCTCGAGGGATACGGTCCGGCCGTCGTCGGAGACCTTCACGCCGTCGACCCGGGCGGGCCGCTCGTCGTAGTGGTCCGAGCCGTAGTTGACGGTCCGCTTGAGCGACCACGTCTTGACCGCGTAGTTCGACGGGTTGGCGGCAGACTTCTTGTCGAGCCGCCCCGTGAACGTGATTGCCAGGGTATTCCGCCGGGCGTGCAGCTCGACCGGCAGGAACATCGGCTTGCCGGTGGCACGGAGCCGGTAGAAGCCGCCGGGCTGGGTCCGATCCCCGGCCCAGGCAAACAGGCCGCAGGCGTAGAACTGGCCATTGGACGGATGGAACCGGCCCCGCATCACGCCGGTCGGGAACGCCGGCAGCGGCAGGGCGCACATCCCCCCCTGCATCCGGCCTCCGACGATCTCGTGCGGTACCACGAAGACCTTGCCGTTGCCGTACGACAGGCTGAGCAAGGAACCCCGCAGGGGTGCCCAGGCGGGGTTGGTGCTCTCGACCCAGATCTGCTCGGCAGGCGACCGGTCGAAGGCGTTGGTGATCCAGCAGACCGGCTGTTCCATCGCGTCGTCGGACGGGTCTGTCACATCGTGGTATCCCCACATGTTCCCGTAGAATCCCCCGCGCTTGACCCAGTTGATCCGGTTCTTGGGCATCCAGAACCCTTCCTGGTCAGACAGGAAGAAGGTGCCGTCGGGGTTGAGGCAGACGCCGTTGGGGGCCCGGAATCCGGTCGCCAGGATCTCGGTCGGCCCGCCCCCCTTGCCGACCTTCAGGAGCGTGCCGTGCTGCGGCACCACCGCGGTCAGGCCGTGCCGGGCCGCCTTGGCATAGTAGAAGTTCCCCTGGGCGTCGACCTGGAGGCCCATCGCGAACTCGTGGAAATGGTCGGTGACCTGGTGGTCGCTGTTGAAGCACTCGTAGAAGTCGGTCTCGCCGTCTTCGTTGAGGTCTCGGAGGCAGACGATCTGGTCGCGGCAGCCGATGTAGATCCGCCCGCCGACGACCTTCACCCCCAAGGGCTGGAACAGCCCCGAGGCGATCCGCTGCCAGGCGAGGCCCCGCGACGGCTCGTCGACCCCGTCGACCAGCCAGACGTCGCCGTCCCAGGTGCAGACTGCCGCGCGTCGGCCGTCGGGCAGGAAATCGAAGCCCGAGGGCCGCATCAGGCAGTGCCAGGGATTGTTGTCGGGGACGGTCAGGACATCCGTGGCGAATGGCCCGTCATCCCTGCCGATCGCGGCCTGGGTCTTGAGGATCTCGGGCCATCGCCGAGGACCCCCGTGGGTGAGGGGCTCGATCGGCGTCGCCGGGGCCGAGGCGGCGGCATAGGCGTCGAGCGCCGTCGGGCCGCCGCCCGACATCAGCAGCTTGACCACCCGCGTCGAATCGGATCGCGGGACGCTCAGTATTGTCATCCCGTCTCGGCGGATCAGTTTCGACGCACCCTCGCCGACCAGGCTGACGGCGACCATCGCGGGGGCCACTCGCATCAGGAGATCGACGTCCGACGGGCCGAGCTCCAGGGTGCGGGTGAAGATCGGGACGTCCGGATGCGCCGGATCGATCTCACGACCGGGCGTTTCGAGGATGTCGGTCGTCCCGACGGCGTAGGCGAGGATGACCCGGTCGCCGTGGTGATAGAGCCCCTTGTAGTGAGCCCAGGTATGGGGCAAGGGTCCGTAATGTCGGCCATCCCGCCCGAGGATCCGGGGGTCCTTGGATGCCGGGTCGCCGGGATTCTCCCAGCCGGGACCGTCCGGGTTGCCGACGTGGACCCGGCCGACGACCCGGGGATGGACCTGATGCCGGCCGTTGAAGTTGATGCCGTTCCAATCGATGAAGCCCCGGCCGGTCCACGCGGCCGACAGGCGGAGCGTGTCGTGGTCGTAGAGCATCCAGGCGCCGCCTCGAGACACCCCCCCCTGCCCCGGGTCGAGCCGGACGGCGATCCCCTTGTAGGCGAAGTTCGAAGCATCGTCGCCGACCTCGATGGTCGCCATCAGGCTCGGCCCGTAATCCATCGCGACCCACGGCTCGATCTCGGAGGGCGCAGGGCCCTGGGTGGTCCCCCTGGGCAGGCGGTCCAGGTACGCCCGATCGACGTCGGCATACCGGCCGGTGCCTCCCGTCTTGAGATACGCCTCGCGGATGTAGTGGATGACGTCGTACTTCTGCCGGGGGACCATCCACGTCTGCGGCGCCATCTGGCCAAAGCCGTCGGTGATCGTCCGATACATGGTGTAGGGATCGCTGCCGTTCTTGAGCGTCGCCATGGCGAAACGGGGGGCGGTCGGCAGCGAGCCGGGCTGGTCCCTGGTGCCGTGGCAGTTGGCGCAGACACGGCCATAGATCGCCTCGCCGCGGCGGAAGTTCGCGGAGCCCAGCCCGGCGATCATCCCGGCGTGATCGAGACGGCGTTCGTACTCGGGCAAGGGGGGCGAGACGAGCGACGGGTCGGGCCGCAAGGCTCTCGCCCGCGCCGGCCCGTGCTCGACGATCTCCATGAGGTATCGCAAGAGGTCGAGGAACTGCTGCCGGGAGCCCAGCGTATTGACGAGCCCGGCGGGCATGATCGATGTCCCCCCCCTGCCCTGCTGCTCGATCCGGCCTCGGGCGATCGTGACCGGTTTGCCGTCCTGGGCTGGGTCGCGGAGGACGATGACGTCGGGCCGCTCCTCCGCCAGTAACCCGTTGATGGTCCGGCCGTCGTCGGTGGCGATCGTGATCGGTTCGTATCCCTTCTTGATCGCCTTCGACGGCTCGAGGACCCCCTCGACCAGCTCGACGTCGGGCACGTCTTTACCCAGGGAGGCCAGGTCCGGCCCGAGGGTCGGGGGCGCGTCGGCTCGCTCGTTGACGTGACATTTGGTGCACGTGAGCGCCGGCTGATAGAAGACCAGGGCGCCGCGACGGGCGTCGCCCAGGCGTCGGGCATCGCGAGCGAGCGACGACGGGTCTTCCCGTCGAAGCTGCTGGTCGAGCGGTGCCGGGACGCCGCCCGTGGGACCGCCGTCCGCGCCGGAGATCACCATAGCCAGCAAGATCGAAGAGACCAGGGGACTAATCACGTTGATGAACTCCGGTCCTTGTGAGGCGGGGGGTTGTCGATGCCCGGGGGGTGGGGATGGGAACCCACCATCCGAGGGATGAACGATCGGCTCGTTCGACTCCAGGTGAGGCGTCGCCCGCCGCGAGTCGTTGCGCTGGTTTGCACTCTCCTGCAACATTCTCGGCGGGCCCTCATCACCGATCACCAAGGCCATTAACGATTTCGGGATCGACCCCGGGCCGAGTCGGTCCGGTCATCGAGGGTACGGATCATGGGGCAACTCCTGGCCTGTGACGATCCGATCGGTTTCCGGACGGGGCACGGTGGGGAATCGTGGCGGACGCGTCCTTACTTATAGAATGGCGCGACTTTCAAAAAACATAAATGCACCTATCGGGAAATGGGAGCATTTTTCCACTCTAAGTCTCTATAGAGTAATTGGATGCGAAAATTCAAGAAAAATGAAAAATTGCGCGCCGCCAGATCCGTCATGTCGCCTGCAATCGTGGAGGTTCCATGCTCGATTTCGATCGCGAGATCCATCCCCCGCCGGATTTCATGCGGAGCACGGTCGTGTTCCTCGATCGACTGGCAAGCCGAGGTGCTCACGATCAACGGCAAGGCCAGGCTGGCGGCCCAGGAGGCTCGGCCTTACCATGGTGTGAATCGCACTGAGCGGGCGCGAGTCTAACGGTATCGGGGATCGCATCCATGTCAGCCGACTTCGCGAATGATCCGGAGTTCCACGACGCCCGGCCGAAGGCGGGCTCGAGGCGAGGGTCCCGACTCGTGGAAGTCCTCGTGGTGCTGAGCATCATCGCGCTGCTGATCGCCCTCCTGTTACCGGCCACTCGTAGCGGGAGGTACGCTGCCCGCCGCGCCGAATGCGTCAACAACCTCAAGCAGATCGCGCTGGCCCTCCACAACTACGAGCAGGCACACAAGGCCCTGCCGCCCGCGTACACCGTGGACGCGAACGGCCGACCATTGCATAGCTGGCGCACGTTGATCCTGCCCTATCTCGAGCAAGAGTCGATCTACCGGATGATCGACCTCTCGAAGCCCTGGAATGACCCGGCGAACGCCAAGGCGCTCGAGACCGACCTCTCCGTTTTTCGATGCCCCGGGGCGGTCGGGCCGCGGAATACGACGACCTACCTGGCGATCGTCGGCCCGGATGGCTGCTTCATCCCCGAGAAGCCTCGACGCCTGGCCGAGATCACGGATGATCACGGGGCGACGCTCATGGTGATCGAGGCCGGCGAGGAGAATGCCGTCCCCTGGATGGCCCCGGCGGACGCGGGCGAGGCTTTGTTGATGAGCCTCGGGCCGAAGACGAAGTCCCACCACGCGGGAGGCACGAACGCGTGCTTCGTCGACGGTAGCGTGAGGTTCCTGAAATCCAGCATCTCGACCAAGGTGCGTCGGGCGTTGATGACGATATCCGGGGGCGACCATGCAGGTAACGACGAGTGGTGATCGGCTCGGGCCTTGAACCGGGCAGCGGCGACCGTCGCCGAGAGTGGGGCAACGGCCTCGATCTCAGGGGAACGATACATCCCGTCGCCTCCGTGCCGCCCGGGTTCGCGGCCGATCCGGCTCGGAGGACCCGGTTTTTCGCCTTGTCCACTCGCGAAACTCGAAGGCCGCGAGCGGCGCGAGCCAGCACATCCAGGTCGCCAGGGGATCGACCCACGGGGCGGCCACCCCTGTGACCGTCGCCAACCCGCCGATCAGCCGCAGCACGACGGCCGAACAGAGCAAGAGATAACATCGCCACATCCATCGACGATGATCCGCAAACCGTCGCGTTATCGCCGAACGTGCGCCGAGCGAGGCGCAGGTCGCGGTGGCGATCGCCAGCGACGCCAGGCCGACCGCCGCGATCGGACCCGCCCGGGCATGGTAGGCCATCCAGAGTCCGCTGGGCGTCACCAGCGACAGGACACACGCGACTTGAAGCCGGCCGAGGTGACGATGCCATCTCGGGAAACGCGCCCGAGACCGTTCAGCGATCAGGATCAGGCCCAGGATCAGCGAGACGGGGCCGGACAGGATGTGGGTGTAGAACGCCCATCGATAGACGCCCCAGAAGTAGCGTTCTCGACCACGCAGGAAGTCGGAGGCGAAATCGGGCGGTAAGTATTGGTGATAGTTCGACACGACGCTTGCGGTCACTTTGAGTATCAAGACGGCCGCCAGGAGGGCCAGGATTCGACCGGGTAATGTCGGATGGTGTGGGCGCATATCTGGCGTATCATCCTGTCCCTCGTGGAGAACACGCGATCCCCGCTCCGGGAACGGTCGCGTGTCGCCGTCCATAGGCCGCCTTGATCTCATTGACATGGTCCCAGTGGGTCTCGCCGACGCCGGAGCGTCTCGGGCACGTCGGGTCGGTGATTCTCTGCGGCTCCGCGGTCAGAAAACCGACGGGCATCCGGGCTCCTTCAGTTCCGGTAGCAACGGAGCGGATAACAGACCCGGACCATCGAGTTTGCGGGACGGCCGCTCCTCCAGTTCGTCCTCACCACTTCCGCTCGAACTCCTCCTGGATGTGGGTGTCGGTGAAATTGAGGTAGATGGCCGTCGTCTGGAGCCGGTCGTGGCCCAGGATCTTCTGGGCAGTCGCCAAGCTGATGCCCTTCTGCAAGGCTGTTGTGGCGAAGGTATGCCGAAGCACATGCGGGCTCACGTCCTTGGTGATCCCCGCGCGGTTGGCCACCCCCTTGACGATATCCTGGGCACGCCGCGCCTTGACCGGGAACGTCTTCTCCATCGCGAAGTGGTGCTCCAGAAGCGTTCGCACGCGGTTGGACATCGGCGCCACGCGGACCTTGGTTTTCTTGCCATGAGGGTCACCCTTGCCCTTGAACCGGAGCTGGCGCTGCTGCCAGAGGATGTCTTTCGAGGTGAGGCCGCAAAGCTCGCCGACGCGGAGCCCCGTATCGAGCAAGATCCAGACGACGAGTCGCTCGGTGGGTGTCTCGCAGGCGTTGGACAGGCGATCCGATTCGTCGGCGGTCAGCGGCTCTCTCACGTATTGATACGGCATCTACCATCCCCGAATTCGTGCGTATTTGGGGTCGGAACACGCAGTCGCTGCGCTTTCCAACTGCCAGGCTACCCGCACGGCATCTGGCGCGAAAGTAGCCTCCGCCCAGGAAAATCAGGGGGATTGACGCTCGGGTCCGTTTCGGTGGCGGGGAACCGGAGTGCGTGATCCTTAGCGGAAAGCGTACCCGACTCAGTCAAGGCGGGCGAACGGCTCGTCGGGCATGGCCAGGTCCAGCACGAGCATCTGGAAGTCGGGGCGGGCACGCAGCGGGTCGAGGTCCGGGTCAACTCGCATCTGGTCCGGTCGGCTCCAGCCGCCGGCGACGGCCCGGCGCAGGCTCTCCATCGCCTTGGCCGCCTCGGCCCGACCCTCGGCGGATGTCAACCCGGATCCGGGCTCCGGGGCAGCGCCGGCAAGCAGCGACTGATTGCAGGCGATGGCGTAGACATCGACGGTTGTCGGGTTGGTCAACCCCTCGAGGATGGCGATGGCCTCGCGGAAGGCCACCACCGCCTCGGCGGGCCGGCCGCACCTCCGGAGCACAACCCCGCGGCGCCTGAGGCCGTCGGCCAGGAAGTTCCGGTACTCTTGCCCGGAAGGTTCGGCCTCGAGTGTCTTGCGTCCGATCGCCAGTGCCTTTGCCGACCACGCCAGAGCCTCCGAAGGCTCTCCCGTCGCAGAGTAGAAATCGGCGACGGCGAAGTGGGCGACGGCGAGCTGCAACTGGAAGCTCAGGTCACCGGGGTGAGTGTCGGCCGCCTCCGATGCGACTGCCACCGCCCGCTTGTACGATTCCAGTGCCTCGGACGCCCGGGAGGCCCGCGCGTGGATCCCTGCGATCCAGGAGTTGATCCGGATGAGCTGCGTCTGGTCTCGGACGACGGTCCGGTCGATCTTCACCAGTGTCTCGCGAGCCTTCCGTGCTGCCTCGAGCAGTGGAAGTGCCTCAGCATCCCGTGCCGCGCGGATCAGTACGTCCGCGGTCACCGTGTCGATCCAGGCGCGATCGCGGGTGATGGCCAGAAGAGTCGGGTTGGAGTCCTCCATCGCTACGAGCACCTCCCGCGCCCGGCTATACGCCGCGAGCGCCTCGTTCCGACGACCGGCGCCATCCAGGGCAAGCGCCATGTTGCCGAGGGTTCGGACCAGCTCATGGGCGATCTGTGCATCGGTAAGGTTGGCGCGGAAGAGCGCCTCGCCTAGTTCGCGCGCCCGGTCAAAGGCCGCCAGGGCCTCACTCTGCCTGCCCGATTCGTCCAGGCGCAACCCCAAGGTGTCGCACGTCTGGGCAAGCTCGTATCGGAAGTGCTCGTCCAACGGATCGGTCCTGACCAGTTCCTCCTGGAGCCTCCGCGCCCGCTCGAGCCCCTCCAGCGCCTCGGCAGGATGCGTGTCTGCCCAGAGAACCTCTGCACGACGGCGTTCAGCCTGCGCCAGCTCGACCTGGCGTCGGATATCGGCGGGGTCGGCCGCGGCGAGATCTTGGGCAATTGAGCAAGCCCGCTCGGCGGGCGCCAATGCCTGGGTGTTGTGCCCGACGGCCAAGAGCAGCAAGGCGACGGCGACGCAGCTCCGTTCGACCTCGCGGCGCAGCTCCGCGTCGGTCGGGGTCTTGCTCGCCAGGTCCTCGAACAGGGCCAGCGCGCGCTCGTGCATCGCCAGCGCATCGGTCATCGAGTCGAGCTGCCTCGTGAGCTCGCCCACCTCATAGTAAGTGCGCCCCAGCCCCAGCCGCGAGTCCCGGTCCGCCTGCCCCCCCAGGAGCCCCTCCAGCTTGCGGTAGAACGCCTGTGCCCCGCGCAGCAGCTTGGTGCGCAGCGCGCCGAACTCCTTTTGTTTGAGCAGCAGGTCCTCGCTGACTCCTGTGTGGAACATCCGGATCGCCTCCTGGGCCAGAATAAAGCGTGCGCGCTCCCGCTGGTTGGAGGCCGCCAGCTCGGTGTTGGCTGTTTTCAGGTCAGCATTCGCCCGGGTTTGGACCGCCAGCACGGCCGCCGTCCCGACCAGCGCCACTAGCACCGCTGCGCCTGCGGCCGTCACCGCCGTCCGGTTGCGCCGGGCCCATCGCCGCGCCCGCCGCGCCCAGGGCTCGCGCCAGGCGGTCACCGGCTCGTCGGCCATCCACCGCTCCACGTCTTCGGCCAGCGCCTTGGGCGAGACATAGCGATCATCCGGTTTGAGAGCCATCGCCTTGAGACAGACCGCCTCCAGCGCCCGGTCCATCGACGGATCGAACGCACGCGGCGGCCGGAATCCGCCTTTCTGCACGCTGCGGATCACGTCAGCGACATCTCCCTCGAATGGCGGCTTAGCGGTGAGCAGGCAGTAAAGCGTCGCGCCCAGGCTGTAGACGTCCGATCGTGGGCCCAGGTGCTCCAGGTCGCCCTCGGCCTGCTCGGGGCTCATGTAGGCAGGCGTCCCCAGAGCGCTGCCCGGCAACGTCTGGGCACTGCCACTGGCCGAGCTCGGCACCAGCGTCCGCTCATCCGATGCGGACCCCGGTTCGACCTGGCCCAGGGGCTTGGCCAGTCCCCAGTCGACGACCAGCGTCTCACCGTGCTTGCCCACGATGATGTTGCCCGGCTTGATGTCGCGGTGCAGGACACCACGGCTGTGCGCATACTCGATGGCGTTGCAGACGTCTGTGAACCTGCGCAAAAGCTTATGCAGCTCCAGAGAGCGGCGACCGGGTTCCTTTTTCAAAGTCGCATCGGCTTGGAACTGGTCGACGGCCTCCTTGAGCGAATCGCCGCGGATGTACCGCATGGCGTAATAGGGCCGGCCGTCGCCGTAGGTCCCCAGCCCGTAAACCGGCACGATCCCGGGGTGCTCCAACCCACCGGTCACCTCCGCTTCCAGCAGGAAGCGCGCGCGGCTGGTCGGATCGTCGGCGTGGCGGTCGAGGATCTGCTTGAGGGCGACCTCGCGGTTCAGCTCGGCATCCAGGGCGACGTAGACAGCCCCCAGCCCGCCGCGGGCGTGCGGCCGGAGCACGCGGAACCGCTGGCCGTCGGAGGTGGCCGAGCCTACGGCATAGCTGCCGGTGCGGTCGGGGTCATCGTCGTCGTGGGTCGAGCCTGGTGCCGTGCCGACGTGCCCGAGGGTCGCCTCGACCTCGGGCCCGCCGACGCGCGCGAGACTCCCGCGAGTCGAGCGCCCGACGGCCAGGACGGCGAGGCTCTTACAGGGGTCGCCACCGAGGGCCTGGACATGCAGGCCGGCGATGGCATCGACGGCGGCGCGACGAGGGGCATCGAGGTGGCCGAGGTCGATGAGGTGGTCGGCCAGCGACCGGCCCTTGTCGCGAGTCCAGGCGGCGAAGGCCGCAAACAGCGCCCCCTGGTCGATCAGACCGACCTGCAGGGCCAGCAGACCGAAGAGGAGGTTGGGTTCGGTATCCACGGGGGACATGGGATGGGTCTCTCGAAGGCCCGGCGGGACTCGCGGGCGCCAGGACACCGTCCTCGGCGTCCTCCCCCACGGGCCACGATCCGGATCGGTACGATTATCGCATGGCCGCTCGTCTGATGCATCCGCGTCCCGATCGGGCCTCCTGCGCATCCGTCCGCCCCCTTGCTCCCACTGCGGATCGGTGCGCTTTTTTGCGCAGAAAGCGCACTCGCGAGCGGACTGGCTCCGAAGCTCATTGGTCTTTGTCCGTCTGACACCGGAACGCCGGGTCCGCAGGCTTAACCCGACTTTCTGTTCCGATGATTGTCGGACCCCGTCCCCAAGCCTTCATCGATCTTGGCGCGAGTGGTTTTTCGGATGCTCGCCGGCTTGTCGCGTCCGGTTTGACGGCCCCGCATCAATCGCGGCGGTGAGAATGCGTCCCCGGAAGTGCCCCGGTGCCATTTCGATTTCGTCGAGGAATCGACGCGCAATCGGGGAGGGCTGGCGTAAACCCTGTTCCCATGATCGGATTGTCATGGGGCTCACTGCTAACAACTGGGCGAAAACCTCCTGGCTGGCCCCGATGAGCTCCCGCACGGCACGCACTCGCTCCGGGGGATAGAGGGAAGGCTTTGGGATGACCCTCACCTGACGCACCGTGTACTTGGTCTCAATCGGAGTGCCCGCGGCAATGTCGTCGGCAAGCTGGCCGAGGGACTTCACGATGCGTGCGCCCCTCGACGAGAGTTTACCTTCGCTCATGAGCTCCTCTCCTGATCCAGCTTCGTAGGAGTCGCACGATCGCGTCCGGGAATCGGGGCCGCTCGAGTCAACAGACGAGGAGCAACTCGCCTTTCGGTCCATCGTATACGAACTGGCAATGCGACAACATGTCGCGGCCGATCAGGGCCAAGACGGCGGGGTCGGCGGGGGCGACAGCGGCCGTTTCGAGCTCGATCCAGGGGCCTCGCGTCTGCGAGACCAAGGCCCCACCGAACGCGAGACGCACATCGTGGAGGTCAACCCATCGCGTGGTGGCGGTGGGACCAGGCCGGCGGACTCGGATCGTCCCCGAGGGAGACGAGGCGATCAGGGCCAAGGCTTTGGGGTGGATCGCGGTCCGGTCCGGTATCGATCAGTGCGCGGATGGCCTGGGGAGGAGGGACCACCAATCCTCGCGCGATCGACGCATGGGCCATCGCGCGAGCCATCCAAATCCCGAGGTCGATCACGGGCCCGTCGGCACCGATAGGGACGCGGATCAAGGGCATCAGATGAGCGCGTTGGGGATGTGATAGACCGGCTCGGAAAGAGAGACCTGCTTCACGAAAAGCGGCCCGATCCCGAACCGCGTGTAACCGGCCGTGAGGGCATCGTCGCGGGAATCGTAAAATCCATGAACCTCGTCGCCCTTGATCAGGACGTATTCCCCTTCATGATCCGAGAGCCACCGGGATAGGCTTGCCTCATAGAGCGATTGTTCCCGTTTCAAGGACATGGATCCCGACCTCTGATCCGGACGAATTCGGGCCTTCTCGGCCATCGTGAGTCCTCCCACCAGGATTCTACTCTTCGAAGCACCGCGATGCTCGAGTTCGATGATAACGGAACTCGCAACCCGGCGTCATGATGTACCATTCGAAGGCCCCCACACTTTCCGATCGGTCGCCTCCGGGGCATCGTTCTTGAATCCCCCGGGGCAAGCTTCGGGGGCCGGATCACTTCCGCCGCGTCCGCGCCGATTGCACGATGGAGCGGCCTTCGAGGCCATCGAGGAGATCCATGAAACGCGGACGATTGCGATATTTCTCGCGGATCGAGGCCACCAGTGCGGTCCATTCGCTCGCCCGCTTGAGGGACTCGTAGAGCGGACGCAGCTTCCTCAAGTAGGACGTAGCGGACTCGTACGATGATGGTTGGGCATGGGGGAGCTGGGCGTTCAACGCGGCCGTGTAGATCGCGATTGCGCGTTCCGGGTATGCGGCGGACACCGCCTCCGCGACGCGGTTGCTGTAACCGTAGCCGTATGGGCCCTGGTAGTAACCGGGACCGCGGGGGGCGGACTGCATCTTGTCGAACCAGCGGAGCACCTCGTCCGGACGCTTGGCGGCGATCGCCATCTCCAGCAGGACATCCAGGTGCGGCCGCGGCGCCGTGTTATAGCGCCCCGGCCGATCCAGGAACGGGATGAGGTAGTCGGGAACAGGGAGCGGCCAACGAGGCTCGATCCTCACGCGAACCGGGGCTGCCGGCGTCGGTTCCACGGAGGTTGCCGCGGGCTTGGTCTTGGGCTGGATCGCGGCCCCGCGTTTCTTGGGCTGGGCTCGGGTGCTCTTGTCCTTGGCCGTCGCGGGCGTGGGGAGCGTGACGATCACCTGGTACGGCAGGGCCCCCGTTTCGAGGAAGTGGAGGGCCGCGGTACGCACGGGCTCCTCGACCCCCGCCTTCCGGGCCGCCTTCACCAGCTCGTCGAACGTCGAGGCGCTGGGGTATTCGGAGAAGAACTTAAGTGCGGCGTGCGCGGCGACCACGTCCCACTGCTTCCGCTTCTGGGCCAGCTCGCAGAGACGCGCGGCCAGGTTTTTCGCGATCCCGGGGAGCTTGTCACTGGTCGCGTCGATCCCCACGCGCGCCCATCGCTCGGCGTCCTCGAAGTGCTTCTGCTCCAGCAGGAACCGGACGAGTCGTTCGTAGCTCCCAGTGGCCCGGGCCTCGGACTCGTAGAGGGCCCGCAGCTCCTCGTCGCGGCCGGCATGTTCCAGCGCCGTGGCAATCCAGTCCGTGATCCGGTCGCGCTTATAGTCGCGTGAGAAGCTGTCCGTTGCCCCCCGCTCCTCCCGGGCGGGGGAGGACTTCAATCGCCGGGCCAGGGTGTCGGCCACCACCGACCAGTCCTGGGGCTGGGCGGGGGCATCGAGGAGCATTTCCGTCGCGTCGCCGATCGCGTCGTAATCGTCGGCCAGCTCGGCGTCGATCGCGAACAACAGCCGTTCCGGACCGGACAGGCTGGAACGCGTCACGGCCTGGAAGATGACCGGGAGACACTCCGCGAACGACGTCGCCGTGTCGCCCTCGTCTTGGGCTTCACCGAGCTGGCGCAAGCCCTGAGTGATGAATTCCCGACCCAGGGACACGACGTCGTCGGCATGGCCGAGTTCCAGGAGCCGCTCGAAGCGATGCCGGATCTTGCTGTAGTCCGGGATATACCCTTCACCGGTCCATTCGTCCTGCCAGGCGGTCTCGGACGTCACATTCCGGATCTCGCGGCGGGCCTCCGCGACGAGTCGCCCGACGTCCCCTTCCTGGAGTGCGATCCGCTCGCGGAACTCCTGGTAGATCTCGGGAAAGCGTTGGACCAGCGACCAGACGAGGTCGGCCAGCTCGCCCTGCGACTTGGCGCGGAGATGCTGTTCGATCTTTTCATCCCAGTTGACGGCGCCGGCCTGCCGTCGCGCCGGCTTCCTGGGGCTGCGGACCTTGGGGACCGGTTCCTCAGCTTCGTCCTCGTCCTCGTCCTCGTCCTCCCACGAGGCTTCATCCTCTTCATCCTCTTCCCAATCGTCATCGCGATCGGCACGCTCGCTCTCCAGCTCGGCCCAGCGCGGATCATCCTCATCGGCGACCGGGATGGCGCGGCCGTCGGCGAGGGCCTGGAGATACTCGGCCACGACGGCCACGGCGTGTTTGCAACCGCTGGCGCCCACGGGACAAGTACAGACCGATTCGAGGGACGGCCGCTTTCGGCCCGGGGTCAAGGTGACCGTCGTCGCGTAGCGCTCGCCCCCCACGACCGTGGCCAGGAGGGCGCCGTCGCTCGAAATCGACAGGTCCTTCACGCGACCGCCTCGCTGATACGTCCGCCCGCGCGCGACGCTCCGGCTCCCGGCCCAGCGATCCAGGTCGTCCCATGTCAGCGCGGTCCACCCGGCTTTCGAATTCGACGAGGGCCTCCCCTTGCCCGAATCACGCTTGCTGGATTGGGATTGAGCCACACGATCCTCCTTCATCCGCGCCATGCGATCGTTGCCGTCGCTTCCGGGCTTCTGATTATCCACCTAAAGCGGGTCGGTCAGCCAGAGCACGAGGTGGTCGAGCGGACCGCCGCGGACCCCATTATAGAGGCGGCGGTCGGCGGTCACCATCTGTCCTCCCAGCGCCGCGGCCAGCACCAGGTAGAGGCTGTCGTAGACCGGACGCCGGTAGCGGACACCATGCCGGAACGCGTCCTCCCGTAGCTCCTCGGTCGCGTGGATGGTCATGGGGACCGTCCGGAGTAGCCGGAAGGCGTCCAGGCCCTCGGCCTCCGATAGGGTGCGATCGACGGCAACCTTGCGCTGCAAGATGCTGGCCGACTCCGTGAAGAAATACGATGGGACATGCAACTCAAACCGAGGGTCGAGCAGGCGCGCCGCCTCGATCGAGTGGGACTCCGGCACGTACCACTTCACCCCCACTCCGGCGTCGGGTATGAGAATCCGACAGACAGGCGGAGGAGTCGATTCCTCCGACTGATCCCGGTGAGCCGAAAGGGGTATGGCCCTCACCGCAGTCGTTCCTCGGCGAGCATCTCACCGCTGTCGCCGTGCGGGCGGCCCTCCAGCCGATGTCGCATCGCCTCGGCCGCCGCTCGGGCCTCGGCCATATCGACCTGCTTCGAAGCCAGCACCAGGATCTCCCGGAGCTCGGCCTCCAGCGAGCGGTGGTTGCCCGCGGCACGGGCCTTGAGCCGCTCGTACACCTCGTCGTCCAGATCGCGCACCAACGCCGTTGCCATGTCTGGTCTCCAGTCAGGGGCTGCCTGATAACATTATGCTAACAGGTCCCATCGAAGGGACAAGGGCCGTCCTGAAGGTGGGCGCTCGGGTTTCCGAGGGCTTCGTCGTCATGGCCGGATCGCCGGGAGTCGCGATCGAGCCGAGGTCCGTGCGATCCGTCGCGTCAATCCGCGCAGGGTCTCGAATTCGTGCCGTCGGAACGTCACAATGGGTCCGTCGCAGATCGCCTCGCGGCATGGCCGGCCGGTCCGGATGCGGACCGGACCGAGTCGTCCCAATATCGGGCCCCGTGGTGCGAACTCCTCGCAGGACGTTCCCTTCGCGATGTGCGCGAGCGGAATCTCCCGCCGAACCTCCATCGGAGAGCTGGATCCTCATGCCCGTGCTATTCGCCCTCAGCGAGCTGGCCACGATCCTGATCGTCGTATGCGTCGTGGTCGTGCTGTTCCTGTTCTTCGTCATCGGGGTCTATAACACCCTGGTCACGCTGCGCAACCGATACAAGAACGCCTTCAGCCAGATCGACGTGCAGCTCAAGCGGCGTTACGACCTCATCCCCAACCTGGTCGAGACGGCCAAGGGGTACATGAGGCACGAGCGCGAGACGCTCGAGGCGGTGATCAACGCGCGGAATTCCGCCGTGACCGCCAGCCAGCGCGCGGCCATCTCGCCGGGCGACGCGGCGGCGATGGGCGGGCTCAACCTGGCGGAATCGCAGCTCTCGGGTGCCCTCGGCCGGCTGTTCGCGCTGGCCGAAGCCTATCCCGACCTCAAGGCCAATCAGAATATGCTGGCCCTCCAGGAAGAGCTGACCTCGACCGAGAACAAGGTCGCGTTCGCCCGCCAGGCGTTCAACGACGCGGTCACCTCGTATAACACCGGGATCGAGAAGTTCCCGAATAACCTGGTGGCGGGGATGGCGGGATTCGCCCCGGCCCAGCTCTTCGAGACCGAATCGCCCAAGGAACGCGAGGCGCCTCGGGTGGCATTCTGATCGCTTGGTCACTGGTCATTGGTCACTGGTCATTGGTCACTGGTCATTGGTCACTGGTCATTGGTACGCTGACGCGGGATCATCAGGCGCCGGGAGCGCGCCGCGGCGCGCGAAGACGACTTACACATGGATTTCTTTCAGAACCAGGAAACGGCCCGGCGCAAGACGGGGCTCCTGATCGCCTACTTCATCGCGGCGGTGGTGCTGATCGTCCTGCTGAGCTACGCCATCGTCGCGGGGGCTTTCCTGTTGACCGGGCGGAACGATCGCCCGCCGTTGCATTCCGTGGTCGATCTCTGGGACCCGGGGTTGTTCGGGGTGGTGTCGTTGGGGACGCTGGCCCTGATCGGTGGCGGCAGCCTGTACCGGATTGCCTCGCTGGCCGGCGGCGGCCACAGCGTGGCCGAGATGATGGGCGGACGCCCGGTCTCGTCCCAGACCAGCGACCCCGACGAGCGGAAGATCCTCAACGTCGTCGAGGAGATGGCCATCGCCTCGGGCACGCCGGTGCCACCGGTCTACTTGCTCGAGCAGGAGGACGGGATCAACGCCTTCGCCGCCGGATACGCGCCGGGGGACGCCGTCATCGGCGTCACGCGCGGATGCATCCGGAACCTCACGCGCGACGAGCTCCAGGGGGTCGTCGCGCACGAATTCAGCCACATCTTCAATGGCGACATGCGGCTCAATATCCGCCTGATCGGGGCGCTGTACGGCATCCTCCTGATCAGCATGACCGGCTGGATCATCTTCCGGTCGACGGCCTACGGGAACTCGTACGGCGACCGTCGCGACGGCGACAAGCGCGGGTCGAATCCCTGGCCGATGGTCGGGCTGGCGTTGTACGTGCTGGGCTATATCGGCGTGTTCTTCGGCAACCTGATCAAGGCCGCGGTGAGCCGCCAGCGCGAGTTCCTGGCCGATGCCTCGGCGGTCCAGTTCACGCGGAATCCGGACGGGATCGCCGGGGCGCTCAAGAAGATCGGCGCGCTGGCGGAGGGCTCCCGGGTCCGCGCCCCCGAGGCCCAAGAGGCCAGCCACCTGTTCTTCGGCGACGCCGTCGGCCATCTGCTGGGGATGTTCGCCACTCATCCGCCACTGGTCGAGCGAATCCGTCGCATCGATCCGTCGTTCGACGGCGATTTCTCGAGGGTGCGCGTGGGCATCGCCGGCGGTCCGATGCCCGAGCCCGACCCCTCGACGACCCTCAAACCGCCGGTGCGGCCGGGCCGCGGGGTCCTGGGTTTCAACGCGGCGCAGATGGTCGACCATGTCGGCACGGTCGAACCCCGGCAGCTCGCCTATGCCTCGGCCGTGCTGGGCTCGCTGCCGGATCCGCTCAAGGCCCTGGCCTATGAGCCCTTCGGCGCCCGGGCCATCGTCTTCGCCCTGCTCGTGGACAACGAGTCCGAGGCGGTGCAAGCGACCCAGCGCGAACGGCTGTCCGCGTACGCCGAGCCGGAGCTGGTCCGCGAAGTCGAGGAGATCTTGCCGATGGTGCACGGCCTGACCCCCGAGCTGCGCCTGCCCCTGGTGTCGATGGTCGTCCCGACGTTGAGGCGGCTCTCGCGCGATCAATTCGGGACGTTCGCGGCCGGGGTCCGCGAGCTGATCCAGGCGGACAACCAGGTCAGTCTGTACGAATACGCCATGCACAGGCTGATCCTCCGCCACCTGGCGCCGCACTTCGGCTATAACCCGACGAAACCGGCGGCGTCCCGATCGGCCGGCCCGCCGATCGAGCCGGTACGACATGTCCTGGGGACGCTCGCCCACATCGGCAACGCGCGGACGTCCGATGCCGCCCATGCCTTCGCCCTCGGAATCCAGGCCCTGGGCTGGTCGGGAGTCGATCCCTCATTGCCGCCGCCAAACCTGGACCTCCAGGCACTCGATCGGGCCTTGAACGAGCTCGACGCCGTGGCCCCGCCGCTCAAGCGGCAGATCCTCGGCGCCTGCGCGGCCTGCGTCGGCGCGGACGGGCGCGTCACCCTGGAGGAAGGGGAATTGCTCCGTGCGATCGCCGACGCGATGGGATGCCCCGTCCCGCCGCTCCAGTCGCTCGCGGGCGGCGAGGTCCTGGAGGCGAATCCGCTCGCCTGACGAGAAGGCCGGTCCGGTTCCCGGTCCGTGAGTACCGCAAAGGCAAGGCGATTCCATTCATCCCGTTCCAAGGGTCGTCAGGCTGGCCGATCACTGGCATGGTTTCTTCTTGGCAGGAGGACTTACGTACTACACGCCTTTCAGAAGAAGTCGAAGAAAGGCATCGCCACGCCGAAACCCGATGTGGATTTGATGAAACAGCGATACAAAGAGGCGAAGGAACTGGCGGAACATGAGCAAGACGAAGAATAACGGCGGAATCGGCATTGAGCACGAGGAGGGTTCGGGCAACGTGTTCGCCGACCTGGGCCTGCCCGACGCCGACGCGCTGCTGGCCCGGTCGAAGCTCGGCTTTCACGTCCATAAACTGCTCACCGAACGGAAGCTGACGCAACGGGAGATCGCCGCACTGCTCGGCATCAAGCAGCCGGAGGTCTCCCACCTGATGAATGGTCATTTCAATCGCTTCACCACAGACAAGCTGCTCGACTTCCTCAAGCGGCTCGACCGCAAGGTGACGATCAGCATCAGCCTGCATCATCCCGGCGAACCGTACCAGGAGGTAGGCTTCGGCGCTTGAATCCGGCCTTGCAGGTGGTATCCGATAAAGGGCGTTATCCGAACCAAAAGAGGACTGGCACACGACTGCATGAAAGGATTGCCCTTGTCTGACATTACTGGTATCCTGTCTGACAAAGGATAATCCAATGGAGTATGTTTATGGAACGCATCAACGTCCGGGTCGATACCCACCTCAAACGACAGCTCGAAGCCGAGGCCCGCGAGAAAGGCGTCAGCCCCTCCGACATCGTGCGGCAGGCCCTGGAGGAGCACATGCAAAAGCGGACGCCCCGCGAGTCGGCCTATGATCTGGCCAAACGCCTCGGGATCATCGGCTCCGCCAAGGGATTGCCCACTGACTTGAGCACCAACCCCGAGCACATGGAAGGCTTCGGACGTGACTGACCGCCGTGTCCTGATCGACACCGGCCCGCTGGTCGCCCTGTTCTCGGAAAACGACGGGCAGCACCGGCGATGCACCGACGCCCTCAAAGCCTTGCGTCCGCCGCTCCTGACCTGCTGGCCGGTGATTGCCGAGGCGGCCTGGCTGCTCCGCCAGCGGCCTCACAGCCTGTATCAGCTCTTCGACGGGTTCAGCAACGGCATGTTCACGCTGCTTTCCCTCGACGCCGACGACCTGCCCGCCATCGCCGCCGTCATGCGTCGCTATGAGGACGCCGGGCTGCAATTCGCCGACGCCGCCCTCGCCCACCTCGCCGAGCGGGAAAACATCCGCACCGTCTTCACCCTCGACCGGCGGGATTTCTCGATCATCCGCCTCAAGCGGAACCGCACCCTCATGCTGCTGCCGGAGGTCCAATGAGCGAGATCGTCCCCCTGCCCGCCATCGCCGAGCCGATCCCGGCCTTCACCGGCCAGGTGCCCGGCGATCTCCGCCAGGCCATCGGCCGCGCCGTCGATGCCTGGCTGCTCCGTACCCCCTCCCCTCATGCCCGCCGGGCCTACCGCCTCGACCTCGACCAGTTCCTCGCCGCCAGCGGCATCCAGCCGGACGCCTGGGAGGACCTCGCCGCCATCCGCCCCGAGCATGTCAGCCAGTGGCGGGAGCGGTTGGACGCCGCCGGGCAGACCAACAGTACCATCCGCCGCAAGCTCACCGCCCTGCGGTCGCTGTTCTCCTACCTGCAAACGTACGGCTATAGCGGAGCCAACCCGGCCCACGGCAAGTTCGTCAAGGCCCCGGCCGTGTCCCGCGACGGCAAGACCGTCGGCCTGTCGCCGCACGATTGCCGCCGCCTGCTCAACGCACCGGAAGAAAAGCCGGAGCTGCAAACGCCGGTCGATGTCCGCGACCGGGCCCTGCTGGCGGTGCTGGCCTATTCCGGTTGCCGCGTCGGCGAGCTGGTCCGCCTCCGCGTCCGCGATTACAAGACCAGCGGCGAGCATCGCATCCTCAACGTCACCGGCAAGGGCGGCAAGGAACGCACCACGCCCCTGCACCTGGAGGCCGTCGAGCGGCTGGCCGCCTGGCTGGCCACCCCCAGCATCAGGGATGATCCGGCCGGGCCGCTGTTTCCCGCCGCCCGGTCGGCCCGAGGCATGGGCCGGGATGGCTTCCGGCCCGAGCCGATGACGACCAGGGCGGTCGAGAAGCTGATCGGCCGCTACGTCGCGACCCTCGGCCTCGATCCCGCCGTCACCGTGCATTCGCTCCGCGTCACCGCCCTGACCACGGCCCGCGAGCGGGGGGCGGACATCATCGACTTGCAGGATTTCGCCGGGCACGCCGACCCGCGAACGACGCTGACCTACATCCGCAGCCGTGACCGCCTCAGCAAAAGCCCCGCTTGCGTGCTGAAATACTGAGGTGCCAGCGATGCCGCGTCACTCGTGCCAAAGCGGCTCTTTCGGTAGGAGTCGTCGAATCAAAGTGCACTCGTTTTGACTCGACGATAACAGGCATACGAAATGCCCATCAAGCCACCGCACAGAAGGATGAACGATGAAGGCTCTGGAACGGCGGCGGTCAGCAAAGACGCCGATCCATAAATCACACCAACGCTTGAAGTGTCGTAGCTGGCAGTCAACGTGCTCTGTCCGTTCGTCAAATTCACTGAGTCAATGTTCCCTGCACTAGTAAACGCATACATAGTTCCGTTCGTGAAAGCCAAGGCGTAGGCGGTTCCGGCGTCCGAGTTGCCTAAGAGACTACCGCTACCAGTCGCAGGATCAACCTGGTAGAAGCCATTACCACTAACCCCCTGCGTCTGGTAAAGATGTCCGTTACTGTCGCCTTGAATCGCACCCTCGGCCGTTGCTCCCAAGGGGCCGAGAAGGCCCGTACCTCCATTGCTCGGATTGACCAAATAGATATCAGTCGTGCCGCTTAGCACGGATTTGTAGGCGTATAGGGTCCCATCCGACGTCGCCCCCAGGCCGAAGCTCGTGATGTCATCTGAGTGTAGTATGGTGGAGGCGACGTCAGTCGTTGCCCCCGTGGTTGTGTTAATGGAATAGAGCTGGATGCCGTTACCTGGGACATCGGCAAGACTATAGAGCGTGCCCGTCGCGCCGAATGCCAAACCCGACATTTCCGAGAAAACCGTATTGGAGGAACCGATTTGGGAGAAGACACCGGTCGTCGGGTCGATCGTCCCAAACAGATCGTTGCTCGTCACCACGTAAGCAGGCTCCGCTTGACTCCAACTAGGGAAGATCAGGACCAAAGCCGCCATCATCAGCCCGATTTGTCGCACCTGTCCAAGCATCTCTGCCTCCTCTGGGCGTCACGAAGGAACCGACGATGATCCGCCTCGACGGGGTGGCGACGGCGTACCAACGTCGCCGAGCGGGCCTACGGTGCGAACGCCGACGACCGGCGTTACGCAGGAGGACCGGGTACCATGTTCGAACCTGGGGGCGCCCATCTTCGGGCCGGCCTATAGCGGGCTAGGCGAAGCGTCTTCGCATCGATACTGACGCAATAGTTTCGGACTCTACCAGTCACACGGCATATGCTGCAAGCCCTTACTCAAGAATCTCACCACCAAGCTGGGCCGTTTACGACCCCTTTCCCTCCTGTTCCTCGACGATCTTGTCCAAGGCCGCGCCCGCGACATGTCGCCGATGCCCACCGGACGCTGTCGATACAGGGGATTATCTACGTGTGCGTCGCGTTAGCTTCAGGTCATCACCTGTTCAGCAGGTTGTCACTCGGTCAATGTGACGGGGTCAACCGGTATACCGGAGGCCGAAAGGCCACAAGGGAGAAAGCAACCGGCTCAAGTCAAAAGCGGCGGGGAGCCGGAGCCAACCAGGCGACCGCGCTGCAAGACCCGCATGGCAAGGTCAAGGCTATACTGCTTCAAGCCCAATCCTGAGCGGATGATAAATGATCCCACCGAAACGTTGGTTAGGAGGCGGTGTGGATCGGGTGCCGACCCTAAGGCGTAGGGGGACGGCAAGACCGCCCGGTTCAGCGATCGGGGATATGAACCCGATTCAAGGGATGAGTGGGCGACCTAAACCATGCTCGATACGTGATCTGATGATGAAACGCGAGATCGCCTAACGGGCTCGAGCTCCACCGGGAGCGGCCCCATGGCGACGGAGACCCCGTAGTAGTCGGCGGGCGGGAAAGCCGCCCACATGGCGAAGGGGGTCAGGTAGGTGGATGGTCGGCCCGAGAGGTACGCGGGATGCGAGACGCCGAAACGACGCTGGCCATCATCCGAGAACGAGGCAGACGAGGTCTGAACTTGGAGGATCTCTACCGAAGGGAAGGCGTCGTCAAACGGGTCCTCAAGGCCACCAAACCCAGATCCAACGGCGGCTTGGACTACGAAGCGGTATTCGGCGACGTGTCGCTTCGAACCGACAGGTTCGCCCCCATCCAGGACGGACCGCTCCAACGCCATTACATCAACACGAGAAGCGAACTTGTTGCTCGCCTCCTCGCAAACCGATGTGAAATCTGCGGATCGGACGACCGAGTGAACGTTCACCATGTCAGGAAACTGAAAGACCTCAAGATCGCCGGACGGCGAACGCCACCGGTCTGGAAACAGATCATGGCAAGCCGGAGGCGCAAGACGCTTGTCGTCTGTCATCACTGCCACGTCGCGATCCATCGCGGAACGCTGACCAACCGACTCAGGGACCTCATTAATGAGGGAAAGCTCAGCCCTACCGGGGAATGGGTCCTTCCCTCGCCCGAGGAACCTAAGAATGGCAAAGCAACGCGATCCAAAGTGAAGAACGGCGCAAAGTCTTGATTGCACCTACTGGAGAGCCGGATGATGTGAAAATATCAAGTCCGGTTCGGAGGGAGGCGGCGGAGACGGAGCCTCACGGCCACCGCGCCGACCGCCTACCCTACCTAGGCCGACTTCCAATGCGTGGTTGCACGACATCGATTCACCCCATGACAGACACCGCCGATCCTGCTATACCGGATCACCGCCATCACCGGTGTGATCAAGGAGCAGCATCATGTCCAGAAAGCGCGACGACACCCCGAAACCGGATTAACCCAAGAAGACGGCGAGCTTGCTCCCCAAGGGCTATCAGGAGCTCCTGGGCCAGATCAAGGAACGCATCCGCTCGGCCCAGCTCCGTGCCGGCCTGGCCGTCAACCATGAGATGATCCTCCTCTACTGGCAGATCGGCCGCGACATCCTTCAGCGCCAAGCCCAGGAAGGGTGGGGTGCCAAGGTGATCGACCGCCTTGCCGCCGACCTGCACCGCGCATTCCCGGATATGACCGGGCTCTCGCCGCGCAACCTCAAATACATGCGGGCATTCGCCACCGCCTGGCCCGACGAGCCAATTGTGCAGCAGGCTGCTGCACAAATTCCCTGGTTCCATAACTGCGTCATCCTCGACAAGATCAAGGACCCCAAGGAACGCCTCTGGTACGCCCGTGCAACGGTCGAACACGGCTGGAGCCGCGCCGTCCTCGTGCACTGGATCGAGAGCGACCTCTATCGGCGCCAGGGCAAGGCCACGACCAACTTCGTCAAGAGCCTCCCCTCTCCCGAGTCCGACCTGGCCCGGGAGATCTTGAAAGACCCATACAGTTTTGAGGTGCGCCATGACAACCGTGAGGTCATCGCTGACTCAGTCAGCAGGATACTTGGGAGGAGGTACCTAAGCCGACCAACTTACCTGAGATCGAAAGACGACAGGGACCATAGCCTGTTGGTAAAGCGGCGGTGGGCGACGAAATGCCCGGACCCACGTGCCGCAAGGCTTGCGAAGTATGGTGAAGGCTACACTGCTTGAACTCCAGTTCCACTGGACCAGAGGTAGTC
>JBKQHM010000055.1:0-43741 GCA_052148775.1 Isosphaeraceae bacterium | reverse complement strand
CTGTCGGCGATGCGGAAGGTACCGCGGCACCGGTTCGTCCCGTCGGTCTGGGTGGGGCGTGCGTACGAGGACGGCGCACTCCCGATCGGCGAGAAGCAAACGATCTCCCAGCCGTATATCGTGGCATGGATGACCGAGCTGATCGAGCCGAAGAAAGGGATGCGGGTCCTCGAGATCGGCACGGGATCCGGCTACCAGGCGGCCGTGCTCGCCGAGTGCGTCGCCGAGGTCGACACGATCGAGGTCATCCCCGAGCTGGGCCGGAAGGCCGAAGCCCTCCTCCGCGAGCTGGGCTACCGCAACATTCGCGCCCGGATCGGCGACGGATACGCGGGATGGCCCGGACGGGCCCCTTACGACGCGATCCTCCTCACCGCCGCCCCGCCCGATGACGTCCCGAAGCCGCTGCTCGAACAGCTCAAGGTCGGCGGCCGGCTCGTGGCCCCGGTCGGTCGCGACGAGCAGAACCTCGTGCGAATCACCCGGACCGAGGGGGGCCTGAAGCGCGAGATCCTGGCACCGGTCCGGTTCGTCCCCATGACCGGCAAGGCCCAGGGCCAACAACGATGACGTCGCGCCGCGACACCAGGACGCCCGCGGCCCCTATCGGGATAGGGTTATCACCTCGGCTGTCGGTAGAGGAACGGGTACACTTTTGCGACGTGACGCCGTTACAATACCAGGCCGTGCCAGGGAGCGATCCGAGCGGCTCCCCATCCACGGTCGGCGGCAAGACCGCATTCGTACCACCCGGACTCCACAGCCCGACCCATGCGTGAAATCGACGCCCAGACTGCCGCCGACTACCTCCGCAGTTCGGGCCGCGTCCCGATCGAAGCCGAGGTCCGCGTCCGCGAGCTGGCCGGCGGGGTCTCCAACATCGTGTTGCGGGTCGATGTGCCGGGCCGGCCGCCATTCGTGATCAAGCAGTGCCGCGAGCGGCTGCGGGTCGCGATGGAATGGCACGCCCGCCTCGACCGGATCTGGACCGAGTCCGCCACGCTGGGAGTCCTCCGGTCGATCCAGCCCGAGGGGACCGTTCCCCACGTGCTCTTCGAGGATCGCCCGAATTATCTCTTCGCGATGACCTGTGCACCCGACGACGCGGTCACCTGGAAGACGCACCTCATGGCCGGCCGGATCGATCCCGACATCGCCGGCCGGCTCGGCACGATCCTCGGCACCATCCACGCCGACGCCCCCACGCATCCCACCCTGCGCGGGACCCTGGCGGATACGAGCCTTTTCGAGGAATTGCGCGTCGATCCCTACTATCGGACCACCGCCTTACGCCATCCGGACCTGGCCCCGCGCATCGAGGACCTGATCGCCGCCATGGATCGGCCGGACGAAGAACGGACGCTCGTCCTGGGCGACTTCAGCCCCAAGAATATCCTCGTCCACGCGGGCGGACTGATCCTCCTCGACTTCGAGTGCGCCCATGCCGGCGACCCGGCCTTCGACCTCGGCTTCTTCCTGACCCACCTCCTGCTCAAGGCGGTCCACACGTCGTCGCAGGATTTCGCGAATGACGATCGCTTTCTCAAGCTCACGGATTCCTTCTGGCAGTCGTATCTCGATCGCAGGGGCCTCGCCGGCGGCGCCCGGGCCGAGCTGGTTCGCCGGGCCATACGCCACACGTCGGCCTGCTGCCTGGCGCGGGTCGATGGCAAGAGCCCCGTCGAGTATCTCGACGCCCGGGGCCAGGCCCTGGCGCGGGCCTTCGCCCGCGAGGCGCTTCGCCGGGAACCCGCAACGTGGGACGACTTCCTCTCGACTCTCGGAGAGGCCATGAGGTGCTCGCAATGATCGAATTGAAGGCGCTCAAGGCCCGCCAGGTGCTCGACTCGCGGGGGCGGCCGACCGTGGAAGTCGAGGCGGTCACCTCGACCGGCGCCGTGGGGCGGGCGATCGTACCCTCGGGGGCCAGCACGGGCCGCCACGAGGCCCTGGAGCTGCGCGACGCCGGGAATCCGCGCTATGGCGGGCTCGGGGTTCTCCAGGCCGTCGACAACGTGACACGAGAGATCGCGCCATCGGTCGCGGGGATGGACCTGGAGGACCAGGCCGGCCTCGACGCCCGCCTGATCGCGATCGACGGCACTCCGAACAAGAGCCGGCTCGGGGCCAACGCCCTGCTCGGGGTCTCCCTCGCCGCGGCGCATGCAGCGGCCGTCGCGCGCGGCGAGGAACTGTTCGTCCACCTGAACCGACTCTGCGCGAATCGCAACGCGTCGCTCAAGCCGGAGGACGCCGCTGTCGCGCCGATCATGCCGATGCCCATGGTCAATATGATTTCCGGCGGCCTGCATGCCGGCGGCAACCTCGACATCCAGGATGTCCTGATCGTCCCGATCGGTGCGTCCAGCTACAGCGAAGCCCTCGAGATGACGGTCGCGCTCTACCGGGCCACCGGCGCCGTGCTGAAAGAACGGGACTTCGAATCGGCCCTGGTCGGGGACGAGGGGGGTTATGGTCCCCGGCTCCACGGCAACGAGCAAGCCTTCGAGGTCGTCGTCGATGCGATGATTGCCTGCGGCTTCGAGCCGGGGCGCGACGTCGCGATCGCTGTGGATGTCGCCTCCAGCCATTTCTTCGACCCGACGAGCGGGACTTACCGCCTGGGAGCCGAAGGCGGCCGTGAGCTCGACGCCGCCGGCATGATCGACCTCCTGGCCGGCTGGGTCGAGCGGTACCCGATCGTCTCCATCGAGGACGGACTGGCCGAGGACGACTGGCAGGGCTGGTCCGCGCTCACCTCCCGGCTCGGCCAATCGGTCCAGCTCATCGGCGACGATCTCTTCGCGACCCAGGTCGTCCGCCTGCAACAAGGGATCGACCGCCGCGCCGGCAACGCTGTCCTGATCAAGCTCAACCAGGTGGGGACGCTCACCGAGACGCTCGACGCACTCCGGCTGGCTCGCGCTAACGGCTTCCGATCCATCGTCTCGGCCCGGTCGGGCGAGACCGAGGACACCACGATCGCCGACCTGGCCGTCGCTACCGCCGCCGGCCAGATCAAGATCGGTTCGGTGGCGCGTTCGGAGCGGCTCGCCAAGTACAACCGGCTCCTGCGCATCGAGGAATCCCTCGGCCCCGGCGTAAGACTGGCCAGGCCGTTCGCGCGCTGGTCCGTGTGATGTGTTGAGACTATCGCAAGAAAACCGGGTTGATCGGCGGTGTCTGGTTGCGACGGGTCTCCTGGGGGCTTCGCCGGCAGGAGCCGGCTCGACCCCAGCCACCCCCCGCAGAGACGGAGCAACCCTCGGGTGGCTGGGGTCGGCGTCCGCAGGGCGACGCCCCCAGACGCGCCAGCCGGGGAGGACCGGGCTCCCTGGTTCTTGCCCGGTTTCTTTGCGACTGTGTCGATTTGTTCCTAAATTCTGGGTACCGTTCGTCATGAATGTGGCTGGGGGATCGGCTTCCCGTCGAGTTTCCGGTACTCCTCCGCGAACTCGGTCACCTCGATGGCCTGGTCCGCGGCGATATCGCGGAACGTCTGCTTCGTCCCGCTCGTCGGCCAGTCGATCTCCAGCACCGCGACCCGGTCGGATCCGGACAGGCCGATCGTCTGCTGGAGCGGGTTGGCCCCGAAGCTGCTCCCCGTCGAGACCTCCCGGCGCACCGTCATCGGCCGTTCGCCGCCCGTCACCACCCTGATTCGGGCGCCGATCGCCGACCGGTTCGTCTTCCGCCCGATGAGCTTCAACGTCAGCCAGTGGTTACCCTGACCGGGGTTCTGGAAGAGGACATTGTGATACTTGTCGCCGTTGACGGCCCCGCCGGTCTCCATCAGGATGTCGATGTCGCCGTCGCGGTCCCAGTCGCCGCACGACACCCCGTGCCCCTTCTGCAAGTGCCCCGTCCGAGAGGACGACGAGATGTCGGCGAACCGCTTCCCCTCGACGTTCCTGAACATCCGGTTGGGGACCAGCGTGCTGTAGTCGGGATCGCCGGTACCGAGGTACATGTCGAGGAACCCGTCGTTGTCGAAATCCCCGTAGTTGGTCCCCATGCTGGCGAAGACCATGTCCAGCCCCGCTTCCGAGGTCATATCCTGGAAGCCCTTGCCCGACAGGTTTCGAAACAGCCGGTTCGAATACCCGCTGTGCGGCTTGCCCATGAGGCCGAGCACCACATCAGGGAGCGTATGGTCGTAGCAGGTGGCGAAGATGTCGAGCCATCCGTCGTTGTCGTAATCCCACGACCAGCAGGAGAACCCGTGAGTCGGGCCGTCAATTCCCATCGTCGACGTGACCTCGGTGAATCGGCCGTCGCGTTCGTTGTGATAGAGACGACCCTGTTCCTCCATGTTGTTAAGGAACAGGTCGGGAAATCGGTCGTTATCGTAATCGAGCCAGGCACATCCCTTGCAGAAGCGGGCCGGATCGCTGCTCAACCCTGCCTTGGCGGCGACCTCCTCGAAGGTCCCATCGCCCTTGTTGCGATACAGCCGGTTGGGCTGACGCTCACACGCCACGAAGAGGTCGAGCCATCCGTCGTTATTGTAATCGGCCCAGGACGCGGCGTTGGAGTTCACCGGGTCGAGCAGCCCGGCCTCGCGGGTGGCGTCGGCGAATCGCCCGTCGCCCCGATTCTTCAGCAGACTCGGCCGCATCGGAAAGCTGTACCAGGCCCCGCGCGGGATGAAGATATCGAGGTGGCCGTCGTTATCATAGTCGGCCTGATAGCAGACCAGGCCCCCGTACTGGCCGACCAGGCCGGCTTCCTTCGTCCGGTCGTCGAATGTCGAATCCCCCTTGTTGCGCAGGTACATCATGTTCTCGGTCGGATCGGTGCTGGTCAGGACGAAATCGAGCAGACCGTCGCCGTCAAAATCGTCCATGATCGCGCCCCCGGCCGAATTCAGGCGTTCGAGCCCGACCAGATGGCTGACGTCGCGGAACTGGCCGATGTCGAACTCCGAGTGGAAGAAGCGATCCAGGTCCAGCAGGAACCGGGGATCGACCTTCTGGGGATACTCGCCGAGTGTCATGTGGGCCAGGTTGAGCAGCCATCGCACCTGGAGTTCCTGAGGGAACTCCTCGAGATACTCGGAGAAGTGGCGGATCGCCAGGCGGGAGCCGGCGGGATTGGTGTGGACGGCCGCGGGTGCGATGGGAAAGATGCAGGAGCTCTCGCCGCGACATGCGATGCAATTGTCGTTCTCGCCGCGCCTGAGCGAAGTCAAGCCCTGCTGGTAGACCACCGTGCCCATGGCCGATTGCGCCAGCCGTTGGTCGCTCGCGACGATCGACCGCATTTCCTCGAGGACTTTGTAGGCAGCCACGGCCTCGCCTTCGCAATTCAGGAGGGCGGCCTTGAGATAGAGGAGCGGAATCGACCCGTCCCGGGTCAATTTCGGATCGGCCAGTTGCCGATCGACGGCCTCGATCCCGCGATAGCCCAGGCGATGCCATCGCTCGCGGATCTCTTCCAGGGAGGCGTCGGGCTTCCACGGCTTCAAGACGAAGCTGACGGTGCCGAACCCGCTGCTGTCCAGCTTCCACTGGAGTGGCCGGTATTGCACTCCCGGGACAAATGGGCCGGCCCGCCCGCCGACAGGCACCGACACTCCGCCGGCCCGGGAAGGGGATGGGCTGGGGCGATCGCCGGCAGTCGGACCCAGTCGGTTTCCGAAGAATCTCCACCCGCCAATTGCCAGCAACATCAAGACGGAAATCTTGAGACTGCCAGTAATGATCCGCCGACTGATCATGAACGACCTCCCCGATTCGGTTTATCCTACTTAATCGGAGTTCGGCCGGTCCTGTCAACGCGCGGTGCGTGTCTCCCGACCCGGCCCGAGGCCCTACTCGTGCCGTAGAGAGGTCACCGGGTCGACGCGCGCGGCGCGGGAGGCCGGATAGAGTGCCGCCATGGTCGTGATTAGGCAGACCACGGCCGGGACGCCGATCACCAGCCAGATCGGATAGATGAGCAGCGATCCTTTGACGACCGTATTCACCCGCGGTTCCATGATGCTTTTGGCGATCGCGTTGCCCGGATAGGAGGCCAGCCAGCCGAGGGCCAATCCCGTCGCGCTGCCGAAGAACCCGAGGACCGTCCCCTCCACCAGGAAGATGCAACGGATATCGCGATCGCGCGCGCCCAGGGCCTTCATGATCCCGATCTCGTGGGTGCGCTCCAGCACGCTCATGATCATCGTGTTGGTGATCCCGATCGCGGCGACCACCAGGGCCACGACGGCCACGGACGACATGGCGAACGTGATGAGTCGCACATTCATCCGGACCGTGTCGATGATGCCCGCGAGCGAGTATTGGTTGTAACCCATCGCGGCGATCCGTTCCGCGACCGCCTTGACGTGCTCCTCCTCGTCGACGGTGATGACGACGTGGTCGAATCCGTATTCGGCTTCGTTGGGCCCGCGGAGGTAGAACGCCGAGGCCGCGGCGACCGGGATCAGGATCCCGCTGTTCCGAAGGATCCACTCGCCGAACGGCGAGGCCGGGGAGGTCTGGTCGTCCTTCTCGTCCTGCTCGCGGACGACGCCGACGATCGTGAAGTCCTCGGTGAAGGTTTGCTCGGGGCGCGTCGTCGACGTCGTGGAGAGCCGGTCGAAGAGCGTGAGCAGCGCTTCGCGCTCGTCGCGGGGGATCGGCAGGAAGCGGACCAGGCCCGCCAGCCGCTTCAAGCCCGCTTCCAGCGCCGGCCTCCGGTCAGCTCGGATCTGCCCGATGTTGAGGATCAAGCCCAAGTTCACCGTGCCCATCGGGCGCGAGCGGTATTCCAGCCGAAACGTCCGCCCGATCGCGGCGGCGGCATCCTCGTCGCCGACCAGTCCCCAGCGATAGAGGACATATTCGTGCACGAGCGCGGCGCGGCCGTCCCGCGGCATGAACAGCCGGCCCGCCAGCAGGCAATCGGCCAGGAAGCGGCTCCCCGTCAGGACCGAAGACGCGCCGACATCGCAGTCCTTCCCGTCCAGTCTCGCCTTGCCGCCGAGGTTGATGACCGGCTCGACGCGCAGCACATGATCCAGGGCTTCGATCCGACGGACCGCGGCGGCATCCAGCCGGACGCGATGATCCCGAAAAGAACTCCCCGACCAGCTCCGCACCAGCGCGTGGCGGAGCCGCGCGCGTTTCGCCTCGCTCATCGAGCCCATCGGCTCCTTTTCCGATTCCGGGATCTCCGCGGCGCTCGGCTGGTAATTCAGATGCACCGAGACCTTGCGGAGCCGATCGTCCTCGTGGAACAGCGCCACGATCGCCCGTTCCACCCCCTGGCCGACCGCCAGGCTGACGACCAGCGTGAACGTGCCGACCACCACGCCGATCATTGTCAGCGCCGTGCGGACCTTCTGCTGGCGCGCCGCCGCGAACGCCAGGCCCCAGATGTCGGCCGCGCGGGGCGTCGCCGTGCTGCGCGTGATGGTGCTCATTCGAGGATCTGCCCGTCCTTCAAGCGAATAATCCGATCGGCGGCCTGCCGAGCGAGCTCCTCATCGTGCGTGACCATGATCATGGTCGTCCCATCACGACTGAGATGATCCAGGAGCAGGGCCATGATTTCGGCGGCCGTGGCCGAGTCGAGGTTGCCCGTCGGCTCGTCCGCCAGCAGGATCTCGGGCCGATTGACCAGCGCCCGGGCGATCGCCACCCGCTGATGCTCGCCGCCGGAGAGCTCCGTCGGCCGATGATTGAAGCGCTCACCCAGTCCGACCGCCACGAGCGCCTCTCGCGCCGCCGCGCGACGTTCGGCCGCTGGACGGCCCGCCAGGATCATCGGCAGCTCGACGTTCTCGATCGCCGTGCGCGAGGTCACCAGGTTATACGCCTGGAAGATCATCCCCGCCGTCGACAATCGATACGAGGCCAGCTCATCCGCCGTCATCCAGCCGAGGTCGCGTTCGCCGGCCCGGATACATCCCGACGTCGGACGATCCAATCCCCCGATCAGGTTCAGGAGCGTCGACTTCCCCGAGCCCGATTTTCCCAGCAAAGCCACGCGTTCGCCCCGGCGCACCTCCAGCGAGACGCCCCGCAGCGCGAAGACCGAGGAAGCTCCGTAGCTCTTCACCACGTCCTCGACCCGGACGGCAGCACCCACGGCTTGGTCACATCCCGCGATCACCAAGCGTCGGCTCCTCCGCAACGTTCCCGATGATCGAGAGACACGCCACTAAAAGACACTTGTCCCAGGAAACCACACGAGGACGTGGATTGCAAGCCGGTCAGCCTCATGTCGTCGCGGCTTCCGACCCCTATCCCCAATCGTGCCCGAACGCGACGCCGATTGCTTGCGTGAGCGGGTTGGCTGGTGTTAGAACGGCGGATGATCGTGGGATCGTGCAAGAGGAACTCGTTCGCAAGGAGCTTCGATCATGAATCGTTCGATGGTGATGATTCTTGGGTTCTTGCTCTGTGCATGCTTGATTCATCCAGGCCAGGCCCAGGACCAGGAGAACGAAGAGGCGATGACGCTGGCCAGGAAGCTGACGGAGGAAGGGGCCAAGACGTTCAATACGGCCGACGCCAAGGCCATGGCGGCCTACTATGTGGAGGACGCCAGGATGTACCTCCAGAGCAAGGAAAACGACGAGGACTCCGAGAAGGAATACTCGGGCCGCGCGGAGATCGAGAAGTTCTACGCCGACATTTTCAAGAATCCCGGGACGATCCAGGCGAAGAACACGGTGGACTACGCCAGGAGACTGGGCCCGGACATCCTGGTGATCGCCGGCACCTTCGTGCCCAACGAAGCGGCGGACAAGCCGCTCAAGGTGCCGTTCTACCAGGTCCGGGTCAAGCGTGGGGACAGATGGCTGATCCATCGGCTGCGAATCTTCGTCCTGCCCGAAAAGAAGTAGCTCGTGCACGCCGAGGAAAGGCGGCCGGATCGCGCCCGGATGAACTCATGAAGACGACCGAACCTCGTACTGTCTCCAGCGTCCGCCTGGTCAACGGTTCGACCGGAGATCCGGTGCTCTACGTCGACTACCCGGGGCGGGACGACGCCTTGCTGTTCGACGCCGGCGACCTGGCGTCACTCGGCGCCGATCGGCTGAAAGACCTCGCGGCGGTCTTCCTCAGCCATCACCACATGGACCACTTCACGGACCTGGACCGGATCATCCGGGCGAACCTCGACCAGGATAAGACCCTCCACATCTACGGGCCGGAAGGGACGATCCGCAGGATCTACGACCGGATCAAGAGCTACGAGCATCCGTTCTTCCCGTTCCAGAAGCTGGTCATCAAGGTCCACGACGTGCTCGTCGACCGCCTGCGATGGGCGGAACTTTCCTGCGCGAAGCGGTTCCCCGAGCCGGAGGTCTCCGAGCGAGTCTCACGCGGTCGCGTGCGGGTGATCTACGCGAATGACGACCTGTCCATCGAGACGGCCCTGGTCGACCATACCGTGCCCTGCCTGGCCTTCGCGATGGTCGAGAAGTCCGGCGTCCACCCCGATGCGGCCCGACTGTCGTCGGGTCCGTTGCGGCCCGGCACCTGGGTTGCCAGGGTCCTCGATCTGCTCCGCAATGGCACATCGCCCGAGACCCCCGTGGAGATCGACGGCGGTCGATTCGCGCTCGGGACGCTCGCCGACCGATACTTCACGACGACCAAGGGGTCTCGACTGGCGTATATCACCGACACCGCCTGGAGCGAGGCGTCCCGCCCCGCGCTGATGAAGCTGGCGCACCGTGCACGTTGGCTCTACTGCGACTCGTACTATGCCGGCGCTCAGCTCCGCCAGGCCGAGACTTACCGGCACATGACAGCGGCCCAGGCCGCCGAGCTGGCCGTCGCGGCCCGCGTCGAGGAGCTCGTCCTGATCCACTTCGCCCCACGCTACAAGGGGCGATATCCCGATCTCCTCGCGGAAGCCCGGTCGATCTTCCCCAGGACGTCCGCCGAGCTGGGCGATGCCGGGACGTCCGGCCCCGCAAATGAGTAGGTCATCATCGAAATCATGGGATCCGCCGGCCGCCCCGAACTGATCGGCCGATCTCGATGTCTGTGTTCTCGTGTTCGATGTTCGAGTTTCGGAATCCTGGCTGAGGTGGAGCGATGGACGCGATCAAGGTTGACAACTCGTCCGAGGCGTTGGCTTGCGTGGCGGAGTCCGGTTTCGAGCCGACCTCGCCGAGGGGACCCGGCCCTGGGTCGGGATCGGACTCCGCGCCCGAGGAGCCCTCGATCCTCGAGGACGCTCCGGAGTCGCCCGACGAAGAACTCGGGCTTTCCGGAAGCCCCATGAGGACGCTGTCCGCGGCCGAGGCCCTGGAAAAGCTGCGGCGCGGGGAGACGATCCAGAACGTCCGGATCGATCGGCTGGTGCTCAAGGGCGAGTTCCCCCGGCCGGTTCGCTTGATCCACGTCGTGCTCGTCCGGCCGACGCTCGAACGCGCACGCTTCCTGGACGAGGTCGAGCTGGGAAGTTGCACGATCGAACGGCTCCGGACCGCGGGCCGATCGACGTTCGCCAAGGGTTGGGACCTCCGCGGTTCGACGCTCGTCCATCCGCTCATCCGATCGGTGACGGTCGCTGGCCCGTGGCGATGCGATAACATCAAGGCCAAGGGCCGGATGCTCGTCTTCGACTCGAGCTTCGAGGGACCGGTCCGGTTCTGGGAGGCCCGGCTGGGCGGCTGGGTCGAGTTCCGCGGCGTCCACTTCGCCGAGGCTGCCGACTTCCGCAGCCTTCATGCCGAGGAGGGATTCCTCCTGGGAAAGTGCCGGTTCGACAAGGACTTCCTGTTCCGCGGCTCGACCGTCAACAAGAAGTGGGAGGCCGACAGCACACGGTTCGACGGCCTGCTCGACCTGTCCAAGGCCAAGCTGCACGACTTCGTCTACCTGGAGAGCATCCATCAAGGGCCGGAGCAGCGGTTCGCTTTCCACAACACGGTCGCCGAGCGGCTCTTGCTCCGGACCGATCAGCTCGAGGGCCGTCTGGCCAGCGAGCGGGCGGGCCACTACGCCGAGGCCATGGCCGAGTATGGCCTCTTGAAGCGCGTCTTCGAGGGGCTGCACCGCTATGACCAGGAAGACTGGGCCTTCTACCGATTCAAGGTCAACCAGCGACGGTGCCGCGCGCACTCGTGGCGTCGGCCATGGAGCGAGCTGGCCCGGTTCTTCGACTGGCTGCTCCTGGACCGCGGTTGCGGCTACGGCACGAGCCCGTTGCGAGCTGTCGTCGCCGCCCTGGTTATGATCCTGGTGTTCGCGATGGTCTACATGATCGGCGTGAATTCCATGCACGTCGACCACGCGCCGTTCGACGGCCCGGCCGACAGTATCCCCAACCGGATCATGATCGGCCTCACCACGAGCGTCGCCGCGTTCACCTCGGGCTTCGGCGACCTGCGCGACGTGGCGCGCGGTGGGCTCATGAACGTCTTCCTGATCGTCGAATCCCTGCTGGGTACGCTCCTGTGGGGGCTGTTCATCGTCGCCTTCAGCCGCAAGGTCATCCGATGAACGTCTAACAAGACAACGCGAAAGCCCGGGCCTCCCTCGCGAGAAGGAGGACCGGGCTTGCGTGCGTTTCGGGGCGACCGATTCGTCGTGGGCCGGCGATTCGCGCCGGCCCATCGGTTCAGACGGTCACGACGCGATGGTCGATCGAGAATCGACGTCCTTTGTTCGACTTGTAGTCGAAGTAGCCGAGGCCCAGCGCACCGGCCAGGGGGATGTGCTGCGGCTGGCGGACGTCGAAGCCTTCGCGCTTCAAGGGATCGATCGCCGCCTTGCCGGCGGCGGCGACGGGCGGGAGATTGTTCTTGACCCGCTGGGTGTCGACCTGGTCCCACTCGACGTGGTCCATCGCCACCGGATCGGTCCCGAAGAGGATGGCGTTGTTCTCCCAGGTCCATTTCAGGTCAGGGCCGAACGGCCCCCCCTGGAAGACGCCCCGGATGCCGTCCATGATCTGGAGGACGAACTTCTCCCGGATGATCGGGTGGCTGACCATCTGCGGGATGAACTGGTTGCAGACGTTCGTGAAGTTGTTGCTGTGCGAGCGGGCCACGTTGTTGACCGAGCCGTGGCTCATGTTCTTCAAGCAGCCGGTCACACCCGCCGAGCCGTGGTCCTTCATCACCGGTATGGCCACGATCTTGTTGACCGTCTTCGTGACCAGCCTGCCCAGGTGCGAGCGGTACTTGGTTTCGTCTTTCGGATCATCGCCATAAGGGATCAGGTCCATCCACACGAAGGCGTCGTGATCGAACCCGGCGATCGGATCGTTCCGGAATGAGGGGAAGTCGAGCTTGAACTGGTTCCCGTCGGGATCCAGCCCGCCCCACCGGATGTCGGACGGGAGGATCTTGTGGTAACCGGCCTGCATCAGCTCGCCGCGATAACGGTCGTAGACGAAGATGTCCCTGGATTTCACCCCGACGGTCTTGAGCTTCTCGATCACTTCGAGGACGATTTCGTAGGAGGAATGGGCATGCGGCTGGCCGTTGGGGACGACCTTGATGCCCACCACATCGCCGGGCTCGAAGAAGTGCTTCCAGGCCTCGACCGCGTCGGTGGCGCCCGTGAGGGCCTTCATGCCGGTGTCGAGAGTGGACTTGATCGCGGCGAGATCCCTCGTGCCGTTGCGGATCATCCGCGGGTTCTTGGCCTCGATCACCCGGCCGGGATAAAGGCCGGGCGCCGCGAGCTTGCTCAGGGGCTTCCCGTCGCCGCCCTGATGGGTCGTCTTGCCGATGACCCCGGCTCCCTGCGGGGCGGCCAGGAGCGGGACGCCCGAGATCAATGGGACCGAGGCGGCCGAGGCGGCGAGGAACTGGCGACGGCTCACGCTTCCGCAAGGATATCGATGCTGCATGATGGACGACCTCTCCCAACAGATTCGGACCATTCGGCTCAAGCCAACCCGACACCCGCATCCCGCGGGATTCCCCAATACGATAGAATCCTCGATGAATGTCGGATTGTCCAGTCACCACCGCCAATCAGGCCGTAAGAATTCATCGATCGCATCGGCGACGATGACGGGATCGGTCGCCGCGATTCACGCGCTCGCCCCCCCGGACCTTACGCCTCTTGAGTCGCGCGGGTGAATCACGCCCATCATCCGATGAGGGCCGGCCGGTGAGCCGCACCGCAGCCACTGTTTCCGAGGGTCCGGCCCCGGTCGGGGATCGGGGCGCCGGCGCCGTACGGATCAAGAATCCGGGGCGAGCGGGCCTGGAGAATAGCCCTTACCAGTGGGCCCCGCTCGCGCCCCTCGTCGCCGCGATGGCCCTGGGGATCACCGTCGATCGGTTCGTCGAACCCTGGGCGATGAGTCCATGGATCAATCTCGCCCTCGCCGCTAGTGTGGTTGCGGCATTGACGTGCCGTCGAGCGATCGCCTCGTCCCTGGCCGTCATGATCGCTTTCTTCGCGATCGGGGGAGGTTGGCACCATTATCGTTGGACCGATCGGGATCGCGACGACCTGTCCTGGTCCATCACCGAAACGCCCCGATCGGCCTGGGTTCGCGGCGTCGTCCGGGAGACCCTGGGCGTGCGCCGGGGCGACCGAAACCCGTTCGGGACGGGCTTCGGATCGGATGCCGACGGACCGTCTCGCTCCCGGACACGTCTTGTGGTGGATCTGACCACGATCAGCGACCGCGAGCGATGGCGGGCGATCTCCGGCCGGGCGATGGTGATCGTCGTGGGCGATCGGGGCGGGATCCGGGCGGGGGAGCCGATCGAGGCGATCGGCCAGCTCGCTAGGATTCCCGGGCCGCTCAACCCGGGCGAGTTCGACTATCGCGGCTTCCTCCGCGGCCAGGGGATCGACCTGCGCCTGACCGTCGACGATCCGGATGGGCTCGAGCGGGATCCGGAGGGTCGGCCGGCGGTATTCGTCGACTGGCTGCAAAGGGTCCGTACCTGGAGCCGAGGCCAACTGGTCGATCGGCTCGACCCGGGCATCGAGCCGCTGGCATCCGCCTTCCTGCTCGGCCAGCGTGAGGGGGTGGATCCCGAGGTCAACGACGCCTTCGCTCGGACCGGCACGACGCACCTGCTCGCGATCTCGGGGCTGCATTTGCAGGTGCTGGCCGCGGCGATGCTGTTCGCGACGCGCGCCATCGGCGTGCCCCGCCGCCCCGCGTATCTGGGCGTCGGGCTCTTGACAGTCGGCTATGCCGTGCTGGTCGGTCCGGCGCCCTCGGTCGTGCGTTCGACCGTCATGACGGTGACGTTCTGCCTGGCCGCCCTACTGGAACGCAGTACCCGGCCGGCGAACACGCTGGCCCTGGCGGCCCTGTTGACCTTGGCTTTCAATCCGGTGTACCTCTTCGACGTCGGTTGCCAGCTCTCGTTCCTGGCGATCGCCGTGTTGTTCTGGCTGGTGTCGCCGGCCTGTACCCTGGTGCGAACGTCCGGGGCCGCCATCCGTGCCCGCACCCACGGCCCTTTCACCCCGCTCGACGAACTGGAGCGGCGGCTCGAACCTCGTTGGCGCAAGGGTTTACGATGGGTCGGGGCCTGGACGCTCGATGGCATCGTGTCCTCGACGGTGATCTGGATGGCGGCGGTCCCGCTCGTCGCCTTGAGGTTCCACATCGTCTCGCCGATCAGCATCCTGCTGAACATACCGCTGATCCCGATAACTTCGTTGGCACTCCTCTTCGGCGGCCTGGGACTGTGCCTGTCGGCGGTGTGGGGGCCGCTGGGCGGTCCTGCGTCCTGGACGGCTGGCTGGCTGCTCCAGGTGACGCAGTCGGTGGTCCAGTGGGGCGTCGCCCTGCGATGGGGCCACCGCTTCACGGCCGGGCCGACCTGGGATTGGTCCCTGGTCTTCTATGGCCTGCTGGGACTGGCCGCCTTGGTCGCGACCGCCGCGACCCGGTCGTCGCGGCTCGGCCGCCTGGAGCGCCTCGTCCCCTGGGGGCTCCTGTCCGCATGGACGGCGTGGGGCTTCCTGCTGGCCATACTCCCGGTCCGGCTCACGAGCCCCGAGGCGGAACTGCTGGCCGTCGGGCACGGCCAGGCCATGATCATCAGAACACTCAACGGCCATACTATACTTTATGATTGCGGACGGATGGGCGACCCGACCGTCGGGCGCCGAATCATCGCACCGGCACTCTGGGCATCCGGGATCGACCGGCTCGACACCGTCGTCCTCAGCCACGCCGACCAGGATCACTACAATGGCCTGCCCGACCTGCTCGATCGGTTCCCCATCGGGACCGTGCGGATCCCCCAGGGATTCGGCGGACCGGCCAATCCGGGTGCCGTCCAGCTCCTTCGAGACGTCCGATCGCGGGGCATCGTGGTCCGGGAGACCTCGGCGCCCGAAGCTTGGGAATCGGCCGGCGTCCGGTTCACGATCCAACATCCGCCCCCGGGCTGGTATCCTCAAGCATCCGACAACGCACGCAGCCTCGTGCTCGACGTCGCCCACGCGGGCCGCCACCTGCTGCTGACCGGCGACCTGGAGCAACTGGGGCTGATTGAACTGATCGCGCGACCACGCCCCGAGCCGCCGCCGGATGTCATGCTGGCCCCCCACCACGGCGGCAAGTCGGCCAACCCGCCCGCGCTTTACCAGTGGGCCAATCCACGGAGCATCATCGTGAGCCAACGTACCGTCCCATCCGGCTCCAATGACGCCCTTTCCCCGTTCGAACGTCGGGGCATCCCCGTCCGCAGGACCTGGCGCGACGGGGCGATCCGTTTGAAGTGGACCCGGGACGGAATCGCGGCCCGCGGGTTTCTCGAAGGATTCGTGGCGCGCTCCGAGGAGAAGAGCGCGTTGCTCACCGCCAATTGGGCCTGGATGTTCCCGATCGCCAGCCTCAACGATTGGTCATCGCCGGGGACCCTCCGGATCGCGGTCGTGCTCGCCGGCTTCGTCATCGGGGCGCTGCTGTGGGCGTTCCTGGCGGTCATCGAGTATGGCGCCTGGATGCTGGTCGTGCCGCCGAGGGTGAAGCGAGGCCGCGTCAACGGGAATGCCGACCCGACGACGCAGCCTCCCTCGCTCCCCTTCGAGCCGATCGAGGTCAGGGCCGCCGACGGGGCCAAGTTATCGGGCCGATGGTATCCCGCGCCGGGGCCGAAGGTCACCGGGCGTGACGTCCTCCTGCTCCACGGGTTCGCGGATAACGCCTCGGCGTGGGAGACCAGTCGTGTGTCGATGTTGAATCGGCATGGATGGAACGTCGCGGCCCTGGATTCCCGGGCCTATGGGAATAGCGAGGGGACCTATGCGTCGTTCGGGGGCCGCGAGGTGGGCGACGTCCGGGCCTGGCTCGATGTCCTGGCCGATCGCGTGGCTGGACCCGACGCCAACGCGCCGTTCCAGCCCGCGCTCTGGGGCCGGTCGATGGGGGCGGCGATCGCCCTGCGGACCGCGGCCGAGGACCATCGTGTGGCGGCGCTGGTGCTCGAATCCCCCATGGTCGACCTGGATTCGTCGGTGGCCGCGCTGCTCCGCGGCAAGCGTCTCCCCTTCGCGAGGCCCTTCGCCCGCCTCATCACGCGACGCGCCGGACGGCTGGCAGGCGTCGCGCTGAACCGCCCTCGGCCCATCGACCTGGCCCCGAGCGTCGCTTGCGCGACCCTGATCGTCCACGGGACGATCGACACGCTCGTCCCCATCGACGAGGCCCGCCGCCTCGCCGATGCCCTCGCCTCGCCGCCCCGATGGTTCGACGTCCCCGGCGCGGGGCATATCAACGTCATCGCCGTCGGCGGAGACGAATTGATTGACCACATCGCGGCATTTCTTGATGAAGTGGCCCAACTGAGAATCGGCGCCGAGGAAGGTTAGCTGAGCCGCTGACGTCCTGGCCGTTCGCGAGCTTTCATGCCTCCCGGCGCCTCGCGGACGGACGTCTGGGGCCGTGGAAGCGGACGCGCTCTCCGAAACACCCTGGAGGATGCCTTAAGATGTGGGCCGTGCATCACCTGGTCCTTGAGAACGTCCTCACCCGCTCGACGATTTGTCCGCCATTTTCGAGTGGCCTTCCAAACGATCACGGTGGATGAGATCGCCAGCATCCCGATGAAAACTCTTGCCCAGCCGAGCGGGACCGGTCGATCGATGTTCGATGGGACGGATTGGGAGCGTTGCTCACCGAGGGCCTGCAGGACAGGGACGGTCACACCCATACTGGGCTCGGTGGTCGGGGCGAGCTCGTGCCGGGGATCCGGCGGAATCGAAGCGCCGGCGACCTCCGGCTCACCTTGCCGGGAAACCGTGATGGCGGCCATTTCCAGGTCGCCCGGCCGACGGACTCCGCGGGACGACGTTCCATTCGACTCGTCGATCGTCGCGAGGACGTCCCGCGGCGCGTCATGCAGGGCGCCGTCGAGATCGGAGAGGAACCGTTCGAGATTCGAACTTCGGCGTACGTTGCCCCGCTCTTCCGCCCGCAGGTCCCGGACGGCGAGCACGGCCTCGCTCATCGGTTCGTCGAGCGATGGGGGATGGGCATTGATCGTCGTTGCGGCGGACGCCTCCGGGACGACGAGCAGCACGGCGACGGTCTCGATGGCGCTGTTGTCCAGCGGCATGATGTCGGAAATCTGGACGTATCTCGTCGGCACCAGTGTGTTGACGAGGAAGGCCAGCGGCGTCATGGAAGGCGCGATGATCGGCTGGAGCGTCGAGGGGACGCTGCCCCATGAGATCGCCGCCGGCGCCGCGACACTCACCGGGGCTACGGTCACGGTATCGATCTGTGCCGAGGCCTGGACCTGCGCACTGAACCCCGTCGGGACCGTTTCGACCGAGAAAGGGCTTCCCTCGGTCGAAAGCGAGGACACCCTTGATACCGCGCCTTGCGTCGGCGCGGGCGCGGGTAGGGCCGAGACGCCCGGCGGTGCCGTGTCCGATCCATCGCCCAGCGTGATGGTGACGAGGATCACGCCGTCTTTGCCCGCGGCGCTGACGTAGAGGCGGAGGGAACCGGAGCCGTCCGGTACGATCGCCAGGGCGTTCGGCTGCGCCGAGGAGCCGAGGGACACCGGATCGGCGAGTACCAGGCCGGCGGGGCCGCCTTCGAGCACGCTGATGGACGTCTCGCCCTCATGGGCGATGTACAGGACGTCGTAACCGTCGCCGATGGTCCCCATCACCGCGGTGATCGGATCCGCACCACCCGTGGGGATAAATTCGGGCGTCCTGCGCCTGAGGAAATCGGGGTAGAAGGTCAGTTCGTCCGACCCGGCATCGAGTATGACGAGGTCGAGCTCCGGGTCGGCTTCGAACGTGCCGACGAAGGCGCGGATCGGAGCCGGCCCGGCCGGCAGGGTCAGCGGGTTGTCGTCTTCGAAGAAGCCGTCGCCGAGCCCACGCAGGACGACCACATCGTCGCTCCCTTGATCGACGCAGATGATGTCGGGGATGCCATCGCCGTAGACATCGGCGACGGTGGTCGAGATCGGATCATCGCCGACCGGGAGCCGGGGCCGAGGCTCCAGCTCCCAGTTCGCCCCCTGGCCCACACCGATGAAGATGCTCAGGTCGTTCGAGCCGGCATTCGCGACGATGAGATCGGGCACGCCGGTGCCGTTGAGATCGGCGACGGTGAGGCCCACCGGATCCGTCCCGGTGTAGAATATCAAGGGGGCCTCGAATTGGTTCCCGCCCAGGCCGAGGTAGACGAGGATGTCGTTCTCGCCCTGGTTGACCACGATGATGTCGAGGTTGCCGTCCCCGTTGAGGTCGGCGACGGCTACCTCTCCGGGGGCTTGCAGGCCTTGGCTCCGCCCCTGGACGAAGCTCTGGGTGTCGCCGTACTCGATCGAGAGCTGGTCGATCGACGTATTGCTCAGGACGAATTCGGGCTGGCCGTCGCTGTTGAAATCGCCGACCGCCAGGCTGACGGACTGGTCGGCCCGCTGATACGGCTGGAATGTGCCGTTGCCGTTGCCGATAATGATCAGCAGGTCGCCCTGTCCGCTGCTGACCAGCAGGTCGGGGATGCCGTCGCCGTTGATATCACGGACGGCGATACCGGTGGAATCGTTGCCGGCGTCGACGGTGGGCATCGCGATGAACCCGCCCTTCCCGTTGTTCAGGAAGATCGAGATGTCCTGGCTCCCCTGGTTGAGGACGACGAGGTCGGTCAAGCCATCCTTGGTGAGCGGCCCGGCCACGACCTGGGTCGGGTCCTCGCCGGTCGAGTCGCTCGTCGCGAGCGACGGGTTTGCCAGGCCGCCGTCCGGCGTGCCATCGAGGAGCGAGATGCGGTCCGCCCCGCTCTGGACCGAGACGACGTCGGTGAGCCCGGAGGCGTCGAAGACGCCCGTGGTGACGCCGATCGGCTCGTCGTCGGTGTGGGGGACGAGGCTACCATTCTGCGAGACCACGACCGAGGCGCCGAGTCCGGCGGGGAGGAGCACGTCGGGGCTGAACCGGCGCCCCGGACCTCCGTAGAAAACGCTGAGGTCGCCCGAGTAGGTATTGGAGACCACCAGGTCGGGCCAGCCGTCGGAGTTGAGGTCGGCGATCGCGACCGAGGAGGGGGCGTAGCCGACGTCGAGCCGTGGCCCCTCCTCGCCGAACGTACCGTTGGGGTTCTGGTACAGGACGATCAACTGGTCGTTGCCACGGTCGACCAGCACCAGGTCGTCCAGGCCGTCGTTGTCGAGGTCGCCCGCGGTGATCGACACGAGCAGCGAGGCCCCGGGCACGGGGATCGACTGGGCCTCGATCGAGGCCCCGGGGCCCTGGCCGACGCTGAAGAGCCAGACGACGGGTTGTTCCTGCTCGAGGGCCGCCAGGGCCGGCCCGTATCGCGTGGCGACCAGCGCGATGTCGCTGAAGCGAACGCCAAGAGACTGGCCGATGATCTGGGGCGCCTCGAACTGGCCCCGAGAGCCGGGTTGACCCAGCCGCAACAGCAACTGGCCTTGCTGGTCGAGTTCGAAGACGTCGGGGGTCCTGTCATCGTTCCAGTCGACGACGACCGGCGCGGCCTGGGGAACCGGTGCGATGTCTTCCGGGGCCAGGAACGGTCCGCCGGTCGTGCCGAGCCGCACGACGATCTGGTCGCCCGAGGAGGTCGGGATGGCCAGATCCACGATGCCGTCGCCGTTGAAATCACCCAGCACCAGGCCGTAGGGATAGGATCCGAGTGCGATCGTTTCGGTCGTGACCAGGGTCCCGCCACTGCCCAGGCTCAGGACCAAGACGTCCTGGGAGTTCGCGCTGGCGGCGACCAGGGAGATGCCCGTTCCGCCATCGAGCGTCGCGGCATCGAGGTCGTTCACCGCCTGCCCGATGTCGTAGGTCACGGCCGGGGCGAAGGCACCACCGCCGAGGTTCATCAGCACGCTCACGCTCTCGTCGTCCTCGTCGGCCACGGCGAGGTCGAACCGGCCATCGCCGTTGCCGTCGAAGACGGCCAGGGCGGTCGGCGCATGACCGCCATACTGGTAGGTCTGCGACTGGAAGCCTTGCCCCGCCAGATTCCACAAGACGGTCAAGTCGCCCGAGGTGCGGTTGGCCGTGACCAGGTCGGTGAAACCGTCGCCGTTCAGGTCCGCGGCCAACAGCGCGACCGGCTCGTTTCCGACCGGGTACCGGCGCGCGGGCAGGAAGGTCCCATCGCCTTGTCCTAGCAAGATCGCGACATCATCGGAGTTGACGTCGGCCACGGCGATGTCGGTGATGCCGTTGTCGAGGAAGTCTCCCACGACGATCGATTGCGGCGATTCGCCGACCGGCAGGACGATCGGGCTGCAAAACGTGCCGTCGCCCAGGCCGAGCAGCACCATGACCTCGTTCGAGCCGGCGCAGGCCACGGCTAGGTCGACCTGGCCGTCGTGATTGAAGTCCGCTGCGACCAGTCCCGATGGGTCGACCCCCACGGCGATCGTCTGGCCGGTCGTGTAGGTGCCATCGCCATTGCCCAGCATGATCGTCACGGTGTCATTCAGGGGGTTGGCGACGGCGAGGTCGAGCCGGCCGTTGTCGTTGAAGTCGGCGGTGACCGTCGCGATCTGGGACGCGGCGGTGGGCATCTGCACGGGCGGCCCGAACATGCCGCCGCCCAGGTTCATCAAAAGCGAGATGTCGCCCGTGTGGTAGTCCGCCACGGCGATATCCGGCAGGCCGTCTCCGCTGAAGTCGGCGACCGCCAGGGCGAACGGCTCCGTACCCGCGGGGTACTCGACCTCCGGGAGGAACGTGCCGTCGCCGTGCCCCATGAGCACCGAGATGGTGTTGCTGTCCAGGTTGCCGGTGATGATGTCGAGCTTGCCGTCGCCGTTGAGGTCGGCCAGGGTGACGGGATAGGGCGTGTCGCCGACCTGTACGGTCTGGCCGGCGCGGAACGTGCCGTCGCCATTGCCCATCAGGATCGTGATGTACGAGGGCCGGCCCGAGCCGGTGTCGGCGGCGACGAGGTCGGGGATGCCGTCGCCGTTGAGATCGCCGACCGCGAGCAAGTTCACGCCCGGGCCCGCCGGGATCTCTTCGGGCGGGGCGAAGGTCTCCGGGCCGGTCGCCAGGTAGACCGTCACCAGGTACTGGTCGTCGGCGATGGCGATATCCGGCCGGCCGTCGCCGTTGAAGTCGGCCACGACGGGGTTCCCGGGCACCGATCCGACCGGGAGCGTGACCTGGGGCTGGAACTTGCCGTTGCCGTTGCCGTAGAAGATCGAAATCGTGTCGGAGATGTAGTTCGACTCGACCAGGTCGAGGTGGCCGTTGCCGTTGAGGTCGGCCGCCACGATGTAGGACGGCTGGATCCCCGCGAGGAGGGTCTGCGCCGGCCGGAAGGTGCCGTCGCCGTTGCCCAGCAGGATCGAGACCGTATCACCGATCCGATTCGTGACGGCCAGGTCGGGGATGCCGTTCCCCGTGAAGTCGCCGACCGCCACGCCCCAGGGCCCGAGGCCGACCGGGACGAGGATCGGTGCTCGGAAGCAGCCATCGCCCCGGCCCAGCAGGATCGACAGGTCGTCGGAGCTGAGGTTGGGGACGATCAGGTCTTCGATGCCGTTGCCGGTCAGGTCGGCCGCGACCACGTCGGGGCTCGACGAGGGCAGCGTCGGCTGGGCCGGTGTCTGGAAAGTCCCGTCGCCATTGCCGAGGAGGACGTCGACCGTCCCCGAGACCACATCGGCGGCGACCAGGTCGGCGCGGCCGTCGCCGGTCAGGTCGGCCGCGACGATGCCGGTCATCGAGGCGCCGACCGGGATCTGCTCTTGCGGTTGGAAGGTTCCGTTTCCATTTCCGAAGAAGATCGAAACGTCGCCGGCCCCATAGCTCGACACCGCCAGGTCCAGGTGACCGTCGCCGTTGAAATCCGCGGCGGCGAGACTATAGGGTATCGTCGAGGCCTGAAGGATTGCCGAGGGGGTGAAGACGCCGCCCCGGTCGAGGAAGACCCTCACCGTGTTGTCGCCCGCACAGGCCACCGCGAGGTCGGGGATGCCGTCGCCGTTGAAGTCGGCCGCGATCACCGACGTGGGCGACGGGCCGGTCGGAAGCTGCTGGACCTGCGTGAACGTGCCGTTTCCCTGACCCTGGAAGATGGTCAAGTCCGACCCGCCGATGGTCGTCACCGCCAGGTCGGTGCGGCCGTCGCCGGTGAACTCGCCCGCGACAACCGACGAGGGGTCCGGGCCGGTGGGGATGCTAGGGCCCTGGGAGAAAGTGCCGTCGCCATTACCGAGCAAGATCTGGACATCATTGCCGATCGAGTCGGTAACGGCGAGGTCGAGCCGGCCGTTTCCCGTGAAGTCGCCGACCGCCACGCTGCTAGGGCCGAGGCCCGCCGGGATCTCGATGGGGGCCTGGAAGGTGCCGTCGCCGTTGCCCAGCAGGATCGAGACGTCGTTCGAGGACGTGTCGGCGGTGATGATATCCTGGATGCCGTTGCCGGTCAGGTCGGCCGTCGTGACGAATGCCGGGCTGAGCCCGACCGACTTTGTGACGGGCGGCTGAAAGGTGCCGTCGCCGTTGCCCAGGGCGACCTCGATCACGTCGTCGTAGAAGTCCGCGATGACGAGATCGGGGATCTTGTCGCCGTTGAGGTCGGCCACGGCAACGGAGTACGAACCGTTGTCGGCGGAGAGGGGTTGCGACGGGGTGGTCGCCCGGGTGAAGCTCGTGGCCATGGTAAACGAGCCGCTTCCGCTCTGCGACTGCACCATCAGGAAATAGTCGCCGGGTGTCACGTGCATGGCAACCCGGTCGTCGGGGTCCGCGGTCGAGGATGCCTCGCTCTCGATCAACAACTCGCCCTGACCATCCAGCAATGAGAGCCGCGTGTCGAACCCCAGCGGGTCGACCTGGGCCGCCAGGAGTCCGTTGGCGTCGACGCTGACGTGATAAAGCTCGCTCGTGCCGACTCCCTGGAGCTGCCCCCCGATGGTGGTATTCGGATCGAGGGGGAGGTTGATGGCCGCCGCGGCGAGGCCCGGGGCAACGCTGGGGCATCGTCGGCATTCCAGCTCCTCGATCACCAGGCAACGGCCGGCGCGCGGATTCCGAGAGCGTCCCTGGCCTCGGGGAGAAGCGCCGAGAATCCCGCGATGTCGGCCGTCTTGTCGATGGAATTTCGTCATCGTGGTGAGACTCCGCCGGGCGACTTGCGATCGATCGGGCGGACAAACTGGACGTCCAGGTCGCGAAACTTTGTGGACTTGCGAATCGGATCGAGTACGGCGTCGGTGCGGACGACCTGCGACCAGAACGTCGACCGCTCGGGGGCGGGCATCCAACCCATCGCCCTGACGATGAGGGAGAGCGCCTCGAGACGGTACCGACGGGCGGTGTCCCAAGCCCCGTGGGACCGGCCGGATTCGGCTTCGAGGTGGGCCGCGGCCTGGCAATAGACGCGCGCCGCACCATAGAGCAACCGGGAGTCGTGGGGATTGGCCTGCGTGGCGGCCCGCGCGTCGGCGACGGCCTCGGAGACCTTATGGAGCTGGACATTGGCGAGGGCGCGGCCGTTCAGGGCGCCGCCGTCCCCGGGGTTGAGCCGCAGCGCCTCGCCGAAGTCGCGAGCGGCGGGCGCCGGGGCCCCGCCGAACAGGTACGCCCAGCCTCGATGCGCGTGCAATGACGCGGTCCCATGCCCCGTCGCAATCGCCAGGCTGTAATCCGCGATGGCCCGGTCGTACGAGCCGCGATAGGCCAGCGCGAGGGCGCGGGCTTCGTAGAGCGACGGCGACGGGGTCCCCCGCGCGAAGCAGATGTCGAACGATCGGATCGCCTCGTCGTACCGCTTCAGCTTGACCAGTATCGCCCCACGGACCCGGTGGACGTCGCATCGGCCCGGCCGGAGTGCCAGGGCTCGATCGCACTCAGCCAGTGCCTCGGCATTTCGACCCGACTGCTCGAGGATCAAGGCCCGCTCCAGATGGTCGCCGACGACCACCGGGTCCTCCGGCGCCGCGCGTGCGATGGCGCGTTCCAGGTCTTCGAGCGCCTCCGGTCCATGCGACTGGAGCCGATGGATCTGGGCGCGTGTCCGATACAAGACGGCCTGTGCCGGCGACCGGGCGATCGCCCGGTCGAGCGCGCCTAGCGCGTCGTCGAACCGCTCGAGGTTCTGATAGGCATGGGCCAGGTCGACGTACGCCTGGAACTGATCCGGCTTCGAGGCGATCGCGGCCAGGAAGTCGTCGGCCGCGGCCGCATGACGCCCCCTGCGGATTCGCATCACGCCGCGATTGACCAGCATGACATAACGCGCCGCGTCGTCGAGGCCGAGTTCCGTCGCACGCTGGAAATCCGCCTCGGCGAGGTCGAATTCGTCCATCTCGCCCTCGGCGAAGCCCTTGAGGAGGTAGGTCCAGACGAAGGCGGGGCGACGGCCCTGGCATCCCGTCAACAGGGCCTGGGCCTCGGGCGCGCGGCGCTCCTTGAGGTGGCAGATCGCCAGCAAATACTGGGCCCAGAAATGGTCGGGCTGCCGACCCAGGACGCGTCGGAAGGCCGCGACGGCCTGACGGTAGTCGCGCTGGTGGTAGGCCGCTTCCCCTTCCAGGAAGTCGTCGATCGAGGCATTCTCGGCCACGTCGGCCATCCCCGCGCGCGTGCGCTGGGCCTCGGCCCCGGGTCGGTCGCCCGCCTGCTCGAGATAGGCGGCGCGGCGGAGGTAGAAGGTCTTCGTGGGCGGCCGAACGCGCTCGATCCGTCGGAGGATCCGCAAGGCCTCCCGGGCCTGTGCGGCCGGGTCCTCGCCCTGGAGCGGGCGCGAGACGGCTTCGGCCAGGATCAGGGCCAGCTCGTAGTAGCGTGCCGTGATCTCGGCGATCTCCGCGGCATCGAAATGATCCCGATCGACGGCGAGGCCGGCATCGTCCATCGGGTGAAAATGATCCAGCGCGCGTCGGGCCGCGGCCCGGCTCGCGCGGACGTTCGAGGCCGGATCCAGGCCTGTATACTGTGTCTGGTAGAAGACGGCCTCATCGTAGGCGCCCTGGAAGGCCGAGAGTCGGGCGCGACTGGTCGCGCGGCCGGTCCGTTCGTCGATCTGGCGGTCGCACATCGCGAGCAGGCCGAACACCGCCTCACGCATGGCGGCCAACCGGGGTTCGTTACGGATCACGGCCAGGGCGCTGCTCAGATGGGCCCTGGCACCGTCCCAGTCCTCGCGGCGGATCGCCTCCTCGCCCAGCAGGACGAACTGGTCGACCTGGGTCCGGACCCCCTCGACTCGCCGGAGGAGAGCCGATCGCTGGCGTACACGGTCGGCTCGGTACCACAACCCGCCTCCGGCCGCCGCGAGGAACGACAGGGCGCTGACGACGACCAGCGCCGCGAACGCGGGGCGGCGGCGGACCCACTTCCACGCGCGCTCCCAGTGCGGCGTCGGGCGCGCCCGGATCGGCTCGCCGTCGAGATATCGGCGGAGATCCTCGGCCAGCGCATCGGCCGATTCGTATCGCTCCCGCGGCACCTTCTTGAGGCATTTCAGGCAGATGGTCTCCAGGTCCGTCGTCACCCCCGGCTGGAGGTGCCTCGGGGAGACGGGGTCGGCATTCTTGACGAGCTCGAGCGTCGAGAGGACGGTCGGCCCCAGGAACGGCGGGCGTCCGGTCAGCAGCTCGTAGAGCGACGCGCCCAAGGCGTAGAGGTCGGCCGCCGGGCCGATCTCCTTGGCCCGGCCCTCCGCCTGCTCGGGTGCCATGTAGTTCGGCGAGCCGATGATCGACTGGGTTCGCGTCAGGCCCGAATCCTCCTCGATCGACTTGGCCAGGCCGAAGTCGGTGATCTTCGGTGTACCGTCGTCGGTCATGAGGATGTTGGCGGGCTTCAGGTCCCTGTGGACGATCCCCATCCTGTGGGCTTCGGACACGCCCCTGGCGAGGTCTTCGACCAGGCGCGCGGCCTCGCGAGGCGGCCACGGAGTGCCGACGAGCCGGGACTCGAGGCTCCCCCCCTCGACGTACTCCAGCTCGACGTACGGCCGCTGCTCGAAGTCGCCGATGGCGTGAATGCGGACGATGTTCGGATGCTCGAGACGGGCGAAGATCTCGGCCTCGGCCATGAATCGCTCGACCGCGTCCGGCCCCGCATACGCGCCGGCCAGGATCATCTTCAGGGCAATCACGCGGTTCAGGCGGAGCTGGCGCGCCTTGTAGACGACGCCCATACCCCCCCGGCCTAGCTCCCCCAGTACCTCGTAGCCGGGGACCACGGGCAGCTTCTGCCGGGAGGCCGCGGCCGGCGGGCGCGACTCCGGTTCGCCGGTTCCGGACCAGAGCGCGGTATCGCCCCAGGCGCATCGATCCCCGGGGGCCGGTCGCTCCGCATCGACTCCGGCCGATCCTCCGCGGCCTCGTCGATCCTGATCGGGCCGCAGGGTCCTGTCGGCCGCGCCGCCCGATGCCGGGAACATCGACAGATTCAACAGCCCTTCGAACCGCGATTCCTGGACCGGCTCCGGGTCGGCGATCTCGAAACCGCAATAGTCGTGCGGGCCCGGATAACGGAGCATCGACGAGTTCGGCAGCTCGCCGAGTTCCAGGCGGTCGGCAAAGCTCGGGTCGGCGGACTGATGGACTCGGCGACGACTCGCCGGTGCCAGATCCTCCGCCGAATCAGGGCTGACGGCCCCGGACACCCGGTCCGGCTCGGGGCGATTTTCCCGCATCAAATCGATTCCCGTTTGTCGACGTTCGCGGAAGGAATGGGATCGGAGGCTGTCGACCTCACCCATTCATTTCTAGGTCACTCTTACCGGATCATGGGGATGGCCCGGGGACCATTGCCGGGGAATTGCCGGCGGCGTCGCTTCTCGGGAACCTCGGGCCGACCCCCGCCGTTGCCCCGTCGTGTCCCGACGCCGTTTGAACCTACGAGTCGAAAGCTGAGCTAGGATTGATTTGTCAGACCCGGTCCCGAACCGGGATCTCCCGGCGAAATCCCGGTTGCCGATCGAGACCCCGGTCCACGATCGCGAATCGCGCGACGACCCCCAAGCCCTGACCCCATCGGAAACGTAAGCCGATCGAGTCATGCGGACGCGACAGTATGACTTCGAGCGATGATGTTGACGGAAGGAGGCCACGGCCGTGTTAGAGGCGACGACTTCAGCCCGCGCGTCTGCGCGAGAGAGTTCCCATACTTCGCTCGACTGGAATTCCCCGTGGGTCGCGCTCGACCGCCTCATCTGCGAGCTGGAGAGCGGCCAGCAGGCTGCCGACCGATTCTCGGCCGCGCTGGCGACGATCTGCGAATCGACCAATGCCCGGCTCGCCTTCATCTATGCCGACTCGGTCGGGCGCATGACGGAAGTCGTCGGCGAGGAGAACCCGCCCGCGCAATGGTATCGGGACCTCACACGCGCGGTCGTGGCCCGGTTGCCCCGAGGCGGGTTCTGGCGGAGGGACGTCGACAACGATCTCAGCCAGGAACTCTCCGCGGGCCCGATCCCCGACTCGGTCATCCTCCTGCCCATCGAAGCCCCTCGGCCGTCCTGGATGGCGGCCGTGAGCCTCGATCCCGGCCTCCCGCTCGAGGAGTCCGACTTGCGCATCGTCCGGGTCATCTGGCGGCTCCAGGTCGGCCACCACCGCCACGTCCGCGTCTACGAGAACCTGAAGGACACCCTCTTCGGGATCGTCCGATGCCTGTCGTCGGCGATCGATGCGAAGGACACTTATACCTGCGGCCATAGCGAGCGGGTCGCTCGCATCGCCGTCCGACTCGGCGAGGAGATGCGGCTCGGTCGCGGCGAGATCGGCGACCTTTACCTGTCCGGACTGCTGCACGACGTCGGCAAGATCGGCATCCGGGACGAGGTGCTCTGCAAGCCGGGCCCACTGACCTCGGAGGAGGAGCGGCACGTCCAGGAGCACCCGATCATCGGCGATCGGATCGTCTCCAACGTCACTCGGCTGTCCTACCTCCGCCCGGCCGTGCGCGGGCACCACGAGCGGTTCGACGGCAAGGGCTACCCCGACGGACTCGTCGGCGAGGCGATCCCCAGGATGGCGCGAATCCTGGCCGTCGCCGACGCCTGCGACGCCATGATGTCCGCGCGTCGCTACCGGCCCGCGCTCGCACCGGCCCGGATCGAGTCCGTCTTCCGCGAAGGCTCGGGGACCCAGTGGGACCTGGAGATCGTCCGGATCTTCTTCGCCTGCCGGCACGACCTCTATTCCGTCTGCCAGCGCGGACTGGGCCAGTCGGTGTACATCGCCGTCGAGCGCGCGGCCAGCGGCAGCTCCCAGGTCTTGCTCAGCCCGTGATCCCATCCGATTGGTGCCCACTGGTGAAGGCCAATTCATTCATCTGACCCATCGAATACTTTTGATCGCAGAACGATCTCTCGGGAAACCGCGGACATCGAGGGCTAGCGGCAGCTCGTCCCCTCGATCGGTTGGCGCCCGACCAGCGGATCCTTGAGCGGTTCAGTGATCAAGCGGGCCCCTCGGTCGAATGTGAAATACGACCATGCCCACTGGAGCATCACCAGGATCCGATTGCGGAACCCGATGAGGAACAGGATGTGCACGAATAACCACAGCAGCCAGGCGAGGTAGCCAGAGGTCTTGAACGGTCCGACCCGGGCCACCGCGGCCCCTCGGCCGATCGTGGCGAGCATCCCCTTGTCGACGTAATGGAACGGCCGACGCGGCCGGCCATCGAGAGTCAGGAGGATGTTCCGGGCGGCGTGGCGACCCTGCTGCATCGCGGCCGGTGCGACGCCCGGGACCATCGATCCGCCCTGCTCGATGTGGGCCAGGTCGCCGATGACGTAGACGTCGTCGCGGCCGGGGATGGTCAGCTCGGGATCGACCGGGACGCGGCCGGCCCGGTCGAGCGGGACGCCGAGCGACCGGGCCAGCGGCGACGCGGCGACCCCCGCGGCCCAGACGACCGTGTGGGCGCGTACCCGCTCCGAGCCGATGCAGACGCCGTCGGCGTCGATCCCGGTGACCTGGACCCCGGTCCAGACTGCGACGCCCAGCCGCTCGAGTTGCCGGCGCGCCGCTTCGGATAAGTCCTCGGAGTAGGCGCCCAGCACGCGAGGGCTCGCCTCGACCAGGATCACCCGGGCCGAGGCCGTGTTGATGCGGCGGAAGTCTTTCGCCAATGTCTGGCGCGACACCTCGGCCATCGTGCCGGCCAGCTCGACGCCCGTGGGGCCGCCGCCGACGATCACGAACGTCATCCACGCCCGACGAAGGGCCTCGTCCGGCTCGCGCTCGGCCACCTCGAACGCGATCAACAGCCTCTGCCGGATCTGGAGCGCGTCCTTCAGGCTCTTCAAGCCGGTCGAATGCTCGGCCCAATCGTCGTGTCCGAAATAGGCATGGGAAGCACCCGTGGCCACGATCAGCGTGTCGTAATCGAGCGATCCGTCCGCGAGCATGACGCGCTTCGCCCCGACGTCCACGCCGGTGGCCTCGGCCAGAATCACGGCCACGTTGCCCTGGTGGCGGAAGATCCGGCGGATCGGCGCGGCGATATCGGCCGGGCTGAGAGCGGCCGTCGCCACCTGGTAGAGGAGCGGCTGGAACAGGTGGTGGTTCGACCGATCGACGATCGTGATCCGCACCGGGGCACGCCGGAGCTCTCGGGCCGCCGCCATGCCGCCGAAACCCGACCCAATGATGACAATGTGGGGGCCTTGCGGGATCGCCATGGGTCTCCTCCGGGCGCAGGAATCATCGCAAAACGGTGGGGTCAAGAACGACGTGGCGGCAAGACCTTAACTCAAAGGCTTGGGCGGCTTCGAGGACCGTAAACCCCGATCGCCCGATCTGACTGAGGCGGAATGGGTTACGTCCGAACGAAGAGCCCATCTCCCCCCGCGGATCGTTGCGCTGGTTTGCACTCCATTACATGATTTCGCCGGGGTGCCATGCCCGATCTCCGGGGATGGAAGTGACTTGGGTGTGCGTCCGTAGAATTCCGTCCGGCCGGGACCCGCGGCGTGGTCCCCTATAGTCGCGGCCCGCGGCCGGCGAACGCTCCACCGGCCCGATCGTTCACTCGTCGTATCGCTTGGCACCGGCCCCTGCCCCCTGTTGAGATCGATTGCACACGCACCCCCTAAGAATAGAATGCCGCCGCTTTGCATTTTCTCGAACGCATCCATCGCAAATTCGGGCTAACAATCGTCCGAAACCTTGACCAAGAAAGCAGATAAAAAAATCGAAAAAAAGAAAGACTTGCGCGCCGGAATGCCGTTAATTCGCGAATTGTAGCCGTTCACGAGTCGAGGATGACAAACGTAGAGGAAAGAGCCGAGATCCGACACCGGCCATGCCAGTGGCGGAAGCAACGGGAGTTCCTCCGGTGGGTCTGCACTGCCGGGTGATGCCAACCCGTTGCGGTCGATCATCCCCAGCACGCGACTTCACCAGGAACGGCATCACGACCGGCCGCATCGCGCCCTCCTCGACGCCCGACGATCATTCGAGGGGGAGACGGTTGACTACGGCGATCGGCTACAATAAGACGTGTGGGCTCGACTCGTTGCGTTCCGTTTCGGGGGCGGCTCTCTCCGCCCCCTCGTTCCTGGAGAATGCGAGGGCACACACCGATGAGATCACTCGACGACCGACGATTCCTTCGCCTGCTGCCTCGAGCGGTGGCCCCGGCCGTCCTGGCAGCCATTTGTTTCCTGCAATCCGGGCCGATCGCACGGGCCCAGGTTCCCGACGGCCCGCCCGTCACCTCGAGCTACGACCAGGTCACGCCGGTCCTGTTGGGGAAGGAGGCCCTCCGGGATCGGATGGCTCGGGACAAGGCCGACCGGCCCGCGGTCGCCGCCCGCCAGAACCAGCTCCTGGAGTCGCGGTACGACCTGACCGCCAAGCCCGACGCCAAGGTCCGGATGTCCCGCGGCAAGCCGGTGCAGGTCGGTCCGGCGACGAAGCTCCCGCCGGAGATGACGTGGGAGAAACTCGCCGCGATGTCCCCCGGCGAGATCCGCGAAAAGGGCCTGTTCCCGAAGGGTTTCCTCCCGCTGCCCCATCCCAAGCACGACGTCGGCGGGATGGTCTTCCCGCAGGCGGAGATCAAGCATTTGCCCAGGCTGGAGCGGTTCGACGTCGACTTCGATCTCCCGGACCACTTCCTCGCCGAGTTCCCGCCCGCGCTCTTCCTGACGACCCGGCCCGACCTGGGCGACGTCTCGCAGGGCAAGATGGTGACGGTCGAGAACTTCCAGGAGATCTTCGCGGGAATCCTGAATTCCAAGGACCTGGAGGGCATGCGGCTGCTGGTCACGCAGTTCCCGCAGCAGCAGTTCAACGCCACGGCCGACCGCAAGGCTGCGAACCCACTCGGCATGCAGGGCGTGGCTTGCTTCGATTGTCATGTGAACGGCCACACGTCGGGAGCGACCCACCTGGTGGGCGACATCCGGCCGCAGTCGCACCGCCGCCGCCTCGACACCACGAGCCTACGCGGTGTGAACATTCAGCGGTTGTTCGGCTCGCAGCGGGCGCTCAAATCCGTGGAGGACTTCACCGAATTCGAGCAGCGCGCGGCCTACTTCGACGGCGATCAGGTGTCGGCGGCGGCCAAGGGGGTCAACCCCCTGGAGCGCGGCAGCCAGGTCCACTTCATGGCGGAAGTGCAGGACCTGCTCGACTTCCCTCCCGCCCCGGGGCTGGACCTCTTCGGCAAGCTCGACGCCTCGAAGTTCGGCCCCGACTCGCCCGAGATGCGCGGGCAGTCGCTGTTCACCGGCAAAGCCCAGTGCTCCGCGTGCCACCCGGCCCCGTTCTACACGGACAACTCGATGCACGACCTCAAAGTCGAGCGATTCTACAAGACGCAGACGATCAACGGCCTGGTGGCGACCAGTCAAGGCCCGATCAAGACGTTCACCTTGCGAGGCATCAAGGAGTCGCCGCCGTACTTCCACGACGGCCGGCTCCTCACGCTCGAGGACACCGTGGAGTTCTTTAACTTGATCCTCGAGCTGAAGCTGAGCGGTCAGGAGAAGTCGGACCTGGTGGCCTTCATGCGACAGCTTTGACCGGACCCGAGGACACGGCGCGGCCTCGGGGCTGATACCACAACAACCGCGCGTGGAGACGCAGGTCTGAGCGATCGCCGGGGCCCGAGCACTCAATAACGGCGTGCGTGCGGTCGTCCTCCGGTTATTCGAGTAGCGCCTCCGCGCGAGTTCGATCGTCGAGCGCCTTCGGCGCGGCGTAGAGGTCACAGAGATGGCGCCGGGATTACGAGGCCTAAGTGAATCGTCAACGCGGCCTCGGCGAGAGGACGATCAACCACTCCTGGCGCCTCGCCGACCGCTTCCTAGAGTTTCTCTTCGGCAAGGAGGTCGGCGACCTGGGCCAAATCTCCCCGGCCGACATCGCGAGCTTCCAGCAGCATGTGATGACCCGGACACCGCCTTTCCGGGACAAGACCCCCTCGTCACATCTGGGGAACTTCTTCCGATATCTCTTCGACTCCGGCAAGACGGCGATCGATCTCGCCTCGAGCATCCCGAGCGTCGCGCAGCGATCCGGGGCCAGGCTGCCCCGCTATCTGACGCCCGTCCTGATTCGGTCTGTCTGTCGCGCCATCGTGACCCCATGCGTGACATCTCTGGCCGGTCCGGTCGTCGCGAATAGCCTGCCCGGCCCTGGTGCGACGCTCGTCGCGACGCGGTACCATGGAGTAGGGTTATCGCGGACTGCGCACATGTGACCACCACCGGAGGGGGCGGCTTACAATTGTCCGATGTGTAAAGCCTGAATATCCCCGTCGCATCAACGAAATCCGAGGCGTCGCCCAAGGACTTACATCGAATTTGCGGTGTAAAGCCTCGATTAGAAACGAGACTTGCCAGTCAGCCACTCGTGGAGGAATGGACCATGGGGCTGCCCCGCTTGCGATTCACCGTACGGCGAATGATGGTCGGGGTGGCGGTCGTGGCTGGCTTACTGGGAATTCGGGAAGCCTGGCAGATGCACAACCGCCGATGGGGTGCGCGGTATGGCAGGATGGCCGACGAGTACCATTTGGAGGCAAACCGGATAATCGATGTCTTCGATCGTGAGCACCAGACGGACCCCGATTGGGACCCCAAGAAGTGGACAGAGACCCAGAAGCGACAATGGGAACGTATCTGGGAATTGGTCTACTACCGCGATTGTAGCTGGTGGTTGCAGGAGAAACATCAGCGTGCGGTGTGGCATCCGTGGGAATACTTCGCATCGAACCCTACACCTCCTCCGAAGCCTTGGGAGTAGCTTCGCTCGCACAAAGGTCCGGCTATGGCGGGCTCGGACAGACGGTCGCGGGACGGTGCCGGGACATGGAAAGCGTGGATTATAGAAGACCCGGACAGTGCAACCCGATGGACACCCAGCCATGCGACTGCCCCGGATGACGACCCGGCGGTGGATGGTGGTGGTGCTGATCGCCTCCGTCCTCCTCGGCGTCCTGGTGATGTTACGGCGGGCGGCCCACTTCATGCGGCTGGCCTTGCTCCACGAGCACATGGCCCATCTTCTACGTTCCACGACCGGCCCGTCGGCGGATCCGAAGGGTGCAGACCACAACGAAAGGCTTGCGAGGAAGTACCAACGGGCGGCGGCCCGGCCGTGGTTGGCGATTGAACCGGATTCGGAGTGAAGCGACGGGCGACGAGTGAGCCGTAAAGACTGGTGGGGTGTGAACGAGAGGGCCGTGAGCCATGCGACTGCCCCGAATGACGACCCGGCGATGGATGATCGCGGTGGCAGCCGTGGCCCTTCTGTGCCTGCTAGAGCACCGACGTCGATCATTCGAGTCGCTTGCGGCCTATCACCAATCTAAGCTGTCCCGCTTTCTCATTTGGCAATCGCTCGACGACCTCACGGTAGTCCGCCTGTTTCGTCGAGACCATAAACCTCTGACGACGGATGAGGCGAAGGTCGCTACCTGGCACGAGGCGATGGCCCGGAAGTACCGGCAAGCCGCTCGCAACCCCTGGCTCCCGGTCCAGCCGGATCCGCCGGAGCCGGAATGAATTCCTTCGGGCGCAAGCGGTGGATTATAGTTGGCGCGGACACTCGAGCGGGACGACCCGGGGATCTGGAACGGGTGCACCAGGGATCAGAGCTGCTAGTGCCTTGTCAATCGTGATTTGAGAAGTTGGAGTCCCGGCTTCAGCCGGTCCTCTCCGCCTCAAGGCGGTACTCCAACCTATCAATCGACGGTTGACAGCCCACTAGTCCATCAGCAACCGATCAGACATCGTGAGACTTAGCGACCGATCGATGAGTGGCCAGAAGGAGGCCCGATCATGCCTCACGTCTGGATGATGTCGTTCGACTGGGACGGGTTTAACAAGCTCATCGCGCGGCCGTCGTCCGCACTTGTCAGTCGGCTCGTGCGGGATATCAGGAGCCGGGCGGGACGCGAGCAACGGGTCTCCGTCCTGCCCCGCGAAGAAACGGAACTTGCGGCCTACCTCAAGAGGCTCCTCCCGGCCGAAGATTGGTACGTCGGTAAGTCCCCCGCGGAGGCCAACGCGATCGATTGGATCGTCAATGACATCTTCGATTACCAGACTCCATTGAAGCCGATGAAACTCGAGCCGTTGTGCAACGGTGGCGTCACGGAAGAAGTCTTTGAGATCGCGACCGGCATATCGGTATTGGATGACAGCCGGGACACGCCCCGTTCCAGGGATATCTCCATCAGGCGGGTCAAGCCGACATCGGAGGGCGACGCGTCCGAACTGGGCGCGCTGGGCGCGCGGCCCTTCCGACACGGCTCGTGGGACCGCAGGGACGCCGAGGAGTGGGCGAGGCTCAATAATCCGTTCATCTATGGGGCCGATGCCACGTACTTGCCGGATTACAGCATCCACTCCCCGGAGCAAGTCGACAGGCTCCGCCAGGAACTGATCCGGGCAGGCGACAGGCTTCGAACCGAGTTGGCCCGCGTGAAGTCGAAGAGGCTCCGGAGCGACGCGATGGCGAACTTCGAAGAAGAACTGGTCGGGCCGATCGAGAGGGTTTCGGACTCTCGTCGTGCGGTGTGGGCGTGCTGGGACTATTGATGCATGTGTCGGCGCTGAATCATGGCTGGTGCGGACAGCCGGGCGGGGGACGATGACGGGACGTGAACCGGTTGATCCCAAGTTCACTCTTGCCAGTCAAGCCCTTCCCGGTGCCGGCCATGATGTTCCCCCGCGTGCGGCTGAGGGTGCGGACGATGATGGTCGCGGTGGCGGTCGCGGCGGTTTGCCTCGCCATTCCGCTGTGGGGGAAGACGGCCTATTGGAACGACCAGATCGCCCGGCAGCTCCGCTACCCGGTCGCCCTGGACCTCTGGCGCGGGAGGGTCGCCGCGGGGGACAGGATCGAGCGTGTGACAGCCCGGACCCGGCCCCACCGGGTCACCAAGCGGGGGCCGTTCGTCCAGCTCTACTGCTATCCAGGCGGCCCGCCCCGTGCGGGCTCAATCTGTCTCGCGGGGACGTGCGTCGTCGCGAAGGACGTGAAGCTGGTCGCGGCGGGCTCGTGGGCGTGCACCTTCCAGCACACGCACTTCGACGTGATGTCCGGCCCCGACCAAGCCGAGTTCGCCCGCCTGCCTGCTCGAACAGTACCCGGGGCGGCGCCCCGATCTCGGTGATGCTCCGTCACCTACCGAGGCTCGGTGAGGGGTACGGCGGTGGCGGGATTGGGACGTGACGACTCTCTGCCTGTCCAACAAATTCCAGGCCCCGGCTCGCGAGCTGATCACCCGGTACGTGAGGCGCAACGGGGTGGAAGATGCGTTGGGTATCAGCGTGAACTTCTTCCACATCAACTGCTTGGCGAGTGAAGTTCGTCTGAATGTGGATTTGGATTTGGCGTTGACGGTGATCGCTCATGGTTGCTACCGCTGGTTGGCGATGCAGTTGCCCGGCTACGAGAGGTCGAAACCGAAGCAAGCATACCAGCGCTTTGTGGCGACCGGAGGGGTTGTGGAGATCCAAAGCGACCAGATCGTGGTTCGGTTTGACAAGCGCGCATAACCCGATCCTCCGCGCGGCGGCGGTCGATCGGGACTGTCCGCCGATTCCATGGCTGGGTGGATTGAAAGTGGCGTTCGAGTGTCCTTGAGAACCTCGGACAAACGTATCATTGTCACCGAGTTTCCGGCCGCGGAAATCGGCGTTGAACGAACGGCAAGTTGCAGATTGCGAATTCCAGATTCCAGAATCACAAGCCATTGGGGTTTCCGGCTTAGCATTCATTCGTAATTTGGAATCTGTCATTGGGAATCGATTCTCTCGCAGCCTCTCAGAACAACGCGGTCTCTTCGGGGCAACCAAGCATCAAGTTGAGGTTCTGCACGGCGACGCCCGCCGCGCCCTTGATCAGGTTATCGAGGCAGGCCAGGATGAGAATCCGACCCTTCACGACGCGAACGGTGATGTCGCAGAAGTTCGAGTACGCCGAATCCTTCGAGGCGGGCAGGTGGCCGACGACACGGATGAAGGGGCTGCTCGCATAAAATGACCGATAGAGCGCCAGGAGGTCGTGCTCGACGGCCGGGCCCTTCGGCCGTGCATAGATCGTGGCGAAGATCCCGCGATCCATCGGCACCAGGTGCGGCGTGAAGATCACCTCGACCGGCTCTCTCCGGCCGCCGCCGACCTCGGTCAGCACCTGGTCGATCTCGGGCGTGTGGCGATGCCGGCCCACGCTGTAGGCCGAGAGGCTCTCGTTGCACTCGGGGAAGTGGTAGTTGAGCTTCGGCGACCGACCCGCCCCGGAGACCCCGCTCTTGGCGTCGATGATGATCTCGTTGCGCTCGATCAGGTCCTCGGCGATCAGCGGTGCCAGCGCCAGGATGCTTGTGGAGGTGTAGCATCCGGGGTTCGCGATCAACCCGCACGGCGGGATCTTTTCCCGGAACAATTCCGGCAGCCCGTACACGGCCGAGCCCAGGCCCTCGGCATCGGTGTGCGGATGGCCGTACCAGTCCGCATAGACCTGGGCGTCTTTCAGCCTGTAGTCGGCGCTCAGGTCGATGACGCGGACGCCATGCCGTCGGAGTTCGGGGACCACCGCCATGCTCGCGGTATGCGGCAGCGCCAGGAAGGCGTAGGAGGCCCGCTCGGCGATCCGGCCGGCGTCGAACGGCTCGCAAGACAGGTCGATGCGTCGCGCCAGGCTGGGATGGAGCGCGTCCAGTCGCGGGGCCTCGTCCTGCCGCGAGGTCGCCGCGGTAATCCGCACCTGCGGATGATTCAACAGGATCCGGATCAACTCGCGCGCCGCATATCCCGACGCACCCACGATCGCCACGCCCTTCGTCGTCATCGTATCAGGTCTCCGCGTCAACGCGCCGCGTTCGGAATCGCCCGGCCAGCGACTTCACCCCGACGGACAACGCGCAGACCAGCCACGACGACCAGGCGATCGTCGCGATCGCCGTGCCTTCGATGGTGTCGCGCGGGACATATTCCAGTCGGAGCTTCCAGCGCCCATCTCCGGGCATCTCGACACGCTGCCATCCCCCGGGTTCGCCGGACTTCTGGAAAGCCGGCAAGATCTTCACCTCGAACTCGAAATCATGGTCCAGCTCGATCCATCGGGCCCTCCATTGGGGGTCGTAGAGTTGCGACAGGATCACCCAGCCCGGCTCGTGGGCCCAGAGCGTGATCGTCCATTCCTCGGGATTCGGCGATTCGGCGGGCAGGGGCTCGGCTCGATCGAAAATCGGCAGGATCTCCCGAGGATCGCCCCGCCAATCGTCCAGCAGGGCTACATCGTCGAGCTCGCTCGCGGGGACGAACCAGGCCCAGATCGGTTGCTGTTCCGACCGCCAGATCGAGAATGTCCGCACCCAGGGCCCCAGATCGGCCGTCCAGGCGCTGCCGAAGAGCCAGTCCGCGAGGGCCGGATCCTCGATCGTTTCCCCCGTGTGCTCGGCCCGCCCCACGAAATGATTGATCCGATTCTCGATCGGCGAGAAAACCCTCAGACTGGTCCCCGTCGCCCGCAACGCCGATCGGACCAGCGGATCGAATACGGCGCCGCTCATCGGCCCCATCGCGGCCCCGGTCAACGCGTCCACCGCCGGTATGTTCAGAGTCCGATAGTAGGAGATCGGCGCGAGACCGACCCGCATCGGCATGTTTCTCATAGGATCGAGGACCCGGGTCCCGCGAGGCTCCTGAGCCAGTCGTGCCAGCAAGGGACTCTGATTCGTGAGCGGTTCGAGCGGGCCCACATCGATCAGCCGATGACGCCCCAGGACCCACAGGTCGAGGAATGTGATCGTCACGAGCAAGACCTGCCCGGCCCGCGTGCGACCCCTCGCGACGACGACCGAGACGGCCCAGAGCAAGCCCAGCAGGACGGCGGTCTCCCACAACTCTCTCAGATAGATCCACCCGCGTTGATTCGCGAAGATCTTGTCATCCACTGGCCTCTGCAAGACCGCGGCAAGCGGCAGGTCGGAGGGGATGTGGGCGTCGACGGGCCGCCGCGTCCCCGCCATGACCTGTTCGAAGCTGGGATCCCTCGTCGCGAAGCTCGGGTCATCGGACCAGGGCATCGCCGCGAACGTGCGATCGAACCCCGCGACGACCCTGGGCCATCGTCGGACCCGCACCGACGCCTCCTTCTCGCCCGACGGCCGCTCGGTGCTCATCACGGCGAGTTCGATCAGTCCGAGCACGGCGACGATCCAGAGGATCGCCAGGGCGATGAACCATCTGAGCGCGCGCCCGGGCCGCGGCCACTCGGGCCATCGATCGAAGCCTTTCCCGGCGAGCAGCGCCAGAACCAGCGCGGTGGCCAGGCTCCAGCGCGCGGGTGCCCGGAAGAAGGAGAAGCCCGGCAGATTGATCAAGGCCCGAAATCCCGAAGCATAGGGGCCCAGCCCCAGGATCAGGGTGATCACCGCGAGGAATGTCAAGAGCCGGACGCCGGGATCGCGACGAAACCCGCGGATCGCGGCCATGACGGCCAGGAACAACGGGGCTAGTCCGATGTAGGTGAGACTCTCCTCCGGCATCGCGTGGAACGGGTCCCAGACCAGCGGCCTCCAGGTGGGCGAGCGGTGGAACAGCCCGGGCGCCACGTAATTGACCAGGTGGAACGGCGTGGCGGCGAAGCCGGAGAGGTACTCGAAGCCGCGGTGATTGCCCGCGAGTTCCGCGAGGCGGGCCGTCGGCCAGAGCTGCATCGCCGCCATGGGGAAGCACGCGATCACAGCCAGCACGACCGCCACGCCCTTCCGCAGGACCGGCCCGGTGCCGGTTCCCTCCGACGTGCCTCGAATCCTGTCGGCCAGGGCCGCCCCCCAGCGTTCGATGATCGTCCAGAGGACCATCAAGCCCAGGACGACCTGCGTCTGAAACGCGAGCTGGAAATGGCCGGGCAAGATCTGGAGCACAAGGACCAGGCTCAGCAGCAACGGCGCCATGCGGACGGTTCGCGTCCCCGGTGAGAGGATCGACCAGGCCAGACCGAAGGCCCAGGGCATCCAGCATCCCGTCGTGTATCCCCATGGATGGGCCAGGTGGATCAGGAAGAACCCGCACGAGGACCACGAAAATGCGGCCAGGGCCGACCCGACCCCCGAGATCCCCATCCGCCTCGACGCCCAGAACGTGCCCAGGGCTCCCCACAGCGTATGCAGGACCAGGCTCAGGACGTACGCCGTCTCCGTATTGAAGTTCTTGTAAAGGAGGCCATGCGGCGGGTAATACACGCCCATCTGGCTCTCCGCCAGGCCCGGGAACCCATAGCCCCACAGGTCGTTCCAGACGGGGAGCCGGCCCATCTGGATCGACTCGCTCAGGAACCCCATCAGGCCGAGGAAGAACTGGGTGACGTCCCCGCCCACCGGCATCTTCCCCCCGATCCCGATCGGCCAGAGCCATGCCAGCATGGCTGCCAGCACCGCCAGCGCCGCCATCAGCCGCGCGCCGATGCCTCCACCGATCCGAATCGCAGAGTGATCCGGCATGTTCCTCTCCCGATTGCCCTGAATTCCCTAAATCCTCAACCAGAGATGCAGATTCTACTCTCCAGCAATACGGATAGGCGCCCTCAGCGGCTCCCTTTAGGAAATTTTTTCAAAATCCGATGCGTTTTTACAGGACGGCTCGGACGATCCGTAGAATTTCGGATCCGGATCGCGAGCACAAACCCCGCTGTAACTGGGATTTGTGCCGGCAACCCGGGCCGTCGAAAGGATCTTGGCACGAAAGGTGCGTTCATGTCGGCCGTTGAAGTAGGAAACTTGAGCCGGAGTCGATGATCCGCGACTGCCGATCTCAGGAAGAAGCTCAAGGAGGAGAGAGAACCATGTTAGTTCTGAGCAGGAAGCTCGGCCAGAGTTTTCACGTGGGCTCCGACGTCTGCATCACGATCGTGAAGATCGACCGCAACTCGGTGCGGATCGGCATCCACGCGCCGGATCATGTCTCGATCCAGCGCGAAGAGATCGCCTTCGAAGTCCCCGAGCCACAGACGCGGTCCTACGAGGCCGGAGCGGCTTGAGTGCTTTGCCCCATCGCCCCGCGCGATTGTTGGACGGGCACCGGCGGATCGACTATGCTCGCATGGACGTGACCAAAACGCGGGATGCTCGCTGAGCGACGAGTCGACTCGATGGCTCGGCGGGCCAGGTTCTTGCCCCGGAAACCGGGTTGGCTCGGCATCGATGCGGGTGGTGATCGCCCCGGACAAGTTCAAGGGCAGCTTGACGGCCGCTCAGGCCGCTCAGGCCATGGCGCGCGGCGTGGCACGGGTATCGCCCGACGCCAGGATCGAGCAGGTCCCCATGGCCGACGGCGGCGAGGGCACCGTCGACGCACTCGTCGCCGCGACCGGCGGTTCCTACCGCGAAGTCCGCGTGACGGGCCCCCTCGGTGCGCCTCTCACAGCCCGGTTCGGCCTGCTCGGCGACGGTCACACCGCCGCGCTCGAGATGGCATCGGCTTCGGGCCTGGTCCTCGTACCGCCCGATCGGCGCGACCCCCTGATCGCGACGACTCTCGGCACGGGCGAGTTGCTCCTGGCGGCCATCGCCTCCGGGGCGCGTCGCGTGATCGTGGGCATCGGCGGCAGCGCGACCAATGACGGCGGCGCCGGGCTCGGACAGGCCCTGGGCTACCGCCTGCTCGATACCGATGGATGCGAATTGCCACCGGGCGGAGGAAGCCTGGGCCGACTGTCGCGCATCGATCCCTCGGGCCGCCACGCCGAGCTCGACGGGATCGAGGTCTCGGTCGCCTGCGACGTGACTAATCCCCTGTGTGGCCCTCGAGGCGCATCGGCCGTCTACGGCCCCCAGAAGGGGGCGACTCCGGCGATGATCGAGGTGCTCGACGCCAACCTCGCCCACTTCGCCGCGATCGTCGAGCGCGACCTGGGCGTCGCCATCGCCGACATCCCCGGATCGGGCGCCGCGGGCGGCCTGGGCGGCGGACTCGTCGCCTTCGCCGACGGCCGGCTCGAAAAGGGCATCAGCCTCATCATCGATGCGGTGGACCTGCCCGGGCGCCTCGCCGGCGCCGACCTCTGCCTGACCGGCGAGGGAGCCCTTGACGAGCAGAGCGCCTTCGGCAAGACGGCCGTCGGCGTCAGCCGGCTGGCGCGCTCGATAGGATGCCCGACCTTCGCCATGGCCGGCACCATCGGCCCCGGCGCCGAGGCCGTCCTCGAAGAGGGCATCGACGCGTACTTCTCGATCTGCCCCGGACCGATCACCCTGGAGCAAGCCGTCGCGAGCGCCGGCGAACTCCTGGAAGAGGCGACGGCACAGGCTCTCCGGGCGTTCCTGACCGGCCGACGGTCGGCCCTTCGATGAGGTCATCGGCATCGTGAAACCGCAACATATCGGCGAATTCGCCCTCATCGACTGGATCCGCCGGCACACCGCGTCGCCGCCTTCGAACCCCTGGACTCAGCTCGGCATCGGCGACGATTGCGCGATCCTCGACATCGGCGCGCCCTCCAACCTGCTCATCACGACCGACATGCTGATGGACGGCCGCCACTTCCGCCTGGCGCTCGATGGCCCTGCGGCAGTCGGTTACAAGGCGATGGGCGTGAACCTCTCGGACATCGCGGCGATGGCCGGGGTTCCCCGCGCCGCGGTCGTGGCCGTCGCGCTGCCGCGGGGAACTGCCGTGGAAGTCGCCCAGGGGCTGCACGCCGGGATTCGGACGCTCGCCGATCGGTTCGGCGTCGACCTGGTCGGCGGCGACACCAACGCCTGGGACGGTCCGCTCGTGATCGCCGTGACCTTGCTCGGGCAGGCGACGGCTCGCGGGGCGGCCCGACGCGCGGGGGCCAGGCCGGGCGACGCGATCCTCGTGACCGGCCCGCTCGGAGGCAGCCTCTCCGCCGGCCGACACCTGAGGCCCGAGCCCCGGATCGCCGAGGCCCTGGCCTTGCACGAGTCGGCGACGATCCACGCCATGATCGACCTGTCCGACGGCCTTTCCTCCGACCTGGTCCACATCCTCGACGAGAGTGGCGGACTCGGAGCGATCCTCGACGCCGACGCGATCCCGATCCACGCCGATGCGGCGGCGATGAGCCTCCGCGACGGCGTCCCCGCCGTGGACCACGCGCTCAACGACGGCGAAGACTTCGAGCTTTGCCTGACGCTATCGCCCGAAGACGCCGACCGACTCCTGGCCGCGCCCCCCTCCCCTGCCCGACTCTACCGAGTGGGCGAGATCACTGACGCGCCCGGATTGCGGCTCCGAACCTCCGAGGGCATCCGCCCCATCGAGCCCCGCGGTTTCGACCACTTTCGCTCCGGGTAAGAGGGGGAACTCATGGAAATCGCCCGATCCCCCGATGGACTGACCCTCGTGCTGAACTCGGAGGAGGACACGACACGGCTGGGTCGCGCCCTCGCCGAACTGGTCGAGCCGGGGGTCGTGATCGGCCTGGTCGGACCGCTCGGCGCCGGCAAGACGCGGCTGGTCCGGGCGATCGCCGAGGCCCTCGACGTCGATCCCGAGGCGATCTCCAGCCCCACCTTCGTGCTGATCCAGGAGTACGATGGCCGCCTGCCGGTCTATCACCTCGACACCTATCGACTGCCGGGTCCGTCGGCGTTCGAAGACCTGGGCGTCGCCGACTACTGGGATACCGGCGTTTCCCTCGTCGAATGGGCCGATCGGGTTCGAAACCTGCTCCCTACAGACTGCTGGATGATCGCCCTCGATCCCAGCGGGCCGACGACGCGCACGGCCCGGATCGAGCTGCCCCCCTCCGCCCGGTCGGTGCTCGACCGCCTGTTCGATCGCCTCGCCTGATCGGGGCGAAGCGCGCCATTTTGACGTTCGATTCCGGGTGACCTAGAGTTGCGCGGGAATCGTCGAAGCTCGGCTGACAGGCTTT
>JBKQHM010000054.1:0-15047 GCA_052148775.1 Isosphaeraceae bacterium | reverse complement strand
GTCGTTGCTTGACTGTGAGCAACAACGAGCGCAGGCACGTCGCGACCGAGACAGACGATTACCCGCCGACGGTGGTTGAGCGATCGGGTCCAGCGATCCGGGCAGCTGTCGCCCGCGCGTTCGAGGCAATCGGCGCGGCGACGGTGGTAGGCGGCGGTCGTCTTCGGGCGTAGCCGGAGCGCCCGGTCGAGGATCCGCAGTCCTTCGGCAGGCTCCGACGCCTGCGACCGGATCAGGAGCAGGTCGTAGCAATCGTCGGCCAGCCTGGCCTTCTCGGACTCCTGCAACGCCGTCGGCGATGGATCCGCCAGGCTCCAGACGTCGTCGGCTCCCTGGGGATCCTTCGCGTAGGTGGCCAATGCGGCATGGGCCGAGGCACGGAGCTTTTCGGATCGGTCTGTCGGGTCCAGCACGCCGAAACCCGCCGCATACAATTGGGCTTCCTGACGCAGCTTCTGGAAGGTCGCGAACCGTTCACGATCCTCGCGAGCGCGTTGTTGGGCCGCCTCGTTCGAGCTGAGTTCCTGAAACCGGGCTTCAACCGACTTCTGCTTCGCCGCGATGCGGACTGAGATCGGCTGAAGTCGGGGCTCGGCCCTGACCTCTCGGAGAAACGTGGCCATGTCAACCTGATCTTGGCGGAGCTCGTCCGGGGACCTGGACTTGACATCCCGGTCGAGCAGTTCCATGGCCACGTCGTTCTGCTTGAGGACCCAGGAGTTTCGTTTTTCCTGGTAGACCATCAAGCCGGCGGCAAGGGAGAGGAACGCCAGGACGCCCAGAAGCAAGGACGCGGCGGCGACCGGATGCCGCCTCGACCACTTGATCCCCCGCCCGAACAGGGAAATCGGCCTGGCCTTGATCGGCTTGCCTTCCCGGTAACGATCCAGATCTTCGGCGAACTCCTCGGCGGTCGCGTACCGCTGCTCCGGGGCTTTATTCAGGCACTTCAGGCAAATGGTCTCGAGATCGCGTGCGAGCCGCGGCACCAATCGCGACGGAGGGACGGGTTCCTCGTTGACGACCATGCGGATCGTCTCCATCATCGTCTCGCCCTTGAGAGGGGGACGACCGGTCAAGGCGTCGTAGAGGATCGCGCCCAAGGCGTAGATGTCGGCCGCGGGGCCGACTTCCTTGGTGCGTCCCATGGCCTGCTCGGGGGCCATGAAGCTGGGCGTGCCCATGATGTCGCCGGTATTCGTCTGGTTGTCGTCCGATTCCAAACGCTTGGCCAGCCCGAAGTCGGTGATCTTGGGCACTCCGTCGGCGGACAAGAGCACGTTTTCCGGCTTGAGGTCGCGGTGCACGATCCGGGCTTGATGCGCGGCGTGGATGGCTCTGGCCAGGGTCGCGAGCAGCTCGGCGGCCTGAATGCCCGGCTGTGGTGTGCCGTCCATTCGAGCGGCGAGGTCTCCCCCGTCGAGGAATTCCAGCGCCACGTAGGGCATGTCGTCGACTTCGCCGACGTCGTAAATCTGCACGATGTTCGGGTGCCGGAGCTGGGCGACGGCCTCGGCCTCGATCCGGAAGCGGGCCAGTTGCCTCGACCCGGCCTGGCTCCCGCCGATGATCATCTTGAGCGCCACCAGGCGATTCAGGCCCGTCTGCCGGGCCTTGTAGACGATTCCCATCCCGCCCCGGCCGAGCGTCCCCAGGATCTCGTAGCCGGGAATACTCGGGCCGTCGGTTCGGGATTTCGCCGGGCTGGCGGTTTTCGAGGGGCTCGAGGATCCGCTCACACTGACCGTTCGGTCGGTCTCGCTCACTCCCTGAGTGACCGTCCGGTCGGGGTTGGTGTCGACAAGGCTCACCGTTCGGTTGGGTTCGGTGTCCCCCTCGGTGTCGGAATCCCGAGTCGGGCCCGCAACGATCGGGTCGGTGATCGCCGGCCGGGCGGATGTCCCCGGGATCACGTCCACGGTCATCCCGGCATCGCCGGGCGATTCCACATGGGTATCGACGGTCGGTCCGGCACCGGCGATCGGTCCGGCCGGCACGTCGAGGGTTGCCGGGTAATCGGGACGCGTCCCGAAAGCGACTTCATCCGGAAGTTGAGAGCGGCCGTGGTCTTCCCGTCGGCCTGGCCCGGCATTTTCCGTCTGTCGTTCGTCGATTCGAGCAATGTCCGCGGTGACGTCGGGCGAGGTCGTTGGTGCGGGACCGGTAAGGCTGCCTCGCCCGGGGCTGTCCCCGTGCCGGCCGATCCCAGGCGCCGGCCGATCGTTCACGGTGGGCCGTTCCGATTCGTTTGCTTTGGGAGGCCCCGTCTCTCGATCGCGTTCGGCGACGTCGGGGCGATCGACGGCGGGCCGGGCGAGGAAATCCACCGCCTGGGGATGGGCCTCCAGCAGCCGTTCCACCCGACCGCGCAACTCGGCATCGTCTCCGCACGCATCATCCAGATAATCGGCACGTTCGGCCGTGGTTTTCTTGTCCAGCGCGGCAAAGAAGATCGATTCGACTTGAGACGGGGTGATCATGGCAATGCTCCTGATCCGAGTGGCAACAGGAACAATGCGACGAATCTCTCCCAAACCCCTCAATCGACCCGATATTTTCTCAAGCGTCCGTCAGAGTGTCCCGGTCCTTGAGCTCGGCGAAGAGCCAGGTGCGGGCGTAGGTCCAGTATCGCTCGGCGGTCGCCAGTGAGATCCCCAACACGAGGGCGATTTCGGGCATGGTCAGGCCGGCGAAAAAGCGCAGCTTGACCAGCTCGGCCCTGGCCGGATCTTCCTCCGCCAGCTTGCTGAGGGCTTCATCCAGAGCAACGAGATCTTCAGAGGATTCCTCCGCCAGCGACGCCGCAGCCTCCCAATCGATGCGATTGCAACCGCCGCCGTGTTTGATGCGCTTCTTACGCCGTGCGCCGTCCACCAGGATCCGGCGCATCGCTTCCGCAGCGGCGGCGAAGAAATGCCCGCGATTGGCCCAGTCCGGCTGGGCACCGTTGCCCACCAGTCGCAGATACGCCTCGTGGACCAGGTCCGTGGACTGGAGCGACTGGCCCGGTGCCTCATGCCTGAGCCGATCGGCCGCCAGCCGGCGCAATTCGTCGTAAACCAACGGCAGCAACTGATCGGCGGCGCCTCCGTCGCCCTCGGCCATTGCATTCAGGATCTGGGTGACGTCGGACATGAGCGGTACCTGAAATGTTCCAGAAAGTCCATGAGCCCGACGCCCATGATCCGTCGCCACGCGGTTGGTGCGACCCGCCTCAAGCCAAGTCCCAGTTCAAGCTCGAATCGCGGCAGCAAGGACCCGGAAAGCTTCGGATCAATCTTCATGTGCCGCGGAGCGACTGTGGACGATTTTTTCTCTTCGCCGAGTGTCAATCAGGCAGAACGGAGAGCCGTCTCACTGGGAACACCAGTGGGTTGTCGAGGGAACGGGCACCTTTGCCCGCCGGATCAAATAAGGCGGTTTTTCGATGGATTAGGCACAGCAAATGAGAATGAGGTCTGGCTCCCGACCGGTTCACGTTCTGAGGGCGAAGGAATGGAGGCCAGGCGCCGTCCCATTTCCGAGAGATCGATATAATTGTGACGCACTCGACCGTTCGATTCAAGGCTTGCCAGAGAAGCCCGCGAGGATGTGGAGCCGAATTCGATCGAGGTGAGATTCCCGCGGTGCCGGCCGACGAAGAGTCTCGGGCAGGGAACCGCCGCTCGAGAGAGGCGACTGATGCGGACGATAGTTAGTCGCCGGACCGGAACTTTGCCGTTCCAAGTTCGTCCGAGCATTTCTGGGAGTCATGGAAATCGTATTAATCGAACCGAATCAAGTTTTGATTCGAGTCGGCACCCGATTGATCTTCGCGGCCAGGATGAAGTCGTTCTCGGTCAGGCCTTTGACGGCGTGGGTCGTGAGGACGATGGTCACCTTGCGGTAGCCCTCGAGGTGGAGGTCGGGATGGTGGTCCTCATCCTCGGCCAGCTCGGCGACCTTGTCGAAGAACTCGATCCCCGCCATGAAGTTCTTCATGGTCCAGGATCGTGAGATCCGCCGGCCGTCGGGGTCGAGTGTCCAGCCCTTGACGTTGCGGACGGTCGCCTCGGCCTCCTCGTGCGAGAGTGGGGCGATTCCCCCCTCGCAGGGGACGCACTTCTTCTGGATGAGTTCGTCTTGGGTCGGGGCGTTCACGGGTGAGTCCTCCCTGGGGGGCGGGTGTCAGGCTATCGGAAGCTCTCGATCTCGCCCGGGAAGCGTCCTTCGGCGACGTCGGCGACGTAGGCCGCGACGGCCGAACGGATCTGCGGGCCGAGTTCGACGTATTGGCGGACGAACCTGGGACGGAATTGCTCGATCAGCCCCAGCATGTCGTGGACCACGAGGACCTGGCCGTCGCACTGCGGGCCGGCACCGATGCCGATGGTGGGAATGGGTATTTGCTCGGTGATCCTGGCGGCGAGGCTGCTGGGGATGCACTCGAGGACGACGGCGAAGGCCCCGGCGGCGGCGACGGCCTGGGCATCGGCGAGGATCTGCTCGCCCGAGCGCTGGACCTTGTGACCGCCCAGCCTCCGGATCGCCTGCGGCTGGAGGCCAACGTGTCCCATCACGGGAATCCCCGCGTCGACCAGGCCGCGGATCGTGGCCGACATGCCGGTGCCCCCCTCCAGCTTGACGGCCTGGCAGTTCGTCTCCTTGAGGAGCCGGCCGGCCGAACGGAGGGCCTGTCGCGGCGAGACCTGATAAGTGAGGAAGGGCAGGTCCGCGACCACCAGCGCGCGCTTGGAGGCCCGCGCGACCATCTCGGCGTGGTAGACCATCTGGTCGAGGGTGACTCGCAGGGTCGTCTCCCAACCCTGAATCACGGTCCCGAGGGAGTCGCCGACCAGCAGGCAATCGACGCCGGCCCCGTCGAGCAGATGCGCCGTGGGGAAGTCGTAGGCCGTCAGCATGCTGATCCGCCGCCGCTGCGACTTCCAGGCCGCGAAATCAGGGATTGTTACCGGCCGGACGTCAGTTGGCATGAGGATGCATCTCGGCAACGACCAGATCAGCGATGATGACCTCGGGGCGATCAACAATGACCTTGTATCGTCGCCGGACCGCGTCGTGCAAGGCCATTCGCCGAGGGTCGGCCCGTCGGTCGCCGAGATCGGCGAAATAACGTGCCCCCTGACGTCGGTAGTATTCGACCAGGTCGAGCGGTTCCCGGACCTCTCGCTCGGCGCCCCATTCGCCGGCCGCCCGCCTCGCGGAGGAAGGGGTCCACTCCAGCCGGCACCCGCGGCGATCGGCCTGGAACAGCAACGCCTCCGGCGCAACGACCCAGGCATCGGCGGGCGTCTCCGTCGCAACGGCCCGCGACGCGGCAACCAGCCCTTCCCACTCGTCCGGCATCCGCCAGGTCGACCGGGCCTGAACCAGAGAGACCATGATCAGCACCCCGAAGGTCACGAAGGCCGTCGCGCGGTTGACCGCGGCCAGTCGATCCATGGCATGGCCGATCCCCGCGGCGGCGACCGGTGCCAGGACCAGGAAATAGTATTCGTGATGCAGTTTCCGGGCCAGGATCGCCAGCGCGGCCGATGCGGCGAGACCCCAGATCCACCAGAACCGGTCGATCACGCCATCCGAATCCTTGTTGGAGCCGGCTGCATCCGGCGATCGGTCTCGGGGGACGGAGCCCCCTCCTACAGATCGACACAAACCCACTAACGCCATGATCGCGCCCATCGGGGTGAACGCCCGGATCAGGAGAAACCGGAACACCCACTCCCAGGTTTCGCGGCTCGACAGGGCGGAGAAACCGAGCAGGCCCAGCCAGATGGCGCGGTTGTCGGCCGATGCCCGGGAACCGCCTCCTCCCGCGACGACGTGGTCGGCCCAGGCATACCACGAGAGTGCCGGCAGGAGCGTCGCACACGCCAACAGGATGCCGGTCTTCCGCCGCTTCCGGAGGACACAGAGAACCAACGGGACGATCAGGAACGCGGCACTGATCTTGATCGCGAATCCCAGCGCCAGCAGCGTCCAGCCGGCGACGAGCCAGTAACGGCGTGCACCCGCTTCGAACCGATCCCAGCAGGCCAGGCCCGCCACGACGGCGCCGAGCATGGCGAGATCCGGCTGGAAGGCGCGGCCATATCGGATCGTGATCGGAAAGATCGCGAATGCCCCGACGGCGAAGAGCGCCGCCCGGCGACCGCCTCTCCGCCACATCAACACGAAAAGACCCCATGCCGCGGCCATGGTCGCCATCGCGGAGAGCACCCGCCCGGACGACTCCAGGGGCCAGCCCGTGATCCGCCAGGGCCACGACCCCGAACTCGTATAACGGCGGCTCGACCAGGAAGTAGTTGGGAAACGGCGCCGTGTCGAGCCGAGGACGGAGCAGCCCCATACCTCGATCGAGATTGCGCGCCACCATGGCCGTTGGGATCTGCCTCCCCACGTAATTCTCGACGATTGGCTGCCCGATGTGGATGAGGCGGATCAGGACCGTTGCCGCCAGGAGAAGTCCCAGCGGCCATCCTCCGCCCCTCGCATCCCGCCGCGGCCCAACGATCCAATCAACGGCCTCCATACCAGTTCCTCCCGATCCGTTTCCGCCTGCGGATGGCACGCCCACGAAAGCCTTGTCCAGACCCACTCGGACCACGAATTCCTTCGTGATTTCCATGCGCGACGCGGTTCAAGACCCGGGTCACGCGATCTCGCCGGATCGCGAAAAAACTATTTGCAATGTCGAGGGAATCTTGCCACGATGAAGGCTCGTATCAATTCCAATCCTCAGGTCGAGAGCACGGTCGGCGGACTTTCAGAGCCATTGGCTGCGCTCGTTCTATGCCTACACCAGGGAGAGCCCTATGCTGGTCCGGGACGTTCTGGAATCCAAGGGGCGCCGCATGGTCACGATCGATGGCGAGGCGACCGTCAGCGAGGCCATTGCGAAACTCGTTCAAAACAACATTGGTTCCCTGCCCGTCGTCGAGGGCGACGGACACCTGATCGGCATCTTCAGCGAACGCGACGTCCTCCGGATCATCCATAACCGGGGCGAGGGCTTCGGCCGGATGCGTATCGCCGACGCGATGACTCGCGACCCCGTGACCTGCCACCTCGACGACGACGTGGACGACGTCATGGGTAAGATGAGCGACCGGCATATCGCCAAGGTTCCGGTCACGACGGGCGAACAACTCGTCGGCATCGTCTCGGTCGGGGACGTCATCAAAGCCCTCCACGACAAGGTCCACACGGAAAACCAGCATCTCATGTCTTATATTCATGGGGCTGTTTAAGCAGACGTATTCCACATCCGGGAGAGCCTGTTCGGTCTTGGTGTAGCCGTGGTCTGTGAGCCCGCGATCAGAAGCCGCGGCCTCACAGAGGCCACCTACAGATAGCGGAAGTTCATAAGATGCTCGAATCGGGCCGATGGCGCGGGTCCCACTTTGGGGGGATGCTTCCGTTCCATCGTCCGTAGACGGCGGTGAGGTCCGCCAGCCGGTCGCGGACCGCCTGATCCAACTGCTCTTTGCGATACCGCCAGAGCCAGTTCCCCTCGGCCTTGCCGGGGAAGTTCATCCGGGCGCGGCTATCGAGCCCGAGGATGTCCTGCATCGGGAAGATCACGGTATCGGCGACCGATGCCGAGACGACCCGGATGAGTCCCCAGTGGATCTCATCGGCCTTCGTATTGGCGTAGCGGAGGGCGAATGAACGGGCGGCCTTCACCTCCGCCCTGGGCAGGGTGGTCGTGACGCCGGTCGAGTGATACCAACCGTACGTGGTGTCATTGTCGTGCGTCCCGGTGTAGGCGAGACAGTGCGGCACGTAGCGATGCGGGAGATGTTTTTCCGCTCCCGGGTCCGCATCGAACCCGAACTGGATTACCCGCATGCCCGGCAAGTTGAACTCGTCGCGCAACGCCTCGACGTCGGGCGTGATCAGGCCCAGGTCCTCGGCGATGAGCGGGATCGAGCCGAGCTCCTTGCGAATGGCCCGGAAGAAGTCGCGGCCCGGGCCGGGAACCCATCGCCCGGTCGCCGCGGTCTCCGACCCGGCGGGAACTTCCCAGTAGGCCTCGAATCCGCGGAAGTGATCGATCCGGATGATGTCTACTCGTTTGAGCAGGTCATGGAGCCGGGAGATCCACCAGGCATAGCCATCGCGGGCGTGGACGTCCCATCGATAGAGCGGGTTCCCCCAGAGCTGCCCGGTCTCGCTGAAATAGTCCGGCGGCACGCCGGCCATGAACCGCGGCCTTCCCTGCTCGTCCAGGTCATAAAGCTCGGGATGAGCCCAGACATCGGCACTGTCCTGCGCCACAAAAATCGGCACATCGCCGATCAGCATGATCCCCTTCGCCCGACAGGCGGCCCGGAGTTCCTGCCACTGCGTCTCGAACGCATACTGCGCGAATTCATGAAAGGCCACACCATCGGCGAGCGTCTTGCGCCAGCGGGCGCAGACTGTGGGGTCGCGCCTCACGAGCCCGGTCTCCCACTCGTACCAGGGCAGACCGTTATGGGCGTCGCGGAGGGCTTGAAAGAAGACATAATCGTCCAGCCAGGCGTGATTCTCGGCGCGGAACCGCTCGAAGGCGAGATCCGCTCCCCCTGCTCGGAACCGTTCAAAGGCTCGGTGGAGGAGTGCCATCCTGAGCCGGGTCGCCGCATCGAAATCGGCGCGGTCGGCCGGCAACTGCGGGATATTGTCGAGGTCCCGGGCGTCGAGCCAGCCCTTGTCGACCAACCCCTCGGGGCTGATGAGGAGCGGGTTGCCGGCGAACGAGGACGGGGACTGGTAGGGCGAATTGCCGTAGCCGGTCGGCCCCAGGGGCAAGGTCTGCCACCATTTCTGGCCCGTCTCGGCCAGGAAGTCCACGAAGGCATGGGCCTCGGGTCCCAGGTCGCCGCTCCCGAAACGGCCCGGCAATGAGGTCGGATGGAGTAGGATTCCGCTGGCTCGAGGGAGATTCATGTCCTGCTCTCCTGATCCAATCCCGGCAAGTCCTCGCCGATGAACCGGCGCGGTCGACTCAAGCGTCCAACCGATCCAAAAAGTGCTCGATCTCCCGGCGGAAACCCATCTGATCCTCGACGTGCGGCATGTGTCCGATGCCCTCGAGCACGACCATCCGCGACCCCGGGATTCGATCCGCCAGGTCGCGGGCGACGCGAGGGGGGTTGAGCAGGTCCTGCTCGCCCACGAGGACGAGGCTCGGGACCCGGATCGCGTCGAGCCGGTCCCTGGCGTCGTGCGAGATGGCGGCCTGGGCCTGACGGGCGAAGGCCGCCGGTTCCTGCGGCCAGGGATTCCGCTCGGCGAACTGGATCATCCCTTCCACCTGCATCGGTTGGCGGTAGAAGGCCGGGGCGACCAGCCAGGGGAGCACCGCGCGGCTGAACCCACCCGCGTCGAGCTGCTGACGCATCACGACCCACGATTCAATGACGGCCCGACGCCAGGGGTCGCCCCCGGCGTGCGTCGAGGCGAGGACCAGGCTCTTGACCGCATGGGGATGTCGCAAGGCCAGTTCCTGCGCCACCAGGCCGCCCAACGACTGGCCGACGACATGGGCCGGCATCGCTCCGATGGCCTCGAGCCAGCCGGCGACATCGTCGGCCATATCCGCCGACGTGTAGGAACCTTCGTACCGATCGCTCTGCCCCGCGTCCCGAGCGTCGAGACTCAGGGCGCGAAATCGGGCTGCGAAATGACGTTGCGGCCGCGTGAACGCCCGATGGTCCCCACCTAAACCACTCAGGAAGACGAGCGGATCGCCCTGACTTCCCATTTCCTCATAGTAAAACGAGCGGTCGCTGACAACGATCTTGGGCATGGGTGGATCGAAATCACGGGCGATAACGGGATGGTCGGGCTCGGACCACCGGACGGATGATCCTCATTCGCAACAGCGTAAAAAGAAACCCGATCTTGAGAAGGGCAAAAATCGTTCCATCCGGCCCGACCTTCACGTTCTCGACGAGCATGGAGCCTTCCTCGAGGAGTAGAAGGGAGTACGATCTCCCACTGAGGGCTTCCGTTCGGCGGGGCGATCAAGATTCTTCGCCTCGAAAATGAGATCCATTTCGCCGATCGGGACAGTCGTCCGTCGACCGGAATCCTGACAAATGGCTTGATCGCGATCGCATCCGTTGTATGATACTAGAGAATCTGAGGCCCCCATCGTCTAGCGGCCTAGGATACTTGGTTCTCAGCCAAGGGACCGGGGTTCGAGTCCCCGTGGGGGTGCTTTCACGATCGATGAACTCTCTCGGCGGCCGGTTTCACCGGGCCGCCGTTTTGTTTTCGGGATCGTCCCAAGACCGAAGAATCGACAACCCGTCTGCCCTGACCGTGACGCTTCCTTTCCACACCAACCCGAAGCGTGAGCGAGGTCTTCCGCAAGTCCTTGCGGACGATTGGGAAAGTTCCTCGCTCACGCTTCGGGTTGGTGTGTACGGCGCGCTGCGAAGGAGCTCTCGAACTGTCAACCTGCCACCGGGGTGCTTTGGGACGATCTCCTACGAATCGTCCTACCGGGATCGCCTCTCAAGGGGGCGGCTGGAACGCATCATCGTGAGACGGTTTGCCCGGCTTGCCGGGTCATTCGATGGCGGATCGGCATCAACTCTCCTGCTTCGGGTCATTGCCGGGATCTTCGTCTTGAGTTACCGTTGAAGCTCGCCCGGCCGAACGATCTCTCGATCAGGAATACCAGAGGGTCGCGGTTGCCGTCGATCCGCGGGGGGACCGGTCATGCTGATCGCCGCCGTCGCGATGGCCACGATGCTCGGATGGGCCCCCGACGACGGGCCGGGGCCGGAGGAACTCGTCGCCCGACTCGGTGCACCCCGGTACGCCGATCGTGAAACGGCGGCCGAAGCCTTGAGGCAAATGGGTGACCGGGCGTTGCCGGCCCTTCGCAAGGCCCGATCGGCACGGGACCTCGAGATCCGGGGCCGGGCGTCGAAGCTCCGCGACGAGATCGAGTCCCTCACGATCCTCGAGCCGACCATGGTCCGGCTCGACTTTCATGACCGCCCGCTTTCCGAGGTGGTCGAGGAAATCAGTCGGCGAGCCCGGGTCTCCATCGCCCCGCTCGACCAGCCATCGATTTACCGGAAGCCCGGCGACGGACCCTCCTGGCCCGATCGGCGGATCACGCTCGAGTCACCCGACCCGTTGCCGTTCTGGGAGGCGATCGATCGGCTCTGTCGAGCCGGTGGGCTCCGTCGCATGTTTCCCCAGCAGTTCTATGGCCCCGACGAGCCATTCGATCGGCTGACCCTCGTGCCCGGCGCGGCGTCGCCCCCGAAGGTTGACGTCGGGCCGTTCCGCATCGAACTCCTCCGGATCTGCCGCGAACGGGGCCTCAACCTGGCGCCCGGTCTCTCCCAGTTCGGTCGCGAGGCTCTCGTTTTCGGGCCGGCTTCGAAGCCTACGGGTGCCAGCTCTGGCCCCGAGATCAAGGAACTCCGGGCTTTGACCTTCTTCGCCGAGCTGCTCATCTCCCCCGAACCGAGGTTGAGGATCATCGGGCAAGCGTCCTTGGAGAATTTGAAGGCGACCGATGGCCGGGGGAACTCGGTGCTCCGGGAACTGACGGCCGACCAGCGCCGGGCCGAGACCGAGCTCTTCCGTAACAATCCTCATCTCGATCCGAAACGGCATCCCGAGTTGCGCTTCGGGTCGGGGTCCCAATCCTCGCCGACCCAGATTCGCGTGATCCCAATGGCCGACTCGACCCCAACGGGTACCCGCCTGGCCGAATTCAAGGGCATCGTCGCCGTCGCGGTCATGGCCCGACGGGCCGATCCGCTCGTCGTGCCCCTGTCCGATGTCACACCCCGTACGATCGAGGACGACGGGGTCCGCCTGACGATCCACGAGGTCGAGGTGAAGCCCGGCCACTTCAATGGCGAGCTCGAATTCACGCTCGAGACCGAGAAGCCCGGCGAGTCGTTGAAGGTTCATGGGCCGGGAATCGGTCCCCTGCCGGTCCATCGGCCCTACGACCTCATCCAGCGGGAGATCGAGATTCGCGACGACCAGGACCGGTTGTTCGCCTGGAGCTTCCTCCGGGCACCGTCGGAAGGCGTGAGGGGACGGATGAAGCTCCAGGTCCGATCTCCAAACCAGGGAGAGCGGCTCGATTTCTCCAGGCTGAAGCTCCGCGTCTTCACGATGGTCGGGGCCGCGATGGAGGTCCCGTTCTCGTTTGCCGGCGTCACGATGCCCTGATCGACCGACGAGGAGGGATTTCGACCATGATCGGGATGTGCTTGCTGACGATCGGCGCCCTGCTCGTCGCGGCCGACGAGCCCGATGCGGCCGGATGGGTCCGGCGGCTGGGCTCGGACCGCTTCGCCGAGCGGGTGGAGGCGACGAAGGCCCTCGAGCGGCTCGGTCGCGCGGCGCTGCCGGCCCTCCGGGCGGCCAGGGACGCGCAAGACCCGAAGGTCCGCGCCCGGGTCGCGGTCCTCCTGGAGCGGATCGAGCGCGGGGCCGACGTCGACCGGCTCACCCGGCCCACGCTCGTCAAGCTCGACTTCCGCGACCGTCCGCTGTCCGAGATCGTCGATGAGCTCAATGCCCGATACAAGCTCGGCCTGGCCTTCCAGTTCGGCCCGCTGCCCCACCGCGGGATGAGGATGGTCTACGTCTCGCCCGAGGAGAAAGCCAGGCAGGCCGAAGCCCGTTCGCGCCGAGTCACGCTCGAGGCGGATGGTGCGTTGCCATTCTGGGAGGCCGTCGACCGGCTCCGCGAGGTCGGTCATTTCCAGCACGACCTGCACCCTCAGGGGCGGTTCGGCCTGTCGCCGGGGTCGTTCCTCCTCTACCACGGCCTGGGGGGTACGTCGGTCTCGAGCGACTCCGGGCCCTTCCGGGTCAAGGTCATCGGCCTGGATTCGATCTTCGAGCGAGACCTGGTCAAGGAGACGAGCCCGGACGTGGGACTTCCCCGGATTCCCGTGCGCACACCTCGCGACCGGGGCCTGGACATCCGCATGGTCGTCATCCCCGAACCCGGCCTGGTGGTCCGCCAGGTCGGGCGGCCGACGTTCCTCGAGGCAGTCGACGATCGGAATCGGAGCCTTATTCTTCCCGAAGGTCTGAATGCCGCGCTCAACGACCCGTCGAACTCTAACCAACAGGTGCCGCACTTGAACCAGTCGAGTGGCATCGAGCTCCATGCCTCCCTGCGGCTCCACGACCAGTCCGGCCGCTCGATCCGTCGGCTCCGGGGATCGATCCCGGTCGTGGTCGTGGCGTACGCCAACAATCCGATCGTCATCCCCATTAAAGGGGCGGCGGGCAAGTCGGTACGTAATGACGAGGTGACCGTCACCGTCCTCGCGGTCGACGAGAATGACCGGGGCGGGTTGACGGTCGAGGTGGAAGTCGCCGCCAACCGGCCCGCCGTCCGCGAATCCGACCCCTGGAATCGGTCGGGGCCTCCCGATTTCGTGACCTTCCGGACGGACCAGATCCTGAACCGCCTGGAATTGCTCGACGCCGACGGCCGGGAGCTCGCCCTGAGCTGGACCGAGGGACACGGTCATGACCAGTTGACGATCAACCGGCGAGTCCGCCTGACCCCCACGGCCCTTCACCAGGATCGACCGCCCGACGCGGCCGGCAACGTCCCGACGCGAACGGCGAAGAAGCCGGTCCCAGTTGAACTGCGCTACTATGGCTTCGTGCAGACGTTATTCGCCGTCCCATTCGACTTCCACGACATCCCCTTGCCTTGAACGATCCCGGGGCGCACGACACTGAGACCGACGAATCCGAGACATGGGCCTAACCAGGCCGCCCCTCAGTTCGTTTCCGCTTTCCGGGCCCCGGTTTAGGAAGATCAATCGGCTCGATGTCCGTGACATGCAAGAGAGAGCAGATCTTGAACTCGGTCGGGACGCCATCCTCTGCGATATCGACGCCGACAAGCATACTCGTACGTGTGAGCATCGCCATCTCGGGATGGCGAACCTCGTACGTCTGGCCGCTCGACATTACGAATCGGAACGGCTTGAATGGGCGCTCTGCCAGGAGATCGCGGAAGGTTTGTAGTGTCATAAACCGAGTTTAGATCGTACTCGAGCGCGTGTCAAAGGGCGAGTCGAAGCACGCCAGAGGTAACCGAATCGGAGACTCCGATAGGCAGATGGCGGCTTGGCCGGTTAGAATTGTGGGTTGAACCACTCGCCAAGAGAACGTGTCTTGACCGGCGGGGGGTCTGTCCTGGTCCCAGGTCCCAGGAAGTGCAGTCCAGGGGTTCGATCCCGAGATCGCCCCCGACTGAGCGGAAGAATGGAATGGTAGAACAAAACACGACGAATAGCGTGCCCATCACCGATCCCGTCCCAGACCTTCGCGCGAAGTCCTTGCGAACCCGCGGGACGCATTCCAGCCAGGATGATGTTCCCCATCATGCAACCGACCGACGCGAGCCTCGCCGGGCCGGCGTGGCCCTCGATCACGCTCGGCTCTGCGCCCGGATCGCCGACGATAATCGCGGCAAGGATATCCTGCTGCTCGACTTGCGGAAGGCCACCGCGATCGTCGACTTCTTCGTGATCATCACGGCCGTCTCGCGGCGTCTGAGCCACGCCATCGCCAGCGAGATCGATCACGAGATGAAGAAGCTCGGCGAGGCCAAGCTCGGGCTCGAAGAGTCCGAAGAAGGCCGGTGGACCCTGATCGACTACGGCGACTTCGTCGTCCATATCTTCTCGGCCGACGACCGTTCGTATTACGCACTCGAAGAGATCTGGGGCGACGCGCCCCACCTCGACTGGCAAGAGTCGTCCGCGGCCCAGGAAGCTCAGGTCGAGACGCAGGGCGAGCCCGGCCGATGAACGTACTCAATCGATTGAGGGCGATCTTCGGCTCGGCCTTGCCGGAAGGGACCGACCGGACAGCCTTTGAGAAAGCGGTGCGCCCGGCGACCGATCCCAAGTTCGGCGACTACCAGGCCAACGGATGCATGGCGCTGGCGAAGGCGGCCGGCCGCAAGCCCCGGGACCTCGCCCAGGAACTGGCCGGCGCCGTGGACCTCTCGCCGATCGCCGGGACGCCCGAAGTGG
>JBKQHM010000053.1:0-19317 GCA_052148775.1 Isosphaeraceae bacterium | reverse complement strand
CGGGGCTCGGCCCGCCGCCGTCGCTTCGATTCGGCCTCGTCGTCCACCGAGCCACCCTGCCAGATATGCCGCTCGACGACATAGACATCGATGATCTCGTCGGGAACATCGCAGAGCTGATCGAGGGTTTGCCGCTTGAACAGCCCGCTCATTCGGACAGCTCCCACAGATGGTTCTCGGGGACCAGGTTCATGGGCAAGGTGCGGTGGTTGGTCGCGGGTGCCTCGTGGAAGAGCGTGATCCGGTCGGCGATCCGCTCCCCCGGCAAGAGGACCAGGATGTGCTTCTGGTTGGTCGCCCGGATGCGGAAGCAATTCAGTTCCATGTCGTAGGCAAACAGGAGCTCGAGGTTCTTGATCGCCAGGAAGGAGGTCTCCTCGAGCTTCGCCGCGATCAGGGCATCCAGCTCGTCGGCGAGCTGCTTCTTGACGGTTTCCGGCATGCTCGCCTCGTTCTGGACGAGCCATTTCAGCTCTTCGTCTTTGAAGCGCTGCAAGAGGGAAAGGTTGATATTCAAGACTGAGCCGAGCGGCCTGTCATCCGGGCCGCGTGCCTCGCGGAAGGCCAGGCGCTCGTATTGTTCGAGGCGGTCGTAGGTTCCCAGGACGACGTAGAGGTGGCGTCCGGTCGGCATGGCGAGCTTTTGCCGCAGTTGCGAGTTGATCTCGTGGCCCGAGAGTCTCACGAGAGCGCCTCCTCGGGTAAGTTCATGAGGTGGCGTACCGCATCGTCGAGCGTGTACCTGGTGGTGAACTGACGCATGCGATCGATTTCACTCACCTTGGACAGGATTCCCGCCTCGCGCAGCGCGTAGAGCTGTCGGACCATCCACTGCTGGTCCCAGAGTAGCCATCGGTGCATGGGACCGTTGAAGAGCCGCTCGAACGTGTACATGCCCGACTCGGAGAACTCGAGATGGAGTACGTAGCCGAAGGCCACCAGGCTTCCTTCTCTGAGGGATACGTTCAAGCGGGCCCGGGTCGCCGCACCGATGCCGAACCGCTCATACGTGCGGACGATCGCCTGGGTCATGTCCGACACGGACTTCGAGCCGGGGAACGCGGCTTGCACGAACTCGAGGACCCGACTCCGGGTGACGCCGCCTTCCGGCAGGGACGGGAAGACGACCTGCTCCGCGACCGAGGAGACGATCGGCTCCATCCGGCATGTCAAGTAGAACAAGGCATCGGAGAGAGCCCGTTTGCCCGCCGTCCGGGCGGCGAACGCGGTCAGGTCCTTGTGCAGGGTCTCGCCGGGGAAGTAGCGGCCGATCAGGTAATTCGCGGCTCGCCGCCGCGTCGCCTCCGAGTTGAACCGGATCTTGTGGATCAGATCGTTGCGATAATCGTCAATTGTGTGAAAGTTGATCGCAGCCGGGATGTGGCTCAGGGCGTGTTCCACGAGATCCTTGTCGTAGATTCGCGGGACGGGCTCGGGAAACCTCGGCTTGCCCGGGCGTTCCTTGTTGGGGACCGACGGCGGGCTCTGGACGTGTTCCAGCCCATTGAAGAGGAGCCGTTCATCAACCCGAGGTCGCGATGCTTTGAGGGTCTTCTCGATGCGGTCCTTCAGCCGGTCAACAGACTGGACGATGTCCTTCTTGAGTCGGGTTCGCTCGGGTCCTTCCGCTTTCTCGTCGACGGCATTCCAAAGCTCGCGGACAATCTCCACCACGGACTCGATCGATATCGAGTCGTTGACCAACGACGACCGATGTATTGATGTTGATCGTGCCAAGCGCCGCCCCAACATGACGCTTGGCTCTGGCGCAATCCCAAAGCCAAGCGCGCCCATACTCGCAATTGTTATGGGCGCGAGTGTCGACGGTATGAGTGTCCTGGCTCAGTCTAACCCACATGGGAGTGGCCGGCAAGAAAACCGGAGGAGAGGAATCCGTACACGCTTGTTTCCCTCTGGCAACTTCAGCGAGGGGAAAGGGGGACGTATCCGATAGAAGATTCCGGATCTCGGAAGCATCCCATTTGGAGTTGGGAATCGGTCAGCTGGAATTCCACGAGATTCGCGTACGGCGCAACGTTTGAATCGCGGGAAGACACTACCTCACCCCCACCCCGATCAGCAGCTTCGAGCCGTCATCGAGGAACGGGCGTTCGCAGAAGAAGAGTTGGTTGAGGGGGGCCTTGACCGTCGCCGAGAATTGCAGGGACTTGTCGAGGAACAGCTCGCAACGGAGCTTCACCTTGCCGTCCTCGTCGATCGGCTGGACCAGCGAGGTCTCGACCGTGCATCCGTTGCCGAGGTCGCAATCGACGGATTCCCCGGCCTTGACGCGTCCGATCTGGGCGTCCCGGAGCTTGAAGCCGTGACCGGGCAAGAGCCGGTTCAATTGCCCCTGGATGCTCGTCAGGTTGGTATCGACCGTCTTGCCGCCGGGCGTGGCGACGATCGCGAAGACCGTCACCTGCCGCGCCACCTCGTGGCTCGCCTCGGTCTTGGTCTTCGTCCTGGCCTTGGTCTGGGCGTAGGACAACCGGAGTCCGCCCAACCCCAGCACCAGGGCGCCGAAGACCAGGCCCGTCACCAGGGGAATCCCGACCCGGAGAACTTGTCGTCTCGCGATCATCATGGCCGGACTCCTTCTCAGGACATGTTACTGGGACGCGACCATGGGCGTGGCGATCGACTCCATCCGATTGAACATCACATACATGACGTCGCCGGGCGTCCCGTCGCCGATCCCATAGGCCATCTCGGGCGGGGTCACGTCCACCCTCTCCGGCTTCGGCCCGTCCATCCGGAATTTCATCAGGTGACCCTCTTCGATATCCGCCTCGAACACCACGGGGGTATCCACCCGGATCATCGAAGGGGCATGGGGCGCCGGCGTGGGATTCTGCGCGATCGGGGGTAACTTGCGTGCCGGGGCGCCGGGCTCGGCCTGCCAGGCCAATCCCATTGCGATCAGGATCGCGGCAGCCTGGGCCAGGCCCACCATCGCGGCGATGGCGACGAAACGTTGGGTGCGCGAGTGGTTGGCTGTCTGAGTGTGGGCACTATCGAAATGCGTGATGACTTTGGTGGAGTCGGCCATGCGCAGTGTGTTCGGGGCCGAAGACGCCACTTGGTGATCGGCGCTGGTGGACGGGAGTGCCTGGTTGAGATTCGCCCAGACGGAGTCCCAGGCTTCGGGCGAGGGTTCGGCGGGGCGGGTCGCGTCCCAGAGTTGATCGAGCATGGCGGCGCGACGATTCCAGGCGACGCAAGATGGGCAGCCGGCCAGGTGTTCGGCCAGGGCCGCCTGATCCCGATCGCCGGTCGGGACGGCCAGTTCGCGGATCACCTCATCGCAACGCATTTTAGACCATCCTAATTCGTTTTATTCCAAGCCGTTAAGACGATCCCAATCGAGGTCTGCCTGGAGTTTCTCGCGAGCCGCGTGGATCCGGCTCATGACCGTGCCGATCGGGACATTCTGGGTTTCGGCGATTTCCTTGTAACTCATTCCCAGCTCAGCGAACAGGACGAACGTGGTCCGGATCGTCGGGGTCAGGCGGTTCAGGGCCTGGTCGAGTGCCTGGCGGAGATCTTGCTGGTACATCCGTCGTGCCGGGTCGTCGGTGGTGGCTGCCTCGTGGACGTCGTCCGGATCGCCGTCGCCGATCTGGATGCTGGGACGTCGCTTACGGCGACGTCTCCAGTCGAGCGACGTGTTGGTCACGATCCGCAAGAGCCAGGTCCGGAATCCGCTACGCCCGTCGAAGTCCCCCAGGGCCAAAAAGGCCTTCAGCAGGGACTCCTGGACCACATCGAGTGCGTCCTGCTCGTGACCCAGGAACCGATAGGCCACCCAGTAAGCGTCGTTCCGGTGGCGGAGGAACAATTCCTCCCGCGCCGGAGCGTCTCCTTCGCGGGCTCGCCGCACCAGGAGCTCGTCGGGGGTCTGCTCATCGGTAGTCGGGGCCTCGAGCATACTTTCACCTGCGGGAATAGACGTGGGACCTCCCGCTTTTATTCGCAACGCCATGGTAATGGTCCATCGCCCTGGTGATCGGATCCAGCTTATGGCATCTCCGGACGGGCTGCAAACCCTGAAGGTCGGAAAAAACGCCTTCGGGAGCTGGAGTCGTGAGACGGAGCTCCCTCCTACAAAATCCTGTAGGAGCCGGCTCTGTCCGGCGATCTTCTTCGCCTGATCGCGGGTCGTTGGAAAAAAGCGACTCAAGTCGCGGTCGTTGGTCGTTGCTTGGCGGCCAGCGGACGGCGTGCGGAGTCTTGTGGTTGAAAAAAGGGCCTCAAGTCGCGGCCGGGGTCGGTGGCCGTTGGTCGGCCGGATGGCTTGCGTGGTCGCGGGATTGAAAAAAGCGCCGATCCGGCTTGACCCATTTCCGGGATCGGAGCAAAATGCGACCCTCAAGTTTTGGAGGTTGCCTGCCGAGAAACCACTTCTTTTGATCCACATCCATCCTCCGGCTTGAGCTTGTGTTCTGACGATTGAGCATCGGTCGGAAACCGGGAACGGACGGCCTGTCTGTCATGAGGTCTCTCCGTAACTCGGGCTCGGGCACTGCTGGAATCGGCGGTGCGGGACTCGTGGCGGCCGGTTGTGTTCGCGAATTCACATAGGAACCCGGGTTAGAACGCATTCGCCGAGGTTCGGAACGCAACGAAGGTGCCTGAGTCGTCGCGGGCGAGATCATCTGGAAGAGACCGCCCGGGATGCACTCGGAAGACGCGAACACCCGGCCGGAAATTGTGGGAATCGAGCATTCCGGAATGGACGCGACGAAGGAACTCGAGACTTTCCCGTACCTGGCAGAGAGTTCAAGGAGGAGACTTGCCGTGTTACGTCGTTGTCCAACTACCTTGATCATGCTGGCGGCGTTCCTGGCCATCGGCCTGGGCTCGCTGCCGATGTCCACCCGGGCTGATAGCCTGACGAGCGCTTCGAATACCTCGAATACGACGACCGAGTCACTCGAGTACACGCTGACGACGACTCAGGCGATCCCCGCCGCGTCGGGGTCGCCTCCCGCGCCGGGCTCATCCAATGCGCCCACGCCGCAGCTCGTGGCCGTGGTCACGCCCGTCTCGATCGTGCAGCCGGCCAGCATCAGCACCTCGGCGCTCCAGATCTTCGCCGACTCGACCAAGTACTATATCGGTAATCCGTCGCAGCTCTCGGTCGAGATCGCCAACAGCCCGAACGACGGCTCATCGATCACGTCCCAGGCACTCGGCCTGAGCTTCTACGGCCAGGGTCTGGCGGCCAACAGCAGCCTGACGTTCTCGCTGCCCTTCTCCCAGTCCGTCGTCGGAACTCCTCCCCCTGCCCCCAGCTTCACGGTGTATGACCCGACGACCGGAGACCAGATCTCCACCATCTCGATCAAGTACGATGGCCTCGCACCCGTCACCACGACCATCACCCCAGCCGGCGGGACGAGCACGAGCACGAGCACGAGTACGAGCGGGACGGTGGCGGCCACTCCGGAACCGCTCTCGTTGCTGGTCTGGTCGGTCCTGGCAGGGGTCGGGCTGTGGCGTGTCCGCAGCCGACGCCCGTATGGACCGAGGTGGCCGATCGTCGGGATGAGCGGCAAGTGACCCCCGTCGCGGGACGCAACCGGGATGGCGCTTCGGGCCATGTGTCACCGGGGTTGCTGACAGGAGAGAACGGCCTCGATCGCCTCGCTGCGTCGGTCCCGACCCGACCGGGCCACCCATAGGCCCGGCCTTGCGAGTCGGTTACGCTATCAGGTCGCAGTCGCGCATCGGCGGCATCGCCTCCCGCTCCTCGGTCGTGAGAGGATGGTCGGGACGTCGACGTTGACGCGGCTCCGGTGCGGTTTGATTCGTTGGCTCCTCGATCGGCAATCGCCCGCCCGGTCCAACCCTCCTGCGCCCGGCCCCTTTGGGCGTGTCGGCCTTCTTGCACAGTGAGCGCACCCGGGAGTCCTGCCTGATGAGAGTGCAGCGTTGGCTGATCGTCGCCTGCGGGCTGCTCGCGTCCTGCACGACGTCCCTGCAATGCTGCAACTTCACGATCGATGTCCCCGCGTCGGCGATGAGGGTTTCACCCGGCGGTTTCATGGTCCGGCCTTACTTGCAGCTCGGCGACGTGCCGGACGGAGATCTCCGCCTGCTGTGGCAGGTCGAGGATCGGGACGAGGACTGGGCCGTCGATTACAAGCCGGATGTCGCGGCATCCTGGAGGGCGGCCGATGCCGCGACGATGCGCCGGGTGGATCTGCCGGGCGTCGCGCCGCACCGGGTGTATCGGGCGGTCCTGAAGGGCCTGGAGCCGGGGGGCGAGTTTGCCTACCGGGTGAGGCGTGGGGGGAAGGTCGTGTTCTCGGCCGGCGGGCGCGCGCCCAAGGCGGCCGGGCAGCCTTATCGCTTCGCGGTCTTCGGCGACTGTGCGGCGGGTACCGCCGGGCAGAAGGCGGTCGCCTTCCAGGCGTACCGGGCCCGTCCGGATTTCGTCCTGATCACGGGCGACATCGTCTATACCCGGGGTCGGATCTCGGAATACCGCGAGAAGTTCTGGCCGGTCTACGACTCGGACGTCGCGTCGCCGTCGAGCGGCGCGCCACTGTTGCGCTCGACGCTGTTCGTGGGCGCGCCGGGCAACCACGACGTCGCCGCCCGCGACCTGGAGAAGTTCCCGGACGGCCTGGCCTATTTCCTCTACTGGGACCAGCCGCTCAACGGCCCGATCGGCCGGGAAGGCGGCCGGCTCGTCCCGAGCCTCACCGCGCCCGAGTCGACCCGGTCGGCATTCCTCCGTGCGGCCGGCCCGGCGTATCCCCGCATGGCGAACTTCTCGTTCGACTACGGCAACGCCCACTGGACGGTGATCGACTCCAACCCCTACGTCGACTGGACCGACCCGGAAGTCCGCGGGTGGGTCGAGCGCGACCTGGTCGCCGCCCGGGGTGCCACCTGGCGGTTCGTCGCCTTCCACCACCCGCCCTTCAACTCCTCGCGTGCCCATTTCAGCGACCAGCGGATGCGCGTGATGGCCGAGGTCTTCGAAGCGGGCCGCGTCGACGTCGTCTGGAGCGGGCATGTTCACAACTACCAGCGCACGTTCCCGCTCACGTTCGTGCCCGAACGGCGTCCCGACGGCAAGCCGGTCGTCGATGAAGACAAGGTCCCCGGCCGATGGACGCTCGACAGGGCCTTCGACGGCCGCGACCACACCTGTCCCCGCGGCGTGATCTACGTGATCACCGGCGCCGGCGGGGCCAATCTCTACAACATCGACCAGCAGGACGACCCCGCCTCGTGGCAGCCCTACACGCACAAGTTCGTCTCCCGGATCAATTCCTTGACGGTCGCCGACGTCGACGGCCCGAGGCTCACCGTCCGTCAGGTCTCGGCCAGCGGCGAGGAGCTCGACCGGTTCGTCGTGACGAAGTGACGGCGGGGTCGATTGAGGGCCCTTTTCGCGAGCGCAAGGCTGGCTTCTCCTCCTTGGGAGCGGGGCTCTTTTGGTATACTTATGAGTGAGGATGGGTGGAAGGAGCTTCGTAAATTGTCCAGCGCGGGGCCGTCGGGTGAATCGCGAGAGAGCCGAGTGAACCTATTCGGCCCACCCATCGAGATTGCATCGATCGATGAAAGGCATCGCAAGTCCGTTCTCTTGGAGCAACTCGGGACTGCGATGATCCTTCGATTGGCTGTCGACCCTTTGAGACTGGCTTCCGGGGTATTGAAACGAGCGGTTACGGTCGATCGAATCAGCCCGTCGTCAGGCGATGTTCGGCGAGAGGAGATATGGGAGATTGGTTGGGCGAATCTACCCGATCACCTTGATCGATGCGAGGAAATCGCTTTGATTCTCAACGGGCAACGGATCACCGAAGATGCGGCTATCGGAGTCATGCTCCTGTTGATCCATGAGTTGGAGGGAGTTGTCTCACCAAGGGTTCTGCCGATCGGCTCGAGCTCAGACTATACGGCTCATCTGCCTGGAAAGGTTGAGTCCGTCGAAGTCGAAGTGACTGGCATCAGGATAGGAAGCGTGGGTCAGTCGTCGAGTCGCCTCGGTGAGAAGCGTAAGAAGATTCTCCGAGCCGGGTTCGTTTCGGTCACGACTTTTCAGTACGGCGAGTCTGAAGCAGCACACAGCTACTTACACTTCGTAACAACGGTGAGCGTGACGAAGGGCGCCAGACCGAAACGTTCCAGGGGCAGGAAAGGGAAGAAAGCATGAACGTTCTTGAGGCAATCGACCGGGAGGGGGAAGTAACCCGCATCTCCGCTCAAGGGCGGATCGCCATTCAAGAAGGGGACACGGTGAGTTCCGCCCGCCTCTTTCAGCAGGCCGCCGAGTTGCTGGAAGCTAGCGTCGCCGACCTGAAAAAGCCATCCGAGCGGGACCTCGCTCGCTTCCTGGCGGCGAGCCATTACTATTATGGCGGCCACTACGCTCAGGCCGCCAAGGTCTGCGAGAGAATTCAGGAGAAGCGACTACCATCGCGCGTTCGGCACATCTATCCTCCCTTCCTCAAGAACGTGCGGGAGCGATCGGCGCCGGATTATGTATCTCGATATACTGGCCGCCTCGACGGCTACTATCAGCGCGCCAGGAATGGAGGAGATCCTTCCGCCGCACAGGAGGTCATCGAGATCCTTATGGAACACTCCTACCTGCTACCTCATGATCAGATGGCTTATGTGCGAGCTACGTGCGCCGAGGTACTGGGACGACAACGCGCGGCTTCGTTGTTCTACCGCAATGCCTGGCGGTTCAATCCGGAGCATCCGAATTACTTGTCCTTCTATCTTGACAGCCTCTGCAAAGAGGGGAGGGACGCAGAGGCTTGGGCGATCGTCGAGGAACAGCTCGCCGACGATCCTGGCGTGGGATCGTCACTCAACGCGATGCATGTCCTCAACGCAAGACTCACGCGAGGCGGCCAAGCCGACGGTGTCGTGGATCAACAGGAGGTGAATCAGCAACGGATTGAACTGATCAAGCACTTCGAATCAGCCTTGGAATCCTTTCGATCCCTGACATCCACGGAGCGCATGAAGATCTCGCCGTGGATGGAGTACGCTTTCATGATCGTCTTCGTCGCCTATGAGGCATCAAAGGATGCCACCAATCAATTGGAAACGCTGTATAGGTGGATTGAACTCCGCCCGGATTCTCCATATCCTCGAGTTCTCAGAGGGATAATGACTTACCCTGGAGATGCCGCGGATACCGATTTCCGCGACGCGATTCGACTCCAATCCCCCGATCCGCTTCCCTACTATTACCTCGCTTATCAGGCTCTGGGATCGCGAAACTTTCACGAGTGCGATCGCCTGTCTACTCTGGCACTCCAGCGGAACCCTGAAGCCGACATCCGAGCTTCAATCCTTTCGTGGCAAGCGATCTCTCGTTGGAACCTCGGCCTCGATCGACCGCAACAGATCCGCAAACTCTTTGACGAGGCGAGGCAGTTGAAACCTGACGACCCGGTGATCGCGAGCTACGCCGAAGCGTTCGACGACCATCCGGAAACTCCGCATGTCTCGTCAGCGCTGCCACTGGAAGGCGAGGAGCATCGGAGAGAACGCGTGAGGCAGTACGCGGATGAGTTGCAGAGGAAATCCATCGAAGGGATGAATCCGATCTTCAGCGCGGCATAAACAACATGAACTGGCCCACTCCCACGCTCGCCGACGTCCTCAAGGCCCGCCGCGCCATCGCACCTTACCTGTCGCGGACTCCGGTGCTGGAACCCGCGGGGCTGGCCTCGGCGCTGGGTTGCCGCGCGGTGCTCAAGTGCGAGAACCTCAATCCGACGGGCGCGTTCAAGGTGCGTGGCGGGGTCAACTTGCTGTCTTCGATGGGGCCCGAGGCGCGGGCGCGGGGCGTGGTGGCGGCCTCGACGGGCAACCACGGCCAGTCGATCGCCTACGCCGCGCGGCTCTTCGGCACGCGGGCGACGATCTTCATGCCCGAGGCCGCCAACCCGATCAAGGCCGCCGCGACCGTCGCCATGGGGGCCGAGGTGATCCAGACCGGCCGCGACTTCGACGCCGCTCGGCTCGCCGCCGAGGAGCATGCCGCGCGCCACGACCTGCGCTACATTCATTCGTCGAACGAGCCATTGCTGGTCGCCGGGGTCGGCACGGCGGCGCTGGAGTTACTCGAGGACGTGCCCGAGCTGGATTTGATCTTCGTCCCGGTGGGGGGCGGCAGTGGGGTACTCGGCGCCGGGGTCGTGGCCCGGGCGGTCAACCCGGCGATCCGGGTCATTGGCGTGCAGGCCGAGGGCGCCCCGGCCGTCTACCGATCCTGGCGCGAGGGCCGTCGGGTCGTCACCGAGACCGTGACGACCTTCGCCGAGGGCCTCGCGACCCGCGAGCCCTTCGAGATGCCCCTGGCCCTGTTTCCGAAGCTGATCGACGAGATCATGCTCGTCGATGACGATCAGATCGCCGGCGCCATCCGCCTGATCGTCGAGACCGCGCGCCTGGTCGCCGAGGGCGCCGGCGCGGCGGCCGTCGCCGCCGCCATGGCCAGGCGGGAGGAACTCGCCGGCAAGACCGTCGGGCTGATCCTGAGCGGCGGGAATATCACGGTGGATCAGTTGCGGCGGGTGCTCGGCCACGAACGTCCGTAGAGGGGCCGATCGCCAGGAAGCTCACGGAAGGCTGAATGACAGCCGGTCCTCAGAACGCGTCCGCCGATACGACCTCACCCCCGGCTCGCGTGCTGAGCGCCCGCCAGGTCGCGAGATTCACCGAGTCCTTGATGAAGGCGACGTGGCCGTCGCAGGAGAGCAGATTCACGCCCCCCGGGTGGTAGCTCCGCGCGGCCTTCCAGCCTGGGTTATGGTAGACAATGCAGTCCGGCCTGTTGGCGTTGGGGGGCAGGTAGTGGTTGTATAACGCGTTCTGATAATTGCCGTCCCACCAGGATGAGCCCTTGTTGAGCAGCCAGCCATCGGGGGCCACGGCGCAGGCGGCGTCGGTGAGCGGGGCCGCGGCGACGCGCGACATCGCCCGACTCCAGGGCATGGGGGTCGGCGTCGGTGCGGGTTGGGAGTACGGTCCGGCGATGCCCAGCGATTGCTCCGAGGCCGCCGCCGTCTGGCTCGTGCCGTCGGTCACGCTGGCGACCGACAGCGACGGACCGAGGATGAACACGCCGTCGGCGTTGGTCGCGTCGCCGCCGTTGGAGCCGTCGCCGGAGCAGAAGGCGTAGTTGGTCGGGCCCGTGCCGACGGCCGGCGGCGCGGCCCCGTCGCTCGGGCAGAGGAACATGGCCACCTGGGTTGCCATCGCCGTCGTGTTGGCCTCGAAGTAGGGCCAGAAGAGCGCGCCGCCGGTCGTGGGCATGTGGGCGATCGGGAAGTTGAAGTTGATCGCGTTGAATACGTTGGCCTGCTCCAGGTAGGGGGCCATCTGTGCCAGCACCGACCATCGATATTGCGACGCCGAGGAATTCGGCAAGATCCCCTGGTAGGCGTAGAGGAACCCCACCGGGAACCCGTTCCACGACGCGTGGTAGCTGTTCAGCGCCAGGCCGAGCTGTTTGAGGTTGTTGGTGCACTGCATCCGTCGCGCCGCCTCGCGCGCCGACTGCACCGCCGGGAGCAACAGCGCGATCAACACGCTGATGATCGCGATGACCACCAGGAGCTCGATCAGGGTGAATCCGGGTCGTTGCCGGTGTCTGTTCATCGATGGATCTCTCCGACACCCGTTCAGCCCGCTAACGCCGGCCTGTTTCGCTCGTTCTTCGGCTACGAGGGCGGTACAATGAGCATAACGCAGTTGAGGCGAGAGGACAAAGCCCGGGAGGTTGAGAACGACGCGAGGGATACTACGAGCTTCCGCGACGAGCACCATTACCAGATCGCGTCGATCGAGTTGGCCGACTGGCTCGTTCCCTCCTGCCCACGAAACCTGCGAGTCATCGATCATGGATCGCCCGCCTATCGACCTCGCTCGGCGAATCCCGTTAGAATTGACCTGGGAGGTCCATTCCATGAGCCAGCTTGTGACGGAGACGGCAAGTTCCGCGGGGGCCCTGGCGGATCTGCAGCATGCCATCGAGCTCCTGATGACAGGACAGCGCGATCCGGAGTTCGAACGTCGTATCCATGCCGAGGCCGAGGAGATCACTCAGCGAGTCCTGGAAAAGCACGGCGTCCTGGATATCGGTGTCCCGTCCATCCGTGCCTTGCGTGACGGCGACGACGAATGAGATGCGTCCTGGATTCCTCCGTCGCCTTCAAGTGGGTCGTGATCGAACCCTTTTCGGACAAGGCGCGGAACCTCCGCGACGAGCTCCGGCAAGGACTGCATGAGTTGATCGCCCCTGACATATTCCCAATCGAAGTCGCACATTCTCTGACAAGGGCGGAACGCCAGGGAAGGATCAGCCCTCCCGAGGCATCGATCCTGCTGGCCGAGGTCCTCCTCACTTGCCCACAGTTACATCCTTACATGCCGCTGTTGTTGCACGCCGTGGCGATCTCATCGCAAGCCCGCATCGGCGTTTATGACTGCCTCTACGTCGCGTTGGCCCAACGAGAGGGTTGCGAGTTCCTCACGGCGGATGACCGCCTGATCCGTGCCCTGCGACCGTCCTTTCCGTTCATCACCCCACTCTCCTCGTTGCCATGATGGCCCGGTCCGCCCTGGATGAGCTGGCCTTCACCGTCTGCGGGCCGCTTTATTCGTCGCTTCCTTGCGCCCATCCAACTTCGATCCTTGACTGACAGGGTGCTTGGAGTATGATGAGCCCTTGGCTGGGTCGGCCAGAGTGGCTCCGTCTCGTCTCGTCTTCTCGCGAATTTCGGATTCCTTAACGCTCCGGGAGGCGCCTGTGATCGCATTGCATTCCCCCTACCGTGCGATTGCACGCCTGCGCGTGCGCGGTCTGCTCGTCATCGCGTCCCTGGGACTTGCCGCCGTGCTTGGGCTGAGCCTCCTGCGGCCCCGCGCCATTGCCCTCGAGGCGGTCGCCGAGACGCAACAGCCTGCGGCATCCGAGCCGGTCGGGGCCGTCGACGACGATGACCTCTTGAAGGCCAGGTCGAATCATGCGAACTGGCTGATGTACGGCCGCACCTACGACGGGCATCGCTACAGCCCGCTCAAGCAGATCAACACCGAGAACGTCGCGCGGCTGATCCCGCAATGGACGTTCCAGACGGGCGTGCTCGACGGCTTCGAATGCACGCCGCTGGTGATCGACGGCATCATGTACGTCACCACGCCCTGGAACCACGCCTACGCGATCGACGCCAAGTCCGGCAGTCAGCTCTGGCACTATCAGAAGTCGCTGCCCGAGAACCTGGCCCTGTGCTGCGACGCGGTCAACCGGGGCTTCGCCGCCTCGGGCGATCGCCTCTACATGGCGACCCTCGATGCACATCTCGTCTGCCTCGACCGCAATACCGGCGAGGAGATCTGGGATACCCCGATCACCGTCCCCGGCGCCGACGGCAAGGAAGTGGGCGACATCTACAAGATGGCCTACAGCGCAACGCTCGCCCCGCTGGTGATCAAGGGGAAGGTGATCATCGGCATCAGCGGCGCCGAGTACGGCATCCGCGGCTTCATCGACGCTTACGACGTCAAGACCGGCAAGCGGCAGTGGCGGTTCTACACCGTGCCCTCCGCCGACGACAAATCCGAGCACGCCCGCAAGGCCCGGGAGACCTGGGAGGGCAACTCCTGGCTCACCGGCGGCGGCTCCGCCTGGGTCACCGGCACTTACGACCCCGAGCTCAATACCCTCTACTGGGGCATCGGCAACCCCTCGCCCGACTTCAACGGCGAGGTCCGCAAGGGGGACAACCTCTATACCTGCTCGATCCTGGCACTCAACCCGGACGACGGCACCTATAAGTGGCACTTCCAGAACAGCCCGCACGATGTCTGGGACTACGACGGCGTCAACGAGCCGATGCTGGTCGATCTCAACAAGGACGGCAAGCGGATCAAGGCGCTGGTGCAGGCCCACCGGAATGGCTACTTCTACTGCCTGAACCGGGAGAACGGCGAATTCCTCTACGGCAAGCCGTTCTGCGAGGTCACCTGGACCGATCGCACCAAGGGCGCGGACGGGCTCGACCCCAAGACCGGGCGGCCGTTCGTCAACCCCGCCGCATTGCCGACGGAGGCGGGCGTCCGCGTCTGCCCCGGCGCGGCCGGGGGCAAGGAATGGAACCCGATGGCCTATGACGAACCCAGCGGATTGGCGTTCGTGTCCGTGATCAACAACTGCGCCAAATTCACCTCCGGCAAGGCGTTCTTCATCAAGGGTCAGCCCTACTGGGGCAGCTCGCTCACGCTGATCGACAACCAGGCCTCCGGCGCGCTCAAGGCCATCGACGTATCGACGGGCAAAATCAAGTGGGAGGTGCCGACGCGCTCGCCCATGGTCGCCGGCGTGCTGGCGACCGGCGGCGGACTCGTCTTCACCGGCGACGCCGAAGGGTATTTCACCGCCTACAATGCCCAGACCGGAAAAGACCTCTGGACCTTCCAGTGTGGCTCCGGGCACCACTCCGGGCCCATCACGTACACCCTCGACGGTCGACAATATGTCGCGGTCTGTGCCGGCTGGGGCGGATGGACGGCCGGCTTCGCCGGCGACGGCGCCCCTTGGCTCCGCAACGCTCGGCGAGGGAATACCCTGTTCGTCTTCGCGCTGCCGGAAGAGAAGAAATAGTTCGCCGCGACGGCGCTCCGGCGCTCGGCGCGGGTCTCCCGACCCCGCCGATGGCGGCGCTCGGCGCGGGTCTCCCGACCCCGCCGATGGCTGGACCGAAGGTCTCCCTTCAGTGGATTCATCGCGAAAGGGCTCTCAAGATGTCGTTGGTCCGAACCGGCCTCGTGCTGATCATCTGCGGTGGCCTGGACCTGGTCGGATCGTGCGCGTGGGGCGATGAGCCGGACAAGGGCCGCACCGCGAGCCCCGCCCCGAAGCCGCTGATCGTCTGCGCCGTGCCGGCTTCCATGCCTCGGACGGGTAAGGCGCCGGACGGGAAGCCTCTGGGGCTGGATACAGCCGTGGCCGAGCGGTTGGGCCGTGTGCTGGGGCGGCCGGTCGAGTTTCACTGGTGCGCCAGCGCCGAATGCGGTTGGCATTGCCTGCCCGAGGGCCGTTGCGACGTGGTCGCCGGCCAGCCGGTCGACTCCGGGCCGCCGCGCGCAGTGGCCTGGAGCGTGCCCTATGCCGGCGCCCAGTTCGGGCTGGTGGTCCCGCGCGATGCCCCAGTCGTCCGCTCGCTGGCCGACCTCCACGGCAAGCGGGTCGGGATCGTGGCTGGCACTGTGGCGATCTCGGAGAAAGACCACGCCCTCGCCCGGTTCAAGTCGCGTGAGGAGCTGCTCGACACGTTCGGGGCCGCCGGGCTGGACGGCGCCTTCCTCGACGCCGACTTCGCCGCCTGGTACCTGCACGAGCATCCGACGCTCAAGCTCCAGCTCGTCGGCGAGTACGTGCCTCGCGAGCGATGGAACATGGCCCTGGCGGTACGCGCCAGCGACTCGCAGCTTTTGGTGGAGATCAACCGGGCCCTGGCCCAGCTCGCCGAGTCGGGCGCGGTGCGGAAGATCTACACCGACCACGGCGTGCCGTTCCGTGCCCCGTTCACGGCGTCGGGCCGGCAGCCGGATCCGCCGCCGGACACCTGGCGACGGGTCCGCGACCACGGCGAGCTGGCCGTCAGCATGGACCCCGCCAACCTGCCCTACTCCAGCGCCAAGGACGATCGACCGGGGTTCGATGTCGAGCTGGCGCGGGCCCTGGCGGATCGGCTCCATGTGAAGCTCCGCCTCGATTGGCTGGACATCCATCGAGAGACGGCGGTCGGCGAGCTGATTCAGGGGCGATGCGACCTGGTCTTCGGGGAGGCCGTGGCCACGAATACGGTTGCCGACGACGAGCCGCTGGCGGGGAAGATCCTCTATTCGCGGCCTTACTATGGCACCGGCTATGTGCTGGTCCGTCGCAAGGACGGCCCGCGTGCCGGCTCGCTGGGCGAGTTGAAAGGGGCGATGTCGCAGCGGCTGGGCACCGAGGCCGGCTCGGTCGCCGATTACCAGCTCCGACGCCGGGGCTACTTCCGACGCCTGTATCGCAACCAGATGGCCGTCCTCAAGGCGCTGGGCGACGGCGACATCGACTTCGCCTACCTCTGGGCCAACGCCGGCTGGACCTTGCACGTCTCGCCGGACCTGGGCTCGAAGCTGGAGGTCCTGCCGGGCTTCGAGCCGGAGGACCGATGGAATATCGCGATCGCCATGCGCCGGGGCGACGACGAGTTCAAGCGGCAGGTCGACGCGGCACTCGGCACGATGATTGCCGATGGGACCGTCGCCCGTGCCCTGGAGCGCTACCACGTGCCGCATCACCCCCCCTCCCCCGAGCCGGCCCGCGAACCCCATGCGCATGCCGATCCGGCCCGCGGAACGGATATGCGGAAGATCCAGACGTCCAAGCATCCTTACACAGCCCTGGCCAGGGTCCGCTCGGCCGGCGAGCTGGTGGTGGGCCTGGATCAGGGCAACCTCCCGTTCTCGACGGCCCACCCCGTGCCCGCCGGGCTCGACTACGAGATCGCCGGCCTGCTCGCCGGAGAGCTCGGTGTGTCGCTCCGGGTGTACTGGGCGTATTCCGCGCACGACTCGTATCCCTCGAAGCTCGCGGCCAGGCAGCTCTGCGACGTGATCCTCGGCGTCATGCCCGACGATCGGTTTGCGCAGCGGGTCCTCTACTCGCGGCCGTATTATGTTTCTCGATATCGGACGGTCATCCGCTCGGGCGAGGGACCGCCCTCCGCCCGGGAGCCGATGGCCGTCGAGGAGGGCGTCGCGGTGCGCGGGCTCGAAGGCCGGCCGACCCATCCCTATCCCAGCACCGAGGCGGTCCTGGAGGCGGTCGCGACCGGCCGAGAGAAGGCCGGTTACGTGATCGCCACCCGCGGACCCTGGCTGGCCCACGAGCGATGGTCGGGCAAGCTCCAGTTCCTCCCGGGCACCGACACGACCGATGCGTTCCCCATCGGCGCGGCGGTCCGCAAGTCGGACCGCGAGCTGAAGGACGCCATCGATCAGGCCTGGGACAACCTGGAGCGATCGGGCCGGCTCGCTCGCGTGTTCGAACGATGGCATATCCCGTTCGAACGTGCGGACGAGAGGAGAGAATCATCGCCGTGAGACGATTTGCTCGGGCATGTCTAGGATATCGATGGGTCGTGCTGGGCGCGAGCTTGCTGGGTTGCGCCGGGATGCTGGCGGCCGGCACCGGTCAGGCGCCGACCGCCGCGCCGATGGCCCCCGATCCGGCGGCGCTGGCGGAGGGCCAGGCGCTGTTCCGCGGCCTGTGCAGCGGCTGCCACGGCGGGGCCGGGCGCGGCGGCAAGGGGCCGGACCTGACCGATAACAAGTGGATCCACGGCGGCACCGACGCCGAGATCGCCCGCACGATCCAGAACGGCGTGCCCAACACGACCATGAAGAAGCTGGGCGACTCGCTCAAGCCGGACCAGATCCGCAAGGTGATCGCCTACATCCGCAGCCTGGCGCGCTCGCCGTCGGAGACGACCTGGAAGCCCTACATCCCCGGCGATCCCCAGGCGGGCAAGAAGCTCTTCTCCAACACCCAGGGCAAGGCCCCTTGCCTGAAGTGTCACAGCGTCGGCGGCGAGGGCGGCCGGATCGGCCCGAGCCTCGACCGCATCGCCAGCCGACGCTCGCCCGAATTCATCATGGAGTCGATCCTCGATCCCTCCAAGGACATCGCCCCGGAGTACGAGGCCGTCGCTGTCGCCACCAAAGACGGCCGGATCATCACGGGCCTTCGCATCAACGAGACGAACTTCGGCATCCAGCTCCGCGAGGAGAATGGCCGGTTCCATTCGCTCCTCAAGCGCGACCTGGACGAGGTCAAGGTCATGAAGAAATCGCTCATGCCCGAGAACTTCGCCGAGTTGCTGACCGTGAAGGAGCTGCACGATCTCTTCGCGTACCTGATGACGCTGGAATGAATGCCCATCCCTCGCCCATCGGCGATCCGACGATCCGCTTGGCTTGGGTGTCTCGAGGGTGATTCGACCCTTGCGGATGCGAGGGCGTTCGAGCCCGCGCCATGGTGTGCCGCGAGCGTGCTCAATTCTCTTGAAAAAAGCGCGGTCCGACGCAAGGATACCGGGTCAACGGGTTCCCGCGCTCCCGCGTGGGAATGGCCCTCTCGGCCGTTCCCGCGGCCCGAGGACTTCGGCCACGCGGAGCGTCTCGAGCTGACGCTCCCACGAGGGAGCGAGGATCTCGTACCCTTTCCAATATCGTGTCCCGCTCGTACCCGCTTCTCTATGATACAGTGTCCCCGAAAAATGAAATTCGAGGTGATCGATGCGGATCTCTTTCGACATCGACGACACCCTCGTGTGCGACGACTCGGTTCCGGTCGAGCAGTTCGTCCCGCGATGGAAACGGTGGTTCTACCCGGAGAGGTTGCGCCGCGGGACGAGAGACTTGATGCGCGAGCTGCTCCATCGAAGGCATCAGATCTGGATTTATACCACGTCTGAACGGTCTCCCGGCTATCTCCGCGGCTGGTTCGGCAGCTTTGGCGTTCCGATCTCCGGAGTGGTCAATCAGCGGCGGCATGAGCGTGTCGTGGGACGACGGGGGCCCTCGAAGAATCCGTCGGCATTCGGTATCAACCTGCATGTCGATGATTCGGAGGGCGTGGCCGAAGAGGGTCGGAGGCATGGCTTCGCCGTCGTTGTCGTGGACCCCGAGGATGTCGAATGGGTCGCTCGGGTATTGGAGGCGATCGAAGGCCGGACCCATCAGGGTTTTCCGTAAGTATTTCGGCGCCCAGGTGGACCAAGAGGATCCGCGGTTCCGAGAGGACATCAATGGGGAGACCTGCGTGCCATCAATCCGGTTCATAGGCCGGTCCTATCCTCGCCAGATCTCCCACCAACGAATCGGATGCCAGGCATTCGGGGCACGGCGAAAGCGCTCCAGCTCGCTGAAGTGATAGGCTCGTCGATCCGCGCGCCCGCAGAGGAATCGCTGGAACGCCAGGCCGGCGGCCAGCAGCTCGGGGGTCTCGGGCCTCGGCTCAATCGAGCAGAACGACTTCGCCTCTTCGAACCGGCCGCAACGACGCAGGATGTCGGCCAGGATGGCGGAATCCCCGTCGGGCTCCGGGGAGAAGCTCTGTCCCGAGCGAACCACCTTCTCGAGCAAGGCGGCCGCCTGGAGGCGGCATCGTTCGGCGCCCGTCGATCGGCCCGCATCGTCGCAGGCCCATGCGGCACTCAGCGCCGCCCATCCCGCTTCGCGCGGATCGCCGGATTCCACGGCGATCCGCGACCA
>JBKQHM010000052.1:0-3697 GCA_052148775.1 Isosphaeraceae bacterium | reverse complement strand
TTCCACTCCCCAGCGGAGGATCTCGCGAGGGGTCGCCCCCTTCAGATGCTCATTGACCTCCGTCAACTCCTCCATGCTCAGCGTTTCGACAGCCGTCATGACGCTCTCAAGCTCCCATCACACGAGGTACCATGCATCCCCGGCTTTTGACGCTCTTTTTCGCCGAGGGTCGAGCCAATCTTACATACCCCACTAACCAAGGTCAAGATTCGGCCGGGCAGGGGTGATGTTGCCGGACTCTAAGAGGCTATCCGGTATACGAACAAAAGAGCACTGGGTATAGTCGGCTCACGCGAGAATAGCGTGCTGTTCAGTGCCATTTTGATCGTCAATCCGCAGTTATAGCTCGGCATCTAGTGATCATCCGAACGTATACCGGATAGCCTCTTAGACCCAGTCACAAAAGCCATGTTCTATCGAGGTTGGCCCCTCGCTCCCTTCATGCTCTGCCTCGTTTATTTTAACAGATTCCATGCCGGCGGTCTCGAAGGATTGGTGTTGGTCTTCGACTGGCTCGTTCCTATCGTGGCCCTGTTTCTTGCGAGATTTGTGTGTGAGCGGTGTTTTCACTTGCGAGACAGGCATACGCGGTCAGCTAACGCCTTGGACCCTCAAGAGAGCTTTCGGGAAGAAGGCGACATCCCCCCACTCTAGACGGTCTCAAGTGGGTGGTGAGCCGCTCGGTGTTCCGGAAGCCATGGAACTTCTCAGCGGGACGAAGCGTCAAAAGGACAGAAGGCCAGTTCTGGTCAAGGATCCCCGTGCCTGCATTTGGGTGGAATGTCGAGTACCGCGCCCGGCGGTGGGGCACCGACATGAGCGTCGCTTTTGATCGGGTGACCTTGGGAATGAATACCGACTCTCCAGACATGCGAGGAAGGGCGCGGTGGCAGGAGCGACCGATCAAGGGGGGCGAAGAGAGTTGGAACCACGAGCCGATGCGCCTCGAGCGCCGACGGCCTGGTCGATACCGGAGATCCGGGTCGTCAAGGACGATCAGGGACGCTTGCGGATCGACCAAGCCGACCCCGCCACTTACGGCGCGTATGCCGCCCGTCAATTGCTGGCGACCGCCGAAGCCGACCCGAGGTTCAGGGACGGAATGACCAAACGTCCCTCAACGCCCTCGATCAAGATCACCTATGTCAACGAGGTCGGCGAGCCGCAGAAGATCGGCGTCCAGGAGATCTTCTGCCGGATGGACGGGGATGCGCTCATCCTGACCCAATTCAAGAATGCAGACGGTGAGAAGGTCAAGGATCTGCCCATTCCAGTCCCCCCGCTCGGCGAGCTGGACGCCGATGTGGACGACGTGGATCGGCTCCATCAGCTCGCCCTGGCCGAGCTCGGTGACGTGCCGTCACCGCCCGCCGAGATTGAACCGGAGTATGAGGCGCCCCGGCCGGCGCCGTCTCGAGAGCGGCGGCTCCCAACTGGGCCACTTCGGCAGTATGACACGGCGGCTGATCCGGCTCCGGCCGCGGGCACGCCCAAGACCTCACCGGCCCCTGAGCCGGCGCCGCGCGGCCCAGCAGTTGCGCCGCCTGTCACCAAGGCGACGAAAGCGACCACCGGACCACCGGACGGTTTGACGGTGCGGGCGCTCAACGATGGCGAGGCGGCCTCACTGCGTGCGCTGATCGAAGCGAAGGCGGGAGAGACGCGGTGGGCCAGCGGGCTCCTCATGCAGGCAGCGGAACGCCACCCCAGCGATCGGAGGCTTCAGAACGAGTACCTCGCGAACCTCCTGCGGGTCTCTCTCGATCCGTCGCGGGCCGAGTCCCGGACGCCGCTCGGTGCCGCATTGCGCGGTGTCCTCGAGGAGGTGCACGCATACAAGGCAGGCGTGTTGGACCGCGATCCCCTCAAAGCGGAGAAGCTCGCACTCCAGCCCTTCGCGCGTACGGCGCTCGCCCCGCCACCGGCGGACGACAGCCAGGTGAAGACGGTTTCCGGCACCGCTCAGAGAACCCCGGCTCAGGTTCTGGCGAAACTCGAAGATCCGAAGCTCGCCCGGGCCACCCGCGTGAAGTTTCTCCTCGAGATCGTCCCCGAGTTGATCGAGACCTGGCGACCGGACAAGGAGAGCGGTCACAGCGAGGCGGCCAACGAAAACAGCCCCGCGATCGTGCGCAGGCTGTTCACGGTGGCGAACGAGCAGCGTCAGCAGCGGAAGTTCATCGACGATGGCTCAGCCTTCAAGAAGGCGACCGAGCGGTACGCGGGACTCCAAGGTAAGTTGCCGAAGGACTCGCCTACTAACGAATCGTAGGACGCTTCGCGAAAAAATGACCCGACACCGGTTCCATCTCATGTCATCGGAAAAATGACCCGAGACCGGGTCCATCCTGGAACGAGGCCGTAGGTCGGCTCTGTGGGCTGGCGGAGCTGGGTGGCGGCAACGACCCGGTCGAGCTGGAACAGGCCTGGGCGGAGCTGGCCGGGCAGCGGTTCGAGGCTTTCTGACCGGTCTCTTGCCTGACATTCTCCGGGCGATACCATGGATGGGAAGAGGTGCCTCTTGACCTGCCAGAAAGCGAAACGGCCAGTCGAAGCACGCCAGGAGAAGTCATGCGATACGCGATTGTCCCGCTCCTTCTAGTGGCTGCGGGTTGCTCCGGTAATCGCCAAGAAGGTTCCCGTGCCGAGCTAAAGGAGGTTGCCGCTGGCCTCCAGGCCGGGATACCCCGGGTAGCGATCCCCGCTGCCGAGCCCATCCCGCAGGACGACGCCAAGGTGGCCAGGCGGGAACGCGAGCGGATGGAATGGCACCTGCGGACCAGCGTAGGCGCCTACGACAAGGTCGGGAAGCGAAGCCCGCGATGGGATGATCTCGCCCGCAAGGCAGTGGATCTGGCGGTCCGCCAGAGTTATGAACCTGGTTCCCAGGTCACCGCCGCCGAGGTCAACCGGGCGGCGAAGGTCGCCATCGACGCCGGCTGCGACGATCCCCTTGTGGCCAATCTCTTCGCCCGATCCTCGATCGTTCCCACCGCCCTCGGGAGAGAAACCCTGATCCGTCTCCGACGTGACGCGACCCGGGCCTATGCCGCCAGCCGTTATCCCGCATTCCGACGGGCGGGATCGCTGGAGTCTTTCGCCCGCGAGCTGATCGACGGCGGGGCGCCGGATGATGCGGCCAGGAAAGAGATTGAGGACACTCTCGCTTCTTCTCTGGCCCTCCTCCCGGAGGGAGCCAAGTCCGATGAGCGTAACGGGTTCTGGGTGGACAGATGGCATGACACGGTTATCAGGATTATCAAGGATTACCGCGAGCTCGGCGTGCCCGCGGAAGGCGCCTACGAGCGGGCCGACGCGAAGATGGCGAACATCCCGAACTCGAAGAGATGCGCCACATGGTCCGGGGCACCTTCTGGTTCGAGTATGGCTGGGAAGCTCGCACGAATGCCTTCGCCTCCAATGTGCCGGCCGGCGGTTTCCGTTCGCTCGATGAACGGCTGACGGTCGCGAAGAGAGCATTCGAGGAGGCGTGGAAGCTCCGGCCCGAGAACGCCTATGCGGCTGTCCATCTGATGGATATCAACAAATCCATCGAAGGCGACCGGGCCACGATGGAGCTTTGGTTCGACCGCGCCATGAGGGCGGATGGAGACCGGCGGGATGCCTGTTTGGCTCAAGAGGGGAATTGGGTGGTGCATAATCGACGCGTTACAATCCTCTGGTGCCACCATGAGGT
>JBKQHM010000051.1:0-20467 GCA_052148775.1 Isosphaeraceae bacterium | reverse complement strand
ATGTTCGAGTCATGACCAGCAACGGCACAACTCCGCTCGGCTCGATCACGGCACTCTGGCGTTATCCCGTCAAATCGATGGGGGGCGAGGAGCTGGACGTCGCCGAGGTGACCGAGCGAGGTCTGCTCGGCGATCGGTCTTATGCCCTGATCGACGTCGAAACGGGCCAAGTCGTCAGCGCCAAGAATCCCCGGAAGTGGGGAAACCTCTTCGAGTTCCAGTCGACTCTCCTGGAATCGTCCTCAGACAACGACACAATCCCGGCCGCACGGATCACGCTACCGGATGGGATAACAGTCCGCTCCGACGACCCCGGCGTGGAGGATCGCCTATCCGCGCTGGTCGGACGGGCCGTCCGGCTGGCATCCTCGCCGCCGCCCGCCTCCCGGATCGAGGGCTACTGGCCCGACTTTGACTTCATCGAGAGCCCCGACACGAGCTTCCAGGTCGAGCTGCCGGCCGGCACCTTCTTCGACGGCTCGCTCCTCCATTTCATCACGACGGCGACACTCGAACGACTGAGCACCGTCAGCCCGCAAAGCGTGTTCGACGTCCGCCGCTTCCGGCCGAACATGATCATCGAGGTCCCCGATAACACGGCCGGATTTGTCGAGGACGGATGGGTGGGCCGGACGATCGCGATCGGGGATGAAGTCCGCCTGATGGTCACCCACCCCTGCCCGCGTTGCGTCATGACCACGCTGCCCCAGGGCGACCTACCCAAGGACCCGAACGTCCTGCGGACGGCCGTCCAGCAGAACTGGGGGAATGTGGGGGTAAACGCGGCGATTCTCCGCGGTGGGCAGGTCCGGCGGGGGGATGTCGTGACGACGGCGTAGGTCCATCCTCGCGGCTGGACCGTCCTGGTGTGAGGTGCCTTGTCCTTACCCACATTTCGCTAGGCGAATATACTAATCCTTTGTGACGAAAGGACTTGCACGATTCAGGCGACGCCCGTTCAGTATTCGCAAGTCCTTTTGCTTCAAGGGTTTAAGAGATGTGGGTAAGGACAAGAGTGAGGTGCCCTGGGTCTCGGGGTGCTCCTTCACTTCATTAGGGACTGATCGCATTCCAGTGGCGAGCGTTGACGTATCGGGAGAGATGCCTCTCGTTGTAAGTCGCCACGAGCAGGCTGTCATCGAGGCCGGTGAAAACCATCGCCTGAGCCACCGGGATGACATCGGCATCAATCGCCCTCACATCGGCGGTGCCAACCCCCTTTCTCCTGGCGTCAGCCCAGAGTTCGGCGGCCTTGCGCATGGCTGCGGTGGTAATCGGGATGTAATGCCTGAGATCGTTCCGCAACTGGCTGAGCCGCTCGATGCCGTCGACGGCTCCATCCCAGAGCAGCCCGCGACGCACCTCATAGTCGGCGATCTCGGGGATGGCAAGCATCGACCCGTTAGCCATGACCTGGTGAAGCCAGAGGGTCAAGTGCTCGACATCGGGATGTCCGCGCCTGCGGCAGGCGTCGCCCAATGGGCCCGAATCCAGGACGATGATTCGTGCCAATTTCAATCCCTCCGCTTGATGGCAGCGACCGCCCTGTCCGTGGCGCCCGGAGGTTCGGTGTCCAGGACGTTCTGGACAGTGAGAGCGCCGGGCAAGTTCTCCATGAACCGCGACCAGGTGGATCTCGAATAAATGCCCCCGAAATGCTTGCCAGTGGGCTGGAACTCGCCTGGATCAATATCTCTGGCATATTTGAAGATCTTATAGCGTTTGGGATCCGACACGGATGTGCAGAGGATCTGCTCGGGGGGCTCAGCCCCCTCGGGCCAAGAATCGTAGTTGAAGGGGAGGTCGAGCTCGGCCCCTTCCTGGACCTCCCATTCGTCGGCACCGGGGGACTCGGATACAAAAAAGATCGCGTTGAACGGCTCGATGGTGACGGCATACAGCATGTTCGGATCTCCTCGGGGACTGGTCGACGACCAGGAATCCTCAACTCCTCGATGTTAGCGGATGTCCATCGGCCCGTCATCTTCTCTTGCGGATCGGGCCGGTTTGCGTCAGCCTGAACGACGACGGTGTGCAGTCCAGGATTCGCGTACCGCGAGAAGGAGACCCGTTCGTCATGCAAGGCGCGTGGAGGAAGTGGGCGTCGATCATCCTTCTCCTCTCCCCGGGATTGGCCCATGCCCAGGCCACGAGGTCGGTGGAGGTGCCGATCGGCCAGGCGGGTGAGGTCCAGGTGGCGGACATCGTCGCGCGGCTGGCACAGGCCAGCGGGATCACGTTCGACCGGCCCGTGGCCAGCCTGAACCTTTCGACCCAGGGCCTGGCCCGCGCCCTGACCAGGACCCTGCTCACGGAGACCCTCGGCGCCGAGGTCGCGATCGCATTCCGGCCCGGGACGATGGTCCTGACGGTGGACGACAGGATCCTGGCGCCGGGGCGTCGCGAGGAGTGGCTGGGACGGCTCCGCGAGCTGGCCGACCGCGCGACGGAGGCCGCGCGCCGACGCGAACTCTACGGGATGCGGGCCCTGCCCTCCTATCGAGCGAACGACCCGGCGCGGCCGACCATCTGCCTGGTCCACGGACTGAATTCGTCCTCCGGCGGATTCGTCCACATGATCCCCTGGCTGGAAGAGGCCGGCTACGGGATCGTGATCTACGACTACCCGTTCAACCGACGGCTCGAGGAATCGTGCGCGGGGTTCGCGCGCTACTGGGCCGCGTTCCGCCGTCAGACCGGCGACCGGCTGCCATGGGGGATCGTGGCGCACTCGATGGGGGCACTGCTGGCGCGTTCGTTGGTCGAGGACGACGCCACCTGGGCGCACGACGTTTCATCGATGATCCTGATCGCCCCGGTGAATCAGGGGTCGAACCTGGCGCGGGTGCAGACGGTGCTCCAACTGATGAACGGCCTCCAGTCGATCCACGAGAAGAAGACGTCTCGGGCGATGATGCACCTCTCCGACGGCCTCGGCCAGGCCGCCCAGGACATGCTGCCGGGAAGTGCCTTCCTCTCCCGGTTGAACCGACGTCCGCGACGGAATGGGCTGCCCTACCACATCATCGCCGGCGACGGCGGGTTCCTGACCCCTGATGCGAGGGCCCAGATCGAGGCCCGGGTCGTCGCGTTGAATCGCAACTCCGGCCTGTTCGGGCGACTGACGCAGGCGGCCACGACCGACCTCCCGGACATCCTCGACGAGCTGACCGACGGCACGGGCGACGGCGGCGTCGCCGTCAAGCGGACGCGACTCGAGGGTGTCGCCGAGCCGTTGATACTCCATGCCAATCACGCCGAATTGATTCGTGCCCCCCTGCTCTTCACCGACCCCGGGCCGGTCGCCTGCATGCCGGATCTCTTGCGATTCCTCAAAGCCGATCGGGAGCGGAGAGACCTCGACCGACGGCGATGATCGATGGGCCTCCAGAGTCGAACCGGGCGTGGGTTACGAGAACCAGGGCCGGCGCGCGGTCCGTAAATACACCAGGCGACGCCGGCCGTCGATGGACGGGTGGAGATTCGCTCACCACAAAGCCCGAAGGCCAAGGAGGGGTAATCGAGGTGCGCCCGGGATGGCTTCGGGATGAACTACGATTCCCCAATCAATCTCCAGGCAGAAGGGCAACCGGATGGGGTGGAGAGATCGAGGACATGGGCTTGGCCCTGACAAGAGCATGAACCGAAGCGGCAATGGGGAGAATTGATGATCGACGATTGCCCAGGGTCAAGCAATCCGGAATGCGAGGTGCCCGTCGACACTCATAGTCCCCGCACGGATCGAGGGGCTTGGGATTTGGCGCCGGTTCGATTAATCTGATCCCACGCCAGGGATCATCCCGCGCCTCCATTGTCGACGAGGAAGCTCCGATGTCGCAGACCGTTGTGACCCCGAATGACGCGGTTCCCCCCGCGAGCACCGGACAAGATCGCCACCCGGCGGGCCTCTATATCCTGTTCGGCACCGAGATGTGGGAGCGATTCGGCTTCTACACGGCCGCCGCGGTCATGACGCTCTACCTCCAGCGCGGCGGCTTCGGCTGGACCAAGGAACAGGCGACGCTCCTCTGGTCGAACTACCTCATGTTCGTCTACGCCACGCCGCTCATCGGCGGCTGGCTGGCCGACAAGTTCCTCGGATATCGCCGTGCGGTGCTCATCGGCGGCCTCTTTTTCGTCGGGGGCTATGCACTGCTCGGCCAGGGATCGCTGGCGACCTATTATATCGCCCTGGGCCTGATCTTCGCCGGGAACGGGTTCTTCAAGCCGAATATCTCGACCATGGTCGGCAACCTCTATCCGTCGAACAGTCCGTTGAAGGACTCGGCGTACAGCATCTTCTACATGGGGATCAACGTCGGGGCGCTGATGGCCCCGGTCGTCGCCGAGGGTGCCTTGCAACTCCTCGCGGGTTCCCAAGTGCTCGAGATGGCCAAGAAGGGGACGGCCCTGTCACCAGAGCAAGCCGCCGGCTTGCGATCGGGATTCCTCGCGGCCTTCTATGCAGCGGCGTTCGGGATGACGCTCGGGACGGTTATGCTCGTCGTCTTCTACCGGAAGCTGGCGGCCGCGGATCAACGGCACGTCCCGCTCAAGGCGGCCGATACCGAGACCGTCTCCGTGACAGAAGACCTCCCGCCGGAGAAGGAGACCGTCTCGGCCATCGATCAGGTGCCCGAATTGACCCGGATCATTGCCCTCCTGGTCGTCTATGGGATCGTCATCGTATTCTGGATGGTATTCCACCAGAACGGGAGCACCATGACCTACTGGGCCGACGAGAACACCGACTGGAACGTCTCGGGGGTCGTCTCGAACGCGATCAACCCATTCTGGATCGTCGCCCTGTCGATCCCTCTTGTCAGCGTCTGGAATTGGCTGCGGAAGAAGGGCCTGGAGCCATCCACGCCCACCAAGATGGCGCTCGGGATGCTCCTCACGAGCCTGGCCTTTTTCATCCTGTTCGTCGCGGCAAAGTCAGGGGGGGATCAGTCATTCGTCACGGACGCGCAGGGCAAGTTCGTACTCGACGAGCATGGCGTATTGACTGCCACCCAGAACCGGGTCTCGCCGATCTGGCTGATCGCCGCCTATATGGTGATCTCGCTCGGCGAATTGATGCTCAGCCCGATGGGCCTCTCTCTCGTGTCGAAGGTCGCCCCGGCCCGGATGCGCGGGCTGATGATGGGCGGCTGGTTCGTCGCCACGGCGATCGGAAACAAGCTGACGATGATCGGTGTACTCTGGACCAGGTGGTATCACTCGTCGTTCTGGTTGCTCTGCTCGTTGCTGGCATTGGGGATGTCCTTCGTGCTCCTCGCACTGTTGAAGCCCTTGAAGCGGGCGATGCCCGGCGTTTGAGCGAAACCGCGGGATTTCCAGATTCGAACGAGTCCTCATCGATCAGGGAAGGCACCATGCGAGTGCTCTTGACTATGGCGCTATTCATGACGGTGGCATCTCCCCTCTTCGCGGCCGGGCGGCCCATGACGGTCGACGACCTGCTGGCGGTCAAGGGGGTCTCCGACCCCCAGCTCTCCCCCGACGGCTCGATGGTCGTCTACGTGGTCTCGGAGCTGGACCGTGCCACGGACAAGTCCAACACCAGCCTCTGGCTGGTGCCGGCCTCCGGCGGCCAGCCGAAGCAACTGACGACCGCGCCCGGCACGAACAACCACCCCCGCTGGAGCCCGGACGGCAAGAGTATCGCGTTCGTCTCCGGCCGGGGCGGATCGTCCCAGGTCTGGCTGTTGCCGATCGACGGCGGCGAGCCGCGTCAGTTGACCAAGCTGCCGATCGACGTCTCCGGGCCGCTCTGGTCGCCCAGGGGGGACAAGATTGCCTTCACCGCCGAGGTCTATCCCGGGCAGAGTCCCGATCAGACCGCCGCCAAGGACAAGGAGAAGGAAGCCTCCAAGAGCAAGGTCCGGACCTATGACCGCCTGATGATCCGCCACTGGAACGCCTGGGACGAGGGGAAGCGGAGCCACCTGTTCGTCGCCGACGCCCATACCGGCGAGGCGAAGGACCTGACGCCCAAGCTCGAAGTCAACACCCCCCCTGCCCCGTTCGGCGGCTCGACCGACTACGCCTGGTCGCCCGACGGTCAGGAACTCGCCTTCACCGCCGAGCCGGCCGTTGACGCCGCCTGGTCGACCAATACCGACATCTGGACCGTCTCCGCCGAGGGGGGCGAGCCGAGGAACATCACCGAGGCGAATAAGGGCGCCGATGGCCAGCCGGCCTATTCGCCCGACGGGAAAGGGCTCGCGTACGTCAGCCAGGCCCGCGCGGGATTCGAGTCGGACCAGTGGGTGCTCGAGATTCTCCCTCGGAAGTCGACGATCGCCCACCCGATCACGAAATCTCTCAATCGGCCGGTCCTGTCGTTCTGCTGGGGACGTGATTCGAAGAAAATCACGGCGATCATCGACGACCACGGGACCGAGCCAATCGTCTCGATTCCATTATTACCTCTCCTGACGGGCGTTGAGGTAATAGCTGGCAAAGCCTACAGAGTCGTGTCCGGCGGCGTTCAATCGGGGCTCACCCTGGATCCCATGGCGGGTAAGATAGTCTTCACCCGTCACGACGCCGCGAAGCCGGTCGAGGTCTTCGTCGCCGAGGCGGACGGCTCCGGCCTGACCCAGTTGACCCACCACAACGCCCCCCTGCTCTCCCAGCTCGATTTGCCCAAACTCGAGGGTTTCACATTCCACGGCGCCGATAACGACGAGGTCCAAGGCTGGCTGCTCCGCCCGCCGGGGTTCGAGCCGGGCAAGAAATACCCGGTCGTCTTCCTGATCCACGGCGGACCCCAAGGCGCCTGGCACGACGAGTGGCACAATCGATGGAATTACCAGTTATTCGCCGCGCCGGGGTATGCGGTCGTCGCGATCAATCCTCGGGGCTCGACCGGCTACGGCCAGAAGTTCACCGACCAGATCAGCCAGGACTGGACCGGCAAGGTCTACCAGGACCTCATGAAAGGCCTCGATTATGCCGTGAACCAGTACGAGTTCCTGGACGGACAGCGGGTCGCGGCCTGCGGCGGCTCTTACGGGGGCTTCATGGTCAACTGGATCGCCGGGCACACCGACCGGTTCAAGGCGCTGATCAGCCACGCCGGAGTCTTCGACTTGACGAGCAAGTACGGGACGACCGAGGAACTGTGGTTCCCCGAATGGGAGTTCGGCGGGCCTCCCTGGGAGAAGCCCGAGCACTATCGCGAGCGGTCGCCGAGCGGGTTCGTGGCGAACTTCAAGACGCCGACCCTGGTCATCCATGGGGCCCTGGATTTCCGCGTCCCGGATGCCCAGGGCCTGGGGATGTTCACGTCGCTCCAGCGCCGAGGCGTGCCGAGCCGGTATGTCTGGTTCCCTGACGAGGGCCACTGGATCGCCAAGCCGGCGAACCGGATCGTGTGGTGGCACGAGGTCCATGCCTGGCTGGACAAGTACCTCAAACATTGACACGGCGAATCGCCGCGCGGCACTCTCCCCGTGATCGAACTCCACGACGTGACCCAGCATTATGGCGTGCGGCCCGTGCTCCGCGGGATCACCCTGCGCATCGATCGCGGCGAGGTCGTGGTGATCCTCGGGCCCAACGGCATGGGCAAGTCTACCCTGCTGGGCGTGATGGCCGGCGTCCTGTCTCCGCAGAAGGGCTCGGTGCTGATCGATGGCCTGAGGCGCCGCGGCTCGGAGGAGGAAGAGCCGGCCATTCGCAAGATGACCGTCTATCTCCCGGACCAGCCGTGGCTGCCCGCCCAGAGGACGGCCCGCGTGGTCCTGGTCACCACCCTCACGCCCCCTCGCTTGCGACTCTGGCGACTCACGGGTCAGCATCGGATCGTGTCGAGCAACAGTATGAGCGGCCAACCCAGAAACCTCGTGAGAATCCGATAGCCATGAGCGCGTCCGAGGATTTTGACCAAGGGCCCAGGACTCAATCCGCACTCGCAGGGATCGCGCGCAAGCGGTGCCCGCGATGCCGGCGCGGCGAGATTTTCGCGTCGCTCTGGGTGATGCATAACGATTGCCCGGCCTGCAAGCTCGACTTCGACCGCGGCGACCCCGGCCACTTCACGGGGGCCATGTATGTGAGTTATGCCCTGGCAATCCCCCTCATCGCTCTGCTAACCTTGATCGAACATCTGATGATTCCGGGCTGGTCGCTGTTCCGCTTGGTGGTCCTGGCCGCGCTCATCTGCGTGCCGTCGATCCCCTGGGTCTGGCAGTATTCTCGAGTCATCTGGATCTATTTCGACAGGTACTTCGACCCGGAAGACGACCCGGGGACCGAGGTCGATCCGGGGTATCCAGCGCCTCCGGATGTCCCGCCGACGGGACGCGGACCCGACTCGGATTCAGAGGAATCAGGCGAATCAACCCCGTGAGGGACTTTGAGGCATGTCCGAATCGCAGCAAGCCGGACTCCGGCCGATCACCGAGGTGGCCGCCGATCTGAAGATCGCGGCCGAGCATCTCGAGCCCTACGGCCGCGACAAGGCGAAGGTCCGGCTCAATGCCCTGCACCATGCCGAGGGCACGCGCCCGACGGGCCGGTTGATCCTGGTCTCGGCGATCACGCCGACGCCGGCCGGCGAGGGGAAGACAACGACGTCGATCGGCCTGGCACAAGGACTCCATCGGATCGGCAAGAACGCCGTCCTGGCTCTGCGCCAGCCGTCGATGGGTCCGGTCTTCGGCCGCAAGGGGGGGGCCACCGGCGGGGGCGCCAGCCGGGTCGAGCCGTCGAATACGATCAACCTCCAGTTCACCGGCGACTTCCACGCCATCACGGCAGCCCACAACCTGCTCGCCGCGGCCATCGATAACCGGCTCCATTTCGGCGACATCGGCCTCGACCCGACGCGCATCTTGTGGAAGCGCGCGCTGGATATGAACGATCGCGCCTTGCGTCATATCGTCATCGGCCTGGGGGGCAGCTCGCAGGGGGTGCCCCGGGAGTCCGGCTTCGACATCACGGCGGCCAGCGAGGTCATGGCCATCCTCTGTCTGGCCACGTCGACGGCCGACCTCCGCTCGCGGCTCGATCGGATCCTCGTCGGCTATTCGGCCAAGGGCGAGCCCGTGCTGGCAAAGGACGTGGGCGTCACCGGATCGATGGCGGCGATCTTGAACGAGGCGCTCATGCCGAACCTCGTGCAGACGTCCGAGTCGACCCCCGCGTTCATCCACGGCGGCCCGTTCGCCAACATCGCCCACGGATGCAACTCGGTCCTGGCCACGCGGATGGCCCTGGCGATGGGCGATTACGCCATCACCGAGGCGGGCTTCGCCTTCGACCTCGGCGGCGAGAAGTTCTTCGACCTGAAATGCCGGGCCGCCGGGCTCAACCCGGCCGCCATCGTCCTGGTCGCCACGATCCGGGCGCTCAAGATGCACGGCGGCGTCGAACTCGATGCCCTGAAGGAGGCGGATACCGCGGCCGTCGAGCGCGGACTGGCGAACCTGGCCGCCCACCTGGATAGCGCCGCACATTTCGGCAAGCCGACGATCGTGGCCATCAACCAGTTCGGCACCGACACGCCCGAGGAGTTCCGGGTCGTCCACGAATACTGCTCCGCCCGCGGCGTCCCCTGCGCCACGGCGAACGTCTTCGGCGAGGGGGGCGGCGGGGCGATCGACCTCGCGGAGAAGGTCGTCGCCGTTGCCTCGCCGCCGACGACGCCCTTCCAGCCCCTCTACCCGCTGGATTGGCCCGCGGAGAAGAAGATCGAGCAGATCGCGCGCATTATGTACGGCGCCGACGGCGTCAGCATCTTGCCGGCGGCGGCGGCCAAGCTCCGCAAGGCGGTCAAGCTGGACTACGGCGAATTGCCAATCTGCATGGCCAAGACGCAGGACTCGCTCTCGGACAACCCCAAGCTCCGCGGACGGCCCAAGGGCTTCACGCTGACCGTCCGCGACATCGAGATCGCCGCCGGGGCCGGATTCCTCGTCGCACTCACCGGGGACATCGTCCGGATGCCCGGACTCCCCCTCCGCCCCGCCGCCGAGCGGATCGACGTCGATGCCGGCGGACAGATCGTTGGATTATCATGATCTGAGATTGCAAATGTCAGATTCCGGATTCCAGATTATAAGAAAGGCGCCTGTCGCAAGAAAGCCGGGTTGATCGGCGGCGTCCTGTCGCGGCGAGGGCTTTCCTGGGGGCTTCGCCGGCAGGAGCCGGCTTGACCCCAGCCACCCCCCGCGGAGGCGAGGTAACCCTCGGGTAGCCGGTCGGCGCCCGCAGGGCGACGCCACCAGGCGCGCCGACCAGGGAAGTCCGGGCTTACCGGTTCTTGCCCGGTTTCCTTGCTACAGTGTCGAAGAAAGCCGTACTTTCGCGATCGGGCATCCGGGACAGGGATCTGGAATCCGGGATCTGGAATTTCGAATCTGGAATCCCAGGCTACTCCACCCGGCTCTCCGCCTCGTGGAGCGCCGTGACGACGGTGCGTGCCGTCCGGCCGAGGGTGGCGTCGGTCGCCCCTCGCTCGATGTGGAGGATTCGTCCCTCGCGGTCCAGCACGACCAAAGTCGGATAGAATTGGACTTGGAACGCTTTCTGGAGCGGGCAGGTCAGATCCATGCTCGAGACGAGCACGGGGTAATTGATGCCGAGTTGTCGGGTGGCTTTTGTCGCCGAGGCCCGTCGTTCCGCCAGGGTCGCCCCTTTCTCGCAGGCGATCCCGACAACCTGGACTCGCTTTGTGCCCAGTTTCTCCAGCAAGTCGCGTTCGAAGGCGATCGACTTGCGGCACTGTGTGCACCAGCTTCCCCAGAAGTCCAGCACGATCACGTCGGCGTCGAAGTCCTTGAACGAGACCATCGTGCCGTCGAGGCCGGGGAGTTGGAAATCGACGATCCGGCGGTCGGCCGTGTCGATCTGGCACCGACTCTGGCCCTCGTCCTGGCCTTTCTTCTTGAACATGGAGCCGGACTCGGGATCCTGGGTCAGCAACGAGGGTACGGCAGGGAGCCGGAACTGGCCCGGCTCGACCTCACGGGGGATCACGCTGCTCTTATCCAGGCTGGCCAGCTTGACCTGACCCGGCTCGTCGACCGACATCTCGGCCGAACTCCGGTGGACCGACTCGTCGACCGGCACGCCATCCGAGTTGATCGACAGCTCGCGCCACGTCGGACGATGGGCCGATGGGGAGCCGGAATCCGGCTGTTCGCTTTCGGGAGACCCCGCGTCGTCATCCGGGTTGGGATCGGCGGGGAGCGGTGACTTGCGGGATCGGTTCGCTGAGTTGGCCTTGGCCGGCGTACCCCGGCGCGTCCGCTGGGATGGTCGAACAGTCAGATCGCCGTCATCCCCGGATTCGCCCCTCCCGGACTTCGCGTAGGTCGCGGGCGCGATCCCGCCTCGCGATGGAATGAGATCGTCGGGGATCGGTCCGGGCTCGCCGGCATTCCGTCGCGAGTCCTGGTCCATGTCCTCGGGATTGTCGTCGCCGGGATCGAGGACGACGGGGGATGTCCGTCGCGGGCGCGTCCGACCTCGCGTGTTGGATGATTCGTCTCGGCTCCCATCAAAGGGAAGGTCTTCCCCCCGCCGGCTCAACGGCCGTGCGGAATCAGTCTCCTCGGCCTCCCGCGCGGGCGGGAGCGGGTTCTCCCCGTCGTCGGATTCCCGGTCGGCATCGTCGGATGCCGATCGGCGGCCAGGAGTATCGGCGTCGGAAGCCTGGCCCTTGGGCCGGGCGGTCGTGCGCGTCACATTTCCGGGAGCCCGTTCGGTGGTATTCCATCCCGCACGGATCGGGGCCGACCCGTTCGCGGACGAGGAATTCGCGGCCAGTCGGGTCGCGGATTGACGATTGGTCCTCGGCGCGAGGGCTGCCGCCTCCTCGTCCGGAGGCTCCTGTCCTTCGCCCTCGTCCGAGCGGGCACCCGGTCGGATGATCGGCGGGAAGCCGTCCTGGTCTCCCTCATCGGGGTCCGGATTCGGCTTCACCCGCGAACGCGCCGGCCGGACTGACATCGATGACGGATCGGACGAGCTGCGATGGGTTGCGACCTTGATGCGGACGTCGGAATCCGGGGCCTGTGCTTCCGCACGCCCCGACATCATCCCTTCCTCGCCCTGCGACTCGGCGATCAGGGTGTAAGCCCGGCCGGGTCGCAGACCATGCAACGTGAAGGACCCGTCTCGCTCCGTCGTCGCGAAGCTATCCCGCCCTGCGGGTGCACCCCCGACGACGAGCCGGACCTTGGCATTCCGTACAGGCTTGCCGCGGTCGTCGAAGACCCGGCCCGAGATCTTCGACCCGGCCGGCGCGGGCAGGTCGAGTTGCTCCGACTCGACCCGGGTCGTCGAACCGGTACTCGGATCGCCGGCCACGATGGGCAGAGTCTTGTCACCTACCGAGGCGACCGTCTTCATGTTGGACGGGCTATTCGATCGTAGCCAGCCCGTCTGAGTGCATCCGACAAGGCTGCAACCGGCCAGCGCAAGGAGGCAGGACGCCAATCTTGGGGTGTGCATAGTCGAATTATCCTCCTGATCGGGACGACGCAGCGCGATTTGTCAAATTCGGATTCCACCAGGGAGCTATCATCCTGATCGCTCCCCACATCAACCAAAGATGCGAAACAGGTTGGGATCGGCGCCGCAGGCGCGCTCGCATTCTACGAGCGCTGACCGTGTCACTTATCATCGTCACTCGGTCGCCTCAATCTTCAATGACTCGGAGAATTATCGGCGGAATGAGCACAACCCGAGTCCTCGCAAGAAGATGGGACGTACTTTTTTCCGCCCGTCGAGCGATAGCCCCCATCCCGCCCAGGATCTTTCGATGCCCGTCGTACCCGTGTACACCCGCCGGCGGCTACTCGACAATTCCTGTCCGCGGGACCAAGATTTGGGACGCGTTATCGAAAACACAACCAGGGCGTGACATTCCGGCGGCACCACGTCCCCCGTTGCCATTGCCGCCGACCGGGCGTTTGGACAACATGGTAGTCTCGACACCCGACTCCAAAGAGGCCCGGCACCGCGATGTCCGACTCGAGCATCGCCGATTCCGAGGTGGAACCCGCAACCGATGTCGACCACCGATCCTGATTTCTACCAGTCCAAGCCCTTCTCGCCGGAAGGCGACGCAAGCCAGCCGCGCCAGCGCGGTTGCCTGTTCTACGGCTGTCTCATCACGGGCATCCTGGCGCTGCTGCTGGCGATCGCCATCGGGACCATCACCTTCCTCCTCTACCGATCGTTCACCCAGTTCGTGGAGGAGAACACGGCCACCGCACCCCGCGAGCTGCCCAAGGTCGAGGCCTCTCCCGAGGAGCGCGTGGCGATCAAGAAGAAGTTGAAGGGTTTCGAGAAGGTCGTCGATGCGAACGAGCCGGTCCAGACCCTCGTCCTGACCGCCAACGAGCTCAACGCCCTCATCGATGAGAATCCGGACCTGAAAGGGCAAATCTATCTCGACATCGAGGGCGATCGCATCAAGGGGAAACTCAGCATCGCCCTGGATAAGTTCAGTCGCGTCTTCGAGAAGATCGGCATCAAGATGCTCCGCGGCCGTTACTTCAACGGAGAGGTTGAGCTCAGTGGTTCCTTCAGCGACGGTTCCCTGAAGCTCGACATCGAATCTCTCGAGGTCAACGGCCGAAGCCTACCCGAGCCGGCCGTGACCCAGATCAATGACATGATCATCCAGTTTTCGAAGGACCCCGAGGTCGCCGACGAGGCCCGAAAAATCGACAGCATCGAGGTCAAGGACGGCAAGGTGATCATCAAGACGCGAGGCAAGTCCAGGAAGCCCGAGCCGAACGCGACACCGGCCCCGAAGGATCTCCCGGAGCAGGTCCTGGCCCCTCCCGACGCCGGCAAGACCTCGGCGAAGCCATCGGACGTCGGGGCGCCTGCCGGCACGGCAACGCCCGCATCTCCCGGCGAACCGTCCGGGAAACCTTGAGGACAAGGAGGACCGGCCATCGCGGCCCGGTCCGCGACGGATTCCATTCCATCCTGTGAGCAGAAGGGATTTCGATGAGATCGCGACTCGACATGACTGGCACCCCCTGGATTCTCGCCGCGGCACTGTGCCTGGTCTTCGGCATGGCCGGCGCACGGGCCGCCGAGCCCAGGAAGGTCACCTCGGTGGAAGGGATCACCGAGTACCGGCTGGACAACGGCCTCCGCGTGCTCCTCTTCCCGGACGCTTCGCGCCCCAAGGTGACCGTCAATCTCACCGTCCTCGTCGGCTCGCGGCACGAGGGCTACGGCGAGACCGGCATGGCCCACCTGCTCGAGCACATGGTCTTCAAGGGGACGCCCACCCACCCGGACATCCCCGGGGCCATGAAGGAGCGGGGCGCCCAGTTCAACGGCTCGACCGACGTGGATCGCACCAACTATTTCGAGAGCCTGCCCGCCGGCGACCAGAACCTCGAGTTCGCCATCAAGCTCGAGGCCGACCGCATGGTCAACAGCCCCATCAAGGCCGAGGACCTCGCGACCGAGTTCTCGGTCGTCCGCAACGAGTTCGAGTCCGGCGAGAACTCCCCCCAAAACATCCTCTCCCAGCGGATGATGGCCGTCGCCTACGAGTGGCACAACTACGGCAAATCCGTCATCGGCAACCGCTCCGACATCGAGAAAGTCCCCGCCGATAACCTGCGGGCCTTCTACAAGAAGTATTACCAGCCCGACAACGCGCTGCTGGTCGTCGCCGGCAAGTTCGACGAGAAGAAGGCGCTCGAATACATCAGCAAGTACTTCGGCTCGCTGCCGAAGCCGGACCGGAAGCTGACCCTCACCTACACCGAGGAGCCGGCCCAGGACGGCGAGCGGTTCGTCACGCTGCGACGGGTCGGCAACGTCGGGCTCGTCGGGCTGATCTTCCACATCCCGGCGGGGTCCCACGTCGAGTTCCCCGCGGTCGAGCTCCTGGCCGACATCCTCGATTCCGAGCCCTCCGGCCGGCTCTACAAGGCCCTGGTCGAGACCAAGAAGGCCTCGGATGTCACGGCGTTCCCCCACGCGTACCACGACCCGGGCGCCCTCGAGATCATGGCCGAGGTCAACACCAAGGACCGCTCGGTGCTGGAGAAGGTCCGCGAAGCGGCCCTCTCGGTCCTCGAGGAGGTGGCGCGATCGGGCGTCACCCAGGAGGAGGTCGACCGGGCCCGGCAGGCGCGCCGCAAGGCATTCGAACTCGCGGCCCAGGATCCCAACCGCATCGCCATCGAGCTGAGCGAGTGGGCCGCGCAGGGCGATTGGCGCCTGTATTTCCTCAACCGCGACCGCATCGAGCAGGTCACCCCCGCGCAGGTCAAGGAGGTCGCCCAGAAGTACCTGACGGCCAGCAACCGCACGGTCGGGTTCTTCGTCCCGGCCACCAAACCCGAGCGGACGCCCATCCCGGAGGTCCCCGATATCGCCAAGCTGCTCGACGGCTACACCGGCCGCAAGGTCGACGCCGGCGCGAGCGAATCGTTCGACGTCTCGCCGATGGCCATCGAAGCGAGGATCCAGCGCCCTGAGCCGATCGGCGGCATCAAGCTGGCCTTCCTCCCCAAGAAGACCCGGGGCGGCATCGTCCAGCTCCGGCTGACGCTCCGCTACGGCAACGCCGAGAATCTCAAGGGGTTCAACGAGGCCGCGGGATTCCTCCCCGTGCTGATGACCCAGGGGACGGCGAAGATGACCCGCCAGCAGATCAAGGACGCCCTCGACAAGAACTTCGCACGGCTCAGCACCGGAATGGGCGGGCGCATGATGAGGGGGTTCGGCGGCCTCGGCGCCGGCTCCGCCACGTTCGCGCTCGAGACGAAACGCGCCAATCTCCCCGCCGTCCTGGAGATCCTCCGCCAGGTTCTCCGCGAGCCGACGTTGCCGTCGCATGAATTCGAGATCCTCAAGAACGAACAGATCGCCGGCATCGAAGAAAGTCGCTCCGACCCGTTGCCCCTGGGTTTCAATCGCCTCCAGCGCCTGATGGCGAAATACCCCGCCGACGACGTCCGCTACAGCCCGACCATGGACGAGCAGCTCGAACGGGCCAGGAAGCTCTCCCTCGATCAGGTCCGCACCCTGTATCGCGAATACCTCGGTGCCGATCACGGCGAGTTGGTGGTCGTCGGCGATTTCGAGCCCTCCGAGGTCCTGCCGGTCCTGGGCAAGATGCTCGAGGGATGGAAGGCGCAGAAGCCCTACGCCCGGATCGAACGCCCCGTCCAGACCGGACTCCCGGCCGAGCGAGTGACGATCGAGACGCCCGACAAGGCCAACGCGGTCTTCCTGTCCGGACTCCAGACCCCGCTCAAGGACAGCGACCCCGAGTATCCCGACCTGGTCGCCGGCAATTACATCCTGGGAGGCGGCGCCCTCTCCTCGCGGATCGCCGACCGACTCCGACAGAAGGGCGGACTCTCGTACGGCGCGCAATCGATCTTCTCCGCCGACCCGTTCGAGCCCCACGCCGCCCTGATGATCTTCGCGATCTACAACCCCATCAACGTCGAGAAGGTCGTCACGGGCGTGGAAGAGGAGGTCAACCGACTCCTCCGCGACGGCGTCAAGGGCGATGAGCTCGACAAGGCCAAGACCGGCTACCTCCAGCAACTCCAGAACTCACGCGCCGACGACCGCGTCCTGGTCGGTTCGATCGCCGAGAACCTTTATATCGGCCGGACCATGCAGTACCAGGCTGAATTCGAGCAGAAACTCAAGGAGCTCAAGCCCGAATCGGTCAATGCCGCGATCCGGAAGCACATCGACCCGAAGCGACTCTCCGTGGTCACCGCGGGCGATTTCAAGAAGAAGTGATTCCAGTGGCGAGCGGCGCGCGACCGCACCCTTCAGGTCATGAAGGGGTCGCGGCGACCGAGTCCCCCAGGGGAACCCACACGTCCCTGCGGCCTGAAAGTCCGCAGGATCACAGCCCCGGATGAAACCCGGGGGACTCTCAAAATCCGGGACGATTCGGGAGCTCGGAATCGGGAATCCGGAATCTTCGAGCCGATCTTTTCACAGATTCTTCAGGACGTCCCCGGCGGAAAAAGCCGCTCTCGACCTCTGTACGCGAAGAAGTTGCGAACCGAAGGACTCGGCCCTTGCGATCGATCGATCGACGACCTCCTAATAAACCAATTGAGCGGATGGTCGACGCGCTTCGGGGGCGTCGGCCATCCGCCGGAGGGGGATCGGGGAGGATCGTCGATGAGACCAGGGTTCTTTGTGCTCGGAACCGTGTGGGCCTTGGTCTCGGCGTCCTGGTGCCCGGCCGGCGCGGAGGAGCCGAAATACACCAGCCTCTTCGACGGCAAGGGCTTGAGCGGGTGGTCCCTCGAACACACCAATCGGTTCTTCGTGCGGGAGGGTGTGATCGTCAACGAGGGCGGCACCGGCTGGCTGCGATCGGCCAGGTCTTACAAGAACTTCGAATTCCAGGCCGAGTACCGGGTCCTCAAGAAGGGCTCCGACAGCGGAATCCTGTTCCGCGCCTCGCGAGAGAGCATGCCCCGGGAGCCGCACTGGCCGGCCCGATGTTACCAGTTGCAGATCATCGATGCGGAGGGGGGCTGCATGCTCTTCGGCCATGGACTGGCACCGCCCCGGTTCGAGCGGAAGACCGACGCCCTGAAGTCGGCATCGAAGGACGCCAAGCAGTGGCAGAAGATTCGCCTCAAAGTCGTCGGCACCCGCGCCGAGGTCGCCCTCAATGACGTGGTCGTCACGACCAGCGAGGCGATCCAGGTCGCCGAGGGCTACATCGGCCTGCAAGGGGAAAACGGCCACTTCGAGTGGCGCGACTTGAAGATCCGGGAATTCAAGTAGTTAGTACTACTCCGTTAGCTTTTCAAGCCGTTTCTACATAAGGACTTAGGCGTATTTGACTGCAAGCATGGGTTGGCCAGATGCCGGGGGCCGGCGTTGAGAGGCCGGGCTTTCTGATTACCTCAACGCGATCAAACCGCGCATGTCTACCAAATTACCCATTGTGCTAACGGAGTAGTATTAGATGTCTTCCGCGGAAATACAAAGCCCCGCGTCGGCGAGGGCCGAGCGGGGCAATTCGAGGAAGCGGGAGAGGAGATAGTCACGCCCCCAGTCCTCGTTCTCGATGGACTCCAGTGGCGGTAGATCGGTCACGCCGAAGCGGCCGGTGAGGATCGCATAGGCTTCAGACACCCCCAGCTCGACGATCGGGATCAGCTCCATCGCGAGGGCCCCCGACCCGATTCGGACATCCGGACAGTGATCGGGGCGAGTTGCCAGATCCCGTTCCCCTGGTTGACCCAACGATAGCCCGGCGGCGCGACCCAGATACCCTGATCGGCGGCCGGATACTGGCGTCGACGCTCCTCATGGAGGACTTGCCTTTCCTCCGTCCGGGCGGCGAAGTAGATGAACGCCGCCAGGGCCAGCGGCATCGGGTTGCCGGCCGAGAAGAACGTCATGAGACCGAAGATGCCGAATAGGACCGCCAGAGTCCGACCGATGGTGGCGGCGATCGTGGTCGCCTGGGCACGCCCGAGCCATCCGCCGAGCAAAGCCCTCAAGACGCGGCCTCCATCCATCGGAAAGGCGGGTATCAGATTGAACAGCCCCAGGACCAGGTTGACCATCATCAACTCGTCCATCAGGAACCCGACCGTCGTCCCCGCGGCCATCGCACCGACGCCTATCAGGCCCAGGACAGTCAACGCCCCGACGATGGCGAAATTCACCGCGGGACCCGCCAGGGCGATCATAAGTTCGGCCCCCGGAGCCCGGGGCAACCGGCGCAGCCGTGCCACGCCGCCGATCGGATAGAGCGTAATATCCTCGGTCTCGATCCCGAACCGCCGGGCCATCAGCGCATGCCCGAACTCGTGCAGCAGGACACACCCGAAGACGCACAGGATTGTCAAGGGGCCGCCCACCGAGATACCCGGGAGCAAGACGAGCAAGAAAGTCGGATGCAGAAATACATCGATCCCCGCAACCCGGCCGAGTTTCCAAGAAGCAAACATCGGAAGCATTTTCCTTTCTCCGAAGGTTTTGCCCTTCGGTTCCTAACATTATTGTAGTTCGTCGTCAATTTGAGGAAAGTTCGCCGGAAACCGACGGGATCTGGGATATGCGGGATGGACCGCGAACCGCCCAGGCCGAGATGTGATACGCCCTCTCGCGAGCAGTCCATGCGTGCACGGAATCCGCCGGGGCGATCTGCCGGGCGGCTTGCCCGATTCTTCTGAGAGGCTGTGAAAGAATCGATTCCAGATAACACATTCCAGATTCCAAATGGATATAAAGCCCAGCAAGCCAATGGTTTAGACTTCTGGAATTTGGAATCCGGAATCTGCAATCCGATTCTTTCACGAGCTCTGAGTCTGTTGCAAAGGGGCCGGGTTGATCGGGGGTGTGGTCCCGCTGTGTGCCCACATGGGGGCTCGCCAGCGGGAGCTGGCTCGACCCCTGCCACTCCACCCCTGCGGTGGCGGGACAGACCCCGGGTGGCTGGGGTCGGCGACCGCAGGGCGACGCCCCCAGGCGCGCCAACTTGGGTGAGCCGGGCCTCCCGGTTTCTTTGCGACAGAGTCCATTTTTTCGGTCCCCGGCTCGATTTGAGGATCAATCCTCCGTCGGAAGGACAACTCCGCACCGACCGCTCGATCCCGCGGTAATGGCATCCAAGTCCGGTCTTGGTCGAGACGTCCGTCGAGACAGTAGACGGGTACTAACCGATGGGACAAGAACTTACGACACAGATGCAATCAGTTGGTTGCCCTGGTCTAAAATGTTCGGCCCCGTCAGGGCGGAATCCTCATAACCGCTATCTTCGCTATAGACTCCATTTGTCGGACAGGTGCAACCCACCATAGCCTCTGATCGGATGGCTGATTGCGCCCGCCTAACCGCATGAGACGAATCCGCCTCTACACTTCGATCCGATCCCGCAACCCTCCGAACGACCAGGGCCTTCGCCCTGCAAAACGGAGGGCCGGTCAAGCTCATCGAGAGGCGGAAAACGAGGGCCGCAAGGGCGTCTCTTCCGACTCGAGTTTCACGAGCTCGACGCTTCCTTTCCAGAGTTCGGCCGCCTTCGCCTCGTCCTCGATCCGGATCTCGAGGGTACCAGCGCCCGGTATTACGAGGTCGAGAATGAGATCCGCTCATCCGCCGAGTCGCAGCGTCCTCGATCACGGCCGGCGACTGCCACATGCCAGCCGTCTCCGGCCCGCAAGATTGACTTGACGCAGTCGTATCCCAGGCCGGAATTCCCGCCGGTCACGATCACGGTACGATTCGCGGACATCGCAATTCCTTCCTGTATCGGTCCCTGGATAAGTCATGCGCGGGAGCCCCTGGGGGCTTCGCCCTTCGGGCTCGACCCCTGTACCAGCCACCCCCCGGATTGGCGGCCAGGACCTGGGTATTCTGGTTGTAGGCGGGGTCTGTGACCCCGCGCTCGCACGCCGCGGCCTCACAGAGGCCGCCTACAGAAGAGGGGGGATTCATAACTCGCTCTCACAGTACCTTGGAC
>JBKQHM010000050.1:0-9118 GCA_052148775.1 Isosphaeraceae bacterium | reverse complement strand
CCGACCCCGCCGCCGGCCCGACCAGAGGTCTCCCGGTCGCCCCCGAGGGCCTCATCGGCCCGCGCCCGGCCATCGGGGCGATCGCCTCCGGCGTGAGACCTTCGGTCAGGCACTCGGGCGGGGTCAGGAGACCCGCGCCCAACATGAACTCGGGCGGGGTCAGGAGACCCGCGCCCAACAACTCGGGCGGGGTCAGGAGACCCGCGCCCAACATGAACGAAGCCACGACGGATGCCGTTCGCGACATCCCCACCGAGATGTCGACGGCGGGTGATCGCCGCGATTCGCAGGACGAACCCACGGCCCCGGCCGACGATCAGGCTGATCCGCGGGTCCAGCCCGAGTCCGCATCGGACGAGAACCCAAACTCGCAAAACGAACCCACGATCCAGGGCGCGGGGAGCGATTCCTCCGGTGAGAGGCTGTGAAAGAATCGATTCCAGACAACATACTTTAGATTCCAAATGCATATTAAGCTCAGAATGTCAAGGGCTTATGACTTCTGGAATCTGGAATCCGGCATCTGCAATCCGATTGTTTCACAAGCTCTGAGACGTCGACCCGCGAACGAGTTGACACATTCGAGGAGGTTGGTTCACGCTCGCCAGGCCCATGGGAGGGAACCGGCACTGGGCCCCCTTCGCAGGGACCGTCGCGCCCACCTTCCCGAGCGAAAGATCGCGACGCGATGAGGACGGTTCTTCCGGACTGCGACCAAAACACCAACGGATCGACTTCCCGACTGCAATGAACTCATCGTATCCTGAAGATGGCAGCTTTCCTCCGATTGCCCGGAGACCGAGCCCGGGATATCAAACCTCCCGCGTCGATCCTACCGTTGGACCCGGATGATTCCATGAGCAAACACACCCGTATCAAGGCCCTGGTCTGGGGCTGGTCTCTCGCGATCGCCACGACCATTTCCCCGGCCGTCCGCGCCGATGATCCGAAGGGCGGGCCTCCGTCCGTCACGCCGACCCAACCCTATGCCCCGCGGATCGCCCCGGCCTCCGACGAGCCGATTCGGGCGATGCGATCGTTCCGGGTGCCCGCCGGATTGACCGTCGAGCTGTTCGCGTCCGAGCCGCTCCTGGCGAACCCGGTGGCGTTCGCCGTCGACGAGAAGGGGGTGTTCTACGTCGCCGAGACGTTCCGCCATAGCGACGGGGTGACCGATACCCGCAACCATATGAACTGGCTCGACGACGATCTGGCCTCCCGGACCGTCGCCGACCGCGTCGCCATGTACAAGAAGTATCTCGGGGCCGGGTTCGCCCGGTACAACGTCGAGCACGAGCGGGTGCGTCGGATCGTGGACCGCGACGGCGACGGCCGGGCCGACGCGTCGACCGTGTTCGCCGACGGATTCAACGACCCGGCCGCCGGCATCGGCGCCGGGCTCCTGGCCCGGAAAGGTGACGTCTGGTACGCGTGCATCCCCTGGCTCTGGAAGCTCCGCGACACCGACGGCGACGGCCGGGCCGATCGCCGCACGATCCTGCACGAGGGGTACGGCCTCCATGTCGGATTCCTCGGCCATGACCTGCATGGCCTGAAGATGGGCCCCGATGGCAAGCTCTATTTCAGCATCGGCGACCGCGGATTCAACGTGACGACCATCGACGGCCGCAAGCTCTCCGTGCCGGATACCGGCTCGGTCCTCCGCTGCAACCCGGACGGCACCGAGCTCGAGGTCTTCGCCACGGGGCTCCGCAACCCGCAAGAGCTGGCGTTCGACGAGTTCGGCAACCTGTTCACCGGCGACAATAACTCCGACAGCGGCGACCGGGCGCGCTGGGTCTACTTGCTCGAAGGGGGAGACAGCGGTTGGCGGATCGGCTACCAGTTCATCGCGGGGCCGGTCAGCCGCGGTCCCTGGAATGAAGAGAAGCTGTGGTATCCGGCGTTCGACGGCCAGGCGGCGTACATCGTCCCGCCGATCGCCAACCTCGCCGACGGCCCGTCGGGCCTGGCCTATGACCCGGGCGTCAGCCTGCTGCCCGAGGCGTACAAGAAGCACTTCTTCCTGGTCGATTTCCGGGGCTCCAGCGGCCAGAGCGGCATCCGCAGCTTCGCCCTCCGGCCCAGGGGGGCGTCGTTCGAGCTGGTCGATTCCAAGCAGTTCGTCTGGTCGGTGCTGGCGACCGACGCCGACTTCGGTCCCGACGGCGCGCTCTATTTCTGCGACTGGGTCGAGGGTTGGGACAAGCCGAACAAGGGTCGGCTCTACCGCGTCCTCGACACATCGCGCCGCGGCGATCCGAAGATCCGCGAGGTCCAGGCGATGCTGGCCGAGGGGATGTCGCATCGATCGACCGACGAGCTCGCGAGATTGCTGGCCCACCCGGACATGCGCGTCCGGCAAGAGGCCCAGTTCGAGCTGGCCACTCGCGGCGAGGCGGGCTCCCGGGCGTTCGCGCAGGTCGCCGGGTCGAAAGAAAACCTCCTGGCGCGGATCCATGCGATCTGGGGCCTGGGCCAGGTCGCCCGGATCAAGGCCCCCGGCCAATCGTTCAGCCCCTGGGGCCTGCTGGGCCCGATGCTCGGGGATCCCGAAGCGGAGGTCCGCGCCCAGGCGGCCCGGGCGCTCGGCGACATCCGGGAAGCCAAGGCGCTCGCCGGGCTGATCGCCCGACTCGATGATCCGAGCCCGCGCGTCATCCTGTTCGCCGCCATGGCGCTGGGCAAGCTGGGGCGCAGTGAGGCCGTCGGCCCGCTGCTGGAAACGCTCCGCCGCAATGCCGACAAGGATCCCTACCTGCGTCACGGCGCCGTGATGGGGCTGGTCGGATCGGGGGATGTGTCGGCGTTGAAGCGGGCATCGGCCGATGCCTCGCCCTCGGTGCGGATGGGCGTGCTGCTGGCCTTGCGACGCCTCGGCGATGCCGACGTCGCCCGGTTCCTCAAGGACTCCGATCCCCGCCTGGTACTTGAGGCCGCCCGTGCCATCAACGATGAGCCGATCGCGGCCGCGTTCGCGAGCCTGGCCGCATTGCCGATCGCGAAGGACACGCCCTTGCCGCTGCTGCGTCGGGTGCTCAACGCCAACCTCCGCGCGGGCGGGGCCGCACAGGCCGCGGCGGTGGTCGAGGTCGCCGGTCGTTCCGACTTGCCCGCGCCGGTGCGCGTCCAGGCTCTGGAGATGCTCGGGAGCTGGGCCGCGCCGTCGGGTCGGGACGCGGTTGTGGGCCTCTGGAGGCCGATCGCGCCCCGGACGGCCGGGCCGGTCGCGGACGCATTGCGGCCGAGACTCGCGTCGATCCTGGGCGGGGCGCCGGACTCGGTCCGGGCCGCGGCGGTGCTGGCCGCCGCCGCGCTCGGCATCAAGGACGTCGGCGACGCGCTCGTCGCCATGGCCACCGATCGCAACCAGACCGACCGCAGCCGCTCCGCGGCGCTGAAGGCCCTCGACCAACTGGGCGATCCCCGCCGCGTCGAGGCTGCCCGACGCGCCGGCAGCATGTCGGGGGCCCGCACGCGCACGGAGGCGCTCCGGATCCTCGCCGCCGCCGATCCCGATGCCGCGATCCCGATCATCCAGGAACGGATCGACAAGGGCCCGATGGCCGAGCGTCAGGGGGCGATCGCCGCGATGGCCTCGATGCAAGGCGACGCGGCCCGCCAGGCCATGCTCCGGCGGCTCGACGACCTCGTCGCCGGCAAGGTGCCCGCCGACCTCCACCTCGACCTCCTCGAGGCCGCCGCCGCGCGCAACGACCCGGCGATCCGCCGGAAGCTCCAGGAGTTCGAGGCTTCCCGGCCCAAGGGCGACCCGATGGCCGCGTACCGCGAAGTCCTCGTCGGCGGCAACGCCCAGCGCGGCCGTTCCGTCTTTACCGACAAGGCCGCGACCGAATGCCTGCGATGCCATAAGGCCAGGACCTGGAACGGCGAGATACCGGGCGGCGAGGTCGGCCCCGAGCTCTCCGGCATCGGCGCCCGCAAGGATCGCAAATACATCCTCGAATCGATCGTCGAGCCGAACAAGGAGATCGCCCAGGGGTTCGAAACGATCGTGCTGGCCACCGCCGACGGCCAGGTGATCACCGGCGTCTTCCGGGGCGAGGACGACAAGGAGGTGCGGCTGATCACCGCCGAGGGAAAGCCGGTCGCCGTCCCCAAGGACTCCATCGAGGATCGCAAACGCGGCCCCTCCGCCATGCCCGCCGACCTGGCGCCGAAGCTCTCCAAGACCGAGCTCCGCGACCTGGTCGAGTTCCTCGCCGGCTTGAAGACGCCGCCCAGGAAGCCGTAGTTTGGCCGTCTCGTAGGGTGCTCTCCGAGCACCGATTCGTCCATGCTCGGGCAGCCCTCGTCTTGAGAGGGCCTTGGATTCCAGAGGCGACGACGCCAGATATTGAGGAAGTCTGGGTAATCTGGTGAGACTATTGGGTGGCCGAGGCTTGGTCGGTCTGGCTGGTGGCCTCGGTTGCGGCCGGAGAGATCGCGATCCTGGCGGAAGGCATGAGTTCAAAACCCGGACGTCGGGCTTGACAGCGGTCGACTGATGCTTTGAATTACTTATCGGGGAAAAGTTTGCGTCCGAGGACGGCGGGCTGGCCGGTCGAGGATCGGCCGGGGTGGCCGGGCGGTCGACGGATCCGGCCTGGCCGTCGGCGTGGTCCGACCCGGTCGGGCCGAGACGGCGAGGCGAGGCGCGGCGCCTGGGCTCGATTCTTCTGACGGTCAATCAACGAGTAGACGTGTTATGAACCGGAAGTCTTCGCCACGCAAAGGAATGGATTCCGGCTCGAAGAATCCGCCCGCCGCTCCGAAGGCGTCCCAGGCGCCGCGCGCTCCCAGCCTGGCGAGCTTGAGGGAGCAGATCGACCGGCTGGACCAGGAGTTGGTCCAATTGTTGAATCGCCGGGCGGAGATCGCCGGTGTCGCGGTCGGTCAGATCAAGAACGAACACGGGCTGGAGGTCTGGTCATCGGCCCGTGAGGACGAAGTGATCGCCAAGGCCCTGGCGTCGAGCAAGGGCCCGTTGCCGCCCGAGACCTTGCGGATCATCTTCCGCGAGCTGATGAGCGGCTCCCGGTCCCTCCAGCGGCCGATCCGCGTGGCCTTCCTGGGGCCCAAGCATAGCTACAGCCACCTCGCCTCCGTCGCGAGGTTCGGCGAGGCCGTCGAGCATGTGCCCGTCGGCTCGATCGCCGCCGTCTTCGAAGAACTCAATCGCCGACACGTCCAGTTCGGCCTGGTGCCGCTCGAGAATTCCACCGACGGCCGGATCGCCGATACCCTCGACATGTTCATCAAGCTGCCGAACTTGAGGATCCGGGCGGAAGTGCGGCTGCGCATCCATCACTGCCTGTTGGGCCGCTGCGAGTGGGGCCAGGTGCGCCGGGTTTATTCGAAGGCGCAGGCGCTGTCGCAGTGTCGGAACTGGCTGGGGAAGAACGTGCCGCAGGCGGCGTCGATCCCGGTGGTCTCGACGGCCGCCGCCGCCGAGCTGGCCCAGCGCGAGGAGTTCGCCGCCGCCGTCGCCAGCCGGGCCGCCGCCTCCGCGTATCGGCTGAACGTCCTGGCCGAGAACATCGAGGACCAGCCGCACAACGTCACCCGGTTCGCCGTCATCGCCGAACGCGCCGCCGAGCGGACCGGCCGAGACAAGACCACGATCATGATCCGCCTGGCGAACCAATCCGGCTCCCTCTTCGAGATCATCGCTCCGTTCAAGAAGTTCGGGGTCAACATGACCTGGATCGAGTCGTTCCCCATCCCCAACGGCGGCACCGACCGCGACCCGGCCTACCTGTTCTTCATCGACGTCGAGGGGCACGTCTAGGAGCCGGAGCTCCAGAATGCCCTGGAGCTCGCCCGCAAGAAATGCGAGCGACTCGATATCCTCGGCTCCTATCCGAGGAGCGAATGTATCGAGAGTTGACTGGTAATTAGATATGTCAATGCTCAGACAGCGTCCCGGCGTCGATCGCCGCCCGGAGCCGCGCGACCGCCTCGCGGCTCGTCGGCTCGTCGGGCTGATCGCGGAGGACCAGGCGGTGCCAGGCCAGGGCCTCGTCGGGGCGGCCCATGCGTTCGCGGAGGTCGGCCAGGCGATGATACAGGTCGGGGTGGGGCGCGACGCCCAGGGTCTTCTCGGCGTTGGCTTCCTGGTAGAGCGGCAGGACGCGTTCCTTCGCTTCCTGGGCGGCTCGCACCTTCAGGTCGAACGCGCGGGCTTCCTCCAGCCGGCCGGCGGCCTTGAGCACCCGGCTGAGCCGATAGAGGACCTGGAAGTCGGACGGATCGGTCCGCCAGGCGCGGAGATAGCCGTCGGCGGCCTGGGACCAATCCCGACGCTCCTGGGCGATCGCGGCGCGATGGCGATCGAACCGCGGGTCGTCCGCCATCGCGGCCGGGAGTCGGTCCAGGGTCCGGGCCAGCTCGTCCGGTTGTCGCGCCTCGTCCAGGCCTTGCAACAGGGCGTCCCAGGTATCCGGCTGGCCGGCGTGGCGCTCGACCAGTCCGCGCAGGATCGCCAGTCCCTCATCGATCCGGCTGTTCCGGATCAAGGCCAGGCCCAGGGCGATCGCCGTGTGGAGGTCTTCCGGATGCGCCTGCACCAGTGGTTCGAGGGTCTTGATTCGCGAGTCGGGGCCGATGGGCTGGGCATCCTGGCGGACCAGCTCCAGGAGCAGTTGCGCGCGGTCATGAGGGTCGGGCTCGATGGCGAACAGGTCCATTCCGAGGCGGTGGGCCTCCGCGCGACGGCCCTGTACGTAGAAGAGGCCGAGCAGGTCCCAGCCCGCCTCGGGGATGCGCGGTTCCAGCCGCAGGGCTTCCTTCCAGGACCTCTCGGCCTGGTCGTTCCGGCCGAGGGCGGAGTATGCCTTCCCTTCGTTGAGCCGGACGACGGCCAGCGTGCCACGGTCGGCGGTCTTGATCCGGGCGAGGTGATCGAGCGCCAGCCTCGGCTTCGGATCGTCGCGATCGATGGCGACCTGGGCCATCAGGAGGTTGGCCTGGAGGCTATCCGGGTGCAGCCGGAGATAGGCCCGGAGCCGCTCTTCCACCTCATCGAGGCGCCTGGCGTTGATCAGCGGAGCGAGTCCATCCAGGCTCGGCGCCGCCCGGAGCCGCACCCGCACGACGAAGAATGCACCGGCGGCGATGAGCGCCGTGAAGAGGAGGGCAAGACCGGAGTTGCGGAGTCCGGGCCCGCGCACGGTCATCGCTTGGGCTCCGGCCTGGGGGGGGCCATGCGGTCCGTCGCGTCGACGGGATCGACATCCTCGCCCATGCCCCCCCGCCGCGGCGGCTGGGACTTTCGTCGCTCGTCGGCCAGCCGACGGTAGCGTTCCGCCTCCTCGTGCCGGCCCAGCATCCGGTAGACCTGGCTCAGGTTGTACAGGGGCTCGACCGCTTCGGGCGACCGATCGGCGGCCCGTTTCAGGAAGGCGAGCGCCTCGTCCCATCGGCGTCGGCCCATCGCCAGCCGGCCCAGGTCGAGGCACACATCCGCGTTGTTCGGGTCCAACCGTTCCGCTTGCCGCCAGCAGCGTTCGGCCTGATCGGGCAAACCCTGCTGCGAATAGGTCAGGCCGAGCAGCTCCATCAGGCCGGCGTCCTCCGAACGGGCCAGTGCCTGCTCCAGGTACTTGCGGGCCTCCTCGACTCGTCCCTGGGCCATGAGGTCCATGGCCAGGTTGTTCCAGAAGAGGGTACGCGGCAACGGCATCCGCTTCAGGTGAGGGTCGAGCTCCAGGACGCGCCGGGCGGCGTCGACGGACATCTCATAGTGCTTCAGCTCGTGCTGGGCGATCGCGATCAGGGTCCTGCCGGCGACCTCCTCATCGGGGATGCGGATCAGCCGATCGGCCAGCTCGAGCACCATGCGCCATTGTTTCATGCCCATACGCACTGCGGCGAGCCGCTTCAAGGCGAGCGCGTCATCGGGCCGGCGCCCCAGGATTTCCTCGTAGACCTCGGCGGCGCGCATGGGCTGGTCGAGGGTCAGCAGGCCGATGGCCCGCACCTGCGCATCATCGATCTCGAGCGGCCCGGCCTTCCGGTAATGGTCCTCGGCCTCCGCCGACCGACCCAGTCGGGTGAGGCACCGCGCCGCCATCAGCGAGGCACGGTGATCGTCGGGGAACCATCTCAGGTAGTCTTGCGACGCGCGGAGCGCCGACCGATAACGGTGGCGATCGAAGTCGGCGGCCACCCGGCCGACCGGATCGAATCGCGTCGCGAACCACGCCGCCGGGCCGAGCACGAGCGATGTGCCCAGGCACCACAGGGCGATGCGGACTGATCGCCGACGGCCGAGCCGCGGCCGGGGTGGTCGCTCCGGGTGAGGTTCGGGGCCGGTCGCGGATCGGTTGGTCGCGGACGCGCTCATGACAATAGGCTAACGACTCGCCCGGAAAGCGACAATCGGCGGCGCCCGCACCGACCGAGAGATGCGTGCGCTGCCGAGTATGATGGCCGATCCAAGATCTTGTCGACTGTCTCCGATGACCGTCAATAAGAGTCGCTGCTGACGACCTCGCCGCGTGCCGGGGTGGCGATGGCATACCAGGCCATGAAGTTGACTGAGTTCTTGATGAAGTGGACCGAGCCGTCCATGAACAGGACATTCACGCCACCGGGGTGCCAGGAGCTGGCGGCGACCATGGTCTGGTTGGCTCCGGCATAATCCTGGTCGCTCGATGTGGGAGGAAACGTGTTGCTGACGTTGGTCCAGTAGCAGGAGCGACGATTCGGGGTCTGGGTGTGGGAGTAGATGTTGTGGCCGCCCGAGAGGGCGAACTCACCTTTCCACCAGTAATCCTGCGGGAGGTTGGGCGTATTCTGGCAGTACTGGGCGGCCAGCCAGTCGGGAGGCGAGAGCTGGCTACCCTGGCCAATGAACTGGTTCCAGGTCGGACCGGCGTAGACCATGCCGAGGCCGTCGAGCTGTTGCCCGGAGTTGCTCTGCTCCGACTCGCTCATGATGGCCGTGTTGCTGGTGCCGTCGGTGAACGAGGCCATCGTGATCACCCTGCTGGCGCACGGGCCGCCGGGGAGGCTGTAATCGACGGCGCCGGGCGAGTACGTCGGGCCGTTGACCAACCCGCCGTTGAAGAAACGAGACAGGCCGACATTCCAGTAGTAAACGGTCGTGCAGACC
>JBKQHM010000049.1:0-2866 GCA_052148775.1 Isosphaeraceae bacterium | reverse complement strand
CTGGGTCCATCCCCGGCCGGGGTTGATGACTCCTTATCTCTCGGCCGACTGGTTCCGGCTCTGGAAGGCGGCGCTGGCCGAGGCCGAGAAGCTGGACATGAACCTCTGGATCTACGACGAGAACTCGTACCCCTCGGGCTTCGCCGGCGGCCTGGTCCCCGAGGCGATGCCCGAGTCGCGAGGCCGCGGGCTGGTGCTGAAGGAAGTCCGGACGGTCACCGAGGCCGGCTCGCTCGATGAGGAGTGGCGGATCGAGAACGCGGTCGACCGCGTCGAGACCACTTCGATGGTTTTCCTCGGGCTGACAATGGGCTGCGCCCGGTGCCACGACCACAAGTATGATCCGATCTCGCAGGGGGAGTTCTACCAGTTCCTGGGCTTCTTTAACAGCGTCAATGAAAAGGGCGTCTACACCGAGACACGGGGCAATGTACCACCCCTCGTGACGCTGCCGACGGACCAGAATCGCGACCGTCTCAGCGAGTTCGACCTGACCATCGCCTTCGTTAAGTCGTACGGCACGAAGGAGCATCTGGAGAAACTCAACAAAGCGAGAGCCGAATACGAGAAGACGATCCCCTCGGTGATGGTGATGGAGGACATGGCGACCCCTCGGCCGACTTATGTCCTCAAGCGCGGGCAGTACGATCAGCCCGACAAGAACCGGAAGGTCGAGCCCGGCACTCCCTCATCGTTGCCGAGGCCAACTCCGGACCCACATCCGAACCGGCTCGGCCTGGCGCGGTGGCTGGTCTCGCCGGAGAACCCGCTGACGGCACGCGTCGAGGTCAACCGGATCTGGCAACACCACTTCGGCCAGGGATTGGTGAAGACCGCCGAGAACTTCGGCGTTCAGGGCGATCCGCCGACGCATCCGGAATTGCTCGACTGGCTGGCGACCGAGCTGGTCCGCACCGGGTGGGACATCAAGGTCATGCACCGCTTGATCGTGAGGAGTGCGACGTATCGCCAGTCGTCGCGCGTGTCGCAGGCCCTGCTCGCTCACGACCCGGACAATCGACTGCTGGCGCGCGGGCCTCGATTCCGCTTCTCGGCCGAAGTCGTCCGCGATAACGCCCTGAGGATCGCCGGGCTGTTGACGGAGCGGCTTGGCGGCCCGTCCATCAAGCCGTATCAGCCCGCCGGCCTGTGGGAGGAGCTGGCCGGAGGCGCCGGCGAGGGGCCGTATATCCAGGACAAGGGGTCCGACCTCTACCGCCGCAGCCTCTATGTCTATCGCAAGCGGACCGTGCCGCATCCGATGCTCGCCACGTTCGACGCGCCCAGCCGCGAGACCTGCCAGGTGAAGCGTCCGCGCACCAATACGCCGCTACAGGCGCTGGAGCTGCTCAACGACGTGGCCTACGTGGAAGCCGCCCGAGCGTTGGCCCAGCTCATGATCGCCGAGGGCGGCTCGGTCGATGACCGGATCACGTTCGCCTTCCGCCGCGCGACCGCCCGCAAGCCGTCTCCGGCTGAATTGACCGTCTTGCGTGCCGGACTCGAGCGTTACCGCGCGGCCTACGGCTCGAACAAGGAATCGGCCCTGCAATTGATCTGGCACGGAGACAGCCCGCTCGACCCCAAGGTGGACCCCGTCGAGTTGGCGGCCTACCTGGCGACGGCGAGCGTCATCCTCAACCTGGACGAGACCATCACGCAAGAATAAGTCGATTGGTGGCCCGTTCCACCCTTCCCATGACGAGGTCCAACGTGGACGAGATACGAATTGCACAGCAGCTCAATCGCCGGCTCTTCCTGGCTCGATCGGGGGTCGGTCTCGGTGCGGTGGCGCTCAAGACGCTGCTCGATGGCGATCGCGTTCGCGCGGGAGCCGATGTCCCGACGCCGAAGTCGGCGATCAGCCTCGCGAATCCGGCGGGCACGAACGGCGGCCTGCCGGGCCTGCCGCATTTCGCAGCCAAGGCCAAGCGGGTCATCTACCTGTTCCAGTCTGGCGCCCCGTCGCAGCTCGACCTGTTGGACTACAAGCCGTCGATCCGCGAACGGCGGGGGATGGAGCTGCCCGACTCGGTGCGGATGGGCCAGCGGATCACGACAATGACCTCGGGGCAGAAGAACTTCCCCGTCGCCCCGTCCGTCTTCAAGTTCGCCCGGCACGGTCAGGGCGGCGCATGGATGAGCGAGCTCCTGCCCCACACCGCGGGGATCGTCGACGACATCACGATCATCCGCTCGATGCAGACCGAGGCGATCAACCACGACCCGGCGATCACGTTCGTCCAGACGGGCTCTCAGCTCGCGGGACGGCCGAGCATGGGCTCGTGGGTCACGTATGGCCTGGGGACCATGAACCAGGACTTGCCCTCGTTCGTCGTGCTGCTCTCACGCGGGCGGACCGATCAGCCGCTCTACGACCGCCTCTGGGGGAGCGGCTTCCTGCCATCGCGTTACCAGGGCGTGAAGCTCCGCGGCGGCAAGGAGCCGGTGCTTTACCTCGCCAACCCGGCGGGGTGCTCCCAACCGACGCGCCGCCAGATGCTCGACGAGATCAGTGCCCTCGACGACCTCCACCATGCGGAGACCGGTGACCCCGAGATCCTCACGCGGGTGGCACAATACGAGCTCGGCTACCGGATGCAGCAATCAGTGCCGGATCTCACCGACCTCTCGCGTGAGCCGAAGTCGGTGGTCGACATGTACGGCCCGGACGTCCTGAAACCCGGCAGCTACGCCGCGAATTGCCTGCTCGCCCGACGCCTGGCCGAGCGCGGCGTGCGGTTCATCCAGCTCTACCACATGGGCTGGGACCAGCATACCGACCTGCCCGCGCAGATTCGCAGCCAGTGCCACGACACCGACCAGCCCTCGGCCGCCCTGGTAAAAGACCTGAAACAGCGGGGCC